>CADDZM010000081.1 GCA_902812345.1 Chloroflexota bacterium | reverse complement strand
AATGGTTTTGTCGCATCCGCAGTTACATTTCAACTTTACGCAAGCAGGGGCAAAGTGCTTATGCTGCTTTGAGGCAGGCTTTTGAGGGCCAACCTTTGCTGCCTATTTTACCCCCTGTGTAGTTACGTTTTTTCTTTCTTTTCTTTTTCTCTTACTTTCATTTCTAAAGATAGGATAGCGGCCCAGGATAAAAGGGGCGGTTTACAATGGTAAATATCTGGTAAAAATTCGCCCGGCTGTTCAAGCCGCTGCTGGGGAAGGTAAACCGGTTATTGACGCCTTTTGGACTTTGGTCTAATTTTTCCTTTGTGGATATATTTTCAAGCCCGGTTACTGGTAAAATAAATACATACTAGCACAAATAATTTTTACTGACGTAGCTGAAAGGAGTAAAAGTTTTGCAAGAGGTTAACACTCACACAAATGGACCTGACCTGGCTGGAGACTACCCGCTAACGCCGGAACAGGTCGCCAGCTACCAGCAGAACGGCCACATTTTATTGCGCAAGGTTGCCTCCGAAGCCGAGATGGACTTCTACCGCCCGGTTATCCGCGAGGCGGCCTACCATTACAACACCGAGAAACGCCCGCTTGCCAAGCGCGACACCTACGGGCGGGCCTTTTTGCAGATTATGAACCTGTGGCAAAGAGATGAGCAGGTCGCCCGGTTTGTCCTGGCGCGCCGCTTTGCAAAAATCGCCGCCGAACTGATGGGTGTGCGGGGCGTGCGGATTTATCACGACCAGGCTTTGTTTAAAGAACCGCACGGCGGGCCGACCCCCTGGCACCAGGACCAGTATTACTGGCCACTAAAAACCGATAAGTTCGTGACCATGTGGATGCCGCTGACCGATGTCGCCGCCGAGATGGGACCGATGACCTTTGCCAACGGCTCTCAGAAACTGGGTTATTTAGGGAAAGTGCCGATTTCAGACGAATCGCAATCTATTTTTGAAAACTTTATCGCCGAGAAAAATCTTTCACTTAAATACGGTGAACCGATGCAGGCCGGAGATGCTACTTTTCATTCTGGCTGGACCCTCCACGGCACGCCCGGCAATGAAACCGACCGGCCGCGCGAGGCCATGACTATTATCTATTTCGAGGATGGCGCTATCATCGGTGAGACCGACAGTCCCAGCCGCTTAAATGATTTAAATAGTTGGCTACCTGGTTTAAAAACAGGTGATCTGGCGGCCTCAAAACTGAATCCTTTGGTATATAATAGTTGAAATATTTAGCCTTTCACTAACTGCTATCCCTGACGGGATTAGGGAAGGCTTTGTTTTTGTAAATAAGTTAATAAGTTTGTAGCGGTTCAATTCTTTCTGACAAAGGGGTGAGGCAGACTGAAGGGCTACTATAATCAAGGCTTTCGCTTCGAACCTGCAAAACCTTCAGGTGTGAGAAAATTAAACGCTTTTTAAGGGTTTGAGGCGAGAGTCCTAATAATGAAGGAAAATGCGAAATTTAAAGGTTTTATGGGCCTACCTGGCAAGACATGCCTTCAGCCTGGTAGCCGGTATCGTTATTCTGCTGGTTCTATCGGCAATCAGCCTCACCCAACCCTACTTACTCCGGTTAATCATTGATAATTTGCAAAAAGGCCAGTTTGAGGTTGTCCTCTGCCTGGTGATTGTAGGCGTCGGCATTATTCAGCTTGGCCTGGGCTTTTTGCAGCGCTGGACCATCAACCGGACCGGCTACCAGATCGAAACAGAACTTCGCAGCGACCTATTTGCCAAGCTCCAGAAGCTCGACCGCAGCTATTACTCCGACACCAGCATCGGCAATTTAATTGTCCACAGCACTTCCGACATCAGCGTCCAGCGTGACTTCATTGTCCAGGGCATCACCAACGGCTTTAACAGCCTGTTTTTGGGGGTGCTGGCCCTGGCCTTGATGTTCATGCAAAACTGGCGGCTGGCCCTGATTGGCGTCGTCTTTTTGCCGTTCCTGGCCGTGTCGCTTTCGTGGTTGAGCCGCAAAATGGCCCCTTTCTACCGGGCCGCCCAGGAACAGTTGGGCGAGGTGAGCAACCGCGCCCAGGAAATTTTCGGCGGAGTGCGGGTAGTCAAAGCCTACACAGCCGAGAAAAAAGAAGTAAAACGTTATGCCGCCGATAACGATATCCTGGTCAATACCAGCGTTAAGTTTATCCGGCTTGGCGTGATTATCTACCCGCTGGTGGCGACCGTAATGAACACGATTACGGCGGTGCTGCTGTGGGTCGGCGGTCACGAAATCGCTGACGGGCGGTTGACTATCGGCCAGTTCGTCCAGTTTAACGCTTACCTGCTGCTTTTAGCCGGGCCGCTCTCCAACCTGGGCAACGTCATTAACCTGGGACAGCAGGCCGTAACCAGCATGGGCCGTATCCAGCGCGTCTTCCTTATTAAACCGCTGATTACCGACCCGGCCAATCCGGTCGAGCCAACTCCCGCCTCGGTCCTGGAAAACCACAACGTAATCGAGTTCAAAGATACCGGCCTGATGCTTGGTAACCGCTGGGTCTTGCGCGACATCAATTTTGGCGTTGAGGCCGGGAAGACCGTTGCTGTGGTAGGCTCGACCGGGGCTGGAAAGAGTTCCCTGGCCTCGCTCGTTGGGCGGGTCTACGACCCCAGCGAAGGCAGCGTCAAGCTTAAAGGCGTGGACGTGCGCTGCTTGCCGCTCGAGGAATTGCGGCGAGAAATAGTTTATGTGCCGCAGGAAACGGTCCTCTTTTCCCTGGCTTTGCGCGAGAATATTGCCTTTGGCAAGGATACCGCCAGCGATACTGAAATTCACCGGGCGACCGACCTTTCCCGGCTGGCCCAGGACCTGCCGCAGATTCCAGGCGGCCTCCAGGCTCAGATTGGCGAACGCGGTGTCTCCATGAGCGGCGGGCAGAAACAGCGCACCGCGATTGCCCGCGCCCTGGTTCCCGAATCCAGCGTGCTTATTTTAGATGACAGCCTTAGCAGCGTGGACGGGCGCACCCAGAACCAGATTGCCGCCAACCTGCGCGCCCTGAGTGAGCAGGGCCGCACAACCCTTATCGTCACGCAGCGCCTCACCCTCGTTAAAGACGCTGACTGGATTGTGGTCCTCGACCAGGGCCGCATGGTCGAGCAAGGTACGCATACCGAACTGTTAAACCGCTCCTCCGGGCTTTACTCGCGCATGTACCGCCGCGAGGTCGAACTGGGCAAAAACGAATGGCTGGACGAAATCGCCCTTGATGCCGAACCGGCCAAACCCAAAGCAGCCGGACCGGAAGGGGTGACGGTCGGCCCGTCCGAAAAAGGCCAGAGCCCCGAAACGGCGGTCGCGGGCAACCCGGCGGGCGGGACGGCAGTCCTGGAAAAACCGGCCAAATCCCGCTTCGAGGATGATGAAGAAGACGAGGACGAAATCGTTCGCGGCGACTACAAAGGCGCGAAATTGACCCGGTTGTTCGGTTTTCTAAAACCGTACTGGAAAGGGGTCGGGCTGGTGGTGCCGGTTACAATTGTGGTGGCATTTCTGGAAATGGCCGGGCCGCTCCTCACCAAAATCGCGATTGATAACTATATTACGCCAAACAAGCTTGACGGTCTGGGCCTGATTTTGGTCCTGTTCATGGCCGCGACTCTTGGTATTTTCGTCCTGCGGTGCAGCCGGGGCTACATTATGCAGACGCTCGGCCAGAAGGTGGTCCGCGATTTACGCGTAAAATTGTTCGACCACCTGCTGCACCAGTCACTCGGCTTCTTCGACCGCTACCCCACCGGGCGACTGGTCAGCCGTCTTACCAGCGACATGGAAGCAATCAACGATTTGTTAAGCCAGGGCGCTTCGGCAGTGCTGGCTGACTTCGCGGTCCTGGCGGTCCTCATCCCGACCATGCTGCTGCTCGATTGGCGGCTGACCCTGGTCATTCTCTCGGTGCTGCCGCTTCAATTTATTGTAACCTTCTTCTTCCGGAAGATTATAAGGCGGGCCTGGCGGCGGGCGAGGCGGCGCTACTCAACCCTGATTGGTTACCTGGCCGAAAACTATTCAGGGATGCTGACCGTGCAGTTGTTCAACCGCCAGCGTCTTAACTTCCGCTATTTCCAGGAGTTGAACGAACGCTATTTCCAGAGTAACCGCTTTATCGTCTATGCTAACGGCTTTTTCCTGCCCTTCGTCACCTTTTTGGGGTCGGTGGCAAACGCGCTCTTATTGCTGGTCGGCGGTTGGCTGCTGATGGGCAACCAGGGCGTGACCTACGGTGTTCTGGTGGCTTTCTTGCAGTACACCGACCGCACTTTCCAGCCTATCCGCGACCTGGCTGAACGCTACACTCTTTTCCAGTCGGCGGCAGCCAGTTGCGAACGGGTCTTTGGCATGATTGACCAGCCGAGCAGTATTCAAGACCCTGAAACGCCGCGCCCGCTGGTGGAAACCAGCCAGAAGAATTCCAACTGGGCCGAGGTACGCTTCGACCGGGTGACTTTCGGTTACAAACCCGAACACCAGGTTATCAAGGATGTATCTTTCACTATCCAGCCGGGCGAAAAAGTGGCTATCGTGGGGGCAACCGGGGCCGGGAAAACCAGCCTGATGGGGTTACTCAGCCGCAACTACGAAATCCAGGAGGGGGCTATCCGGGTCAACGGGGTAGATGTCCGGGAGGTGGCGCAAAAGGATTTACGGCAACACCTGGCCCTGGTGCTGCAAGACCCGCTTCTATTTAAGGGAAGCATCGCCGACAACATTCGTTTCGGCAACCCGGCCCTGACCGATGAACAGGTCCGGCAGGCCGCGCAGCATGTAGGAGCGGACAGCTTTATCGAGCAATTGCCGGGCAATTACGAGTACCAGCTTGAAGAACGCGGCTCGAACATTTCGGTCGGGCAGCGCCAGTTATTAAGCTTCGCCCGCGCCCTGGCCTATAATCCCCAGGCGATTCTCATCCTCGACGAGGCGACTTCGAGCGTGGACTCCGAAAGCGAGGCGATTATTCAGGAAGCCCTCAAAAAGCTGCTGAAAAACCGTACCGCCCTGATTATCGCTCACCGCCTGAGTACGATTAAGGACGTGGATAAGGTAATCGTGATGGATAAGGGTAAGGTTGTGGAGATGGGCGGGCAGGACGAACTGCTGGCCCGGCGGGGTTGGTATTACCAGCTTTACCGCCACCAGATGACTCTTTCCAGCCACTAGCCGAACATCCTGTCAGTGTACATGCTGCCGCTCTTTTTTGGCAAGCCAGTTTTTCAGCGGCTTACCCACTGACAAAAGGCCGGGTGGGTTCTCTCTTACAGGTCTTCTTGTGGCAAAAACGCAACCTGGATTTGAATTACCTGGGAAACCAAACCTGGTGAAAGAACTTGCTTAAAACTAAGAATTAGAGGTTGGCGGGACGGTCAACAAAGTTGCCAGGCGGGCCAGGAGTTCTTCTAAAGTGGGGTTCTGGCCGGGACCGGAGAAATCATCAAGTACGGCCTGGAATTGGGGTAAAAGGTTGCGGGCGGCTTCCATATTTTGGGCTGACTGCAGCTGCCGCAGGGTAGCCTGGTGCAGCAGCGTATGCGTGCGGGCCGTTTCGTTGTAAAGAGCCAGCAACTCCTGGTGTAATTTCTGAGTGTCGTCGAGCCGTTCCAGCCGCGACAACAGGCCAATCTGCTCGCTCTGGCGCGTGACCTCTTGCAAAAGCTGCTGGTTGTGCTTAATCTGGCCCAGCATTTTCAGGTTTGTTTTCTCAAGGCGGCTTAGAATCAGGGCGCTAACCTCCGTGACGCACCGGAATTGTTCTCCGGCCTCCAGAGGCGCGGTCAGCGCCCGCTCTGCCGCGGCCTGGACTTGCGGTGAAGATTGCCGGGCGAGTAAGCGGGTAGCGAAGTCTACCACTTCCGGGTCGTAACTCCAGAAGCCCACGAAAAGCCGGTTATTTTCGCCGGGAAGTGGTAGGGCTTTGAGCGGAAAGAATTCCCCCAGTTCTTCACCGCTCAGCTCGTAAGAAGCGATTAAAGACTTGAAGCGCGGCTCATTTATCACAATAAACCACTCGTGCTGAAAGACCCGGCCTCCCGGCAAGCCTTGGCCAAAAATCGTTACCGCCCGCGCAAGCCGGTTTAAACGGTCGTAACGAGGCTTTTCTTTTTGAAAATACTGCTCTTTCTGGAAGGCGGTAAAAATCACCGGGGCGAGTTCCCGCTTCAAGACCTGGTCTTCGAGGATATGCGACATTATAATCAGGCTCGATTTGCGCAAAAAATGGGGTTGGAGCCGCCCTGTGAAGGCTACGTTAAGTTCGGTGTATAGGGATTGTTCGAAATTCGGCTGGCTGGGCTGCATTTAGATTACTTCGACCCTGGTTTGGCCGCTTTCGGCAGGACTCCACCGCTTTTTGAAATATAATTCCAATATTTCCCCAATATTTTCTGTAACTATTCTTTTCTAATATTCTTATGCTGAACTGTACAATGCGAGCCGGAACCGTGTCAATATAATAAATTGATGATAGCGTAAAGACCATGTTATAATTTCATGATTTATCGGTTTAGCCTTGAAAAGGGAAGCAATTGCATTCATCCGAAGAAGCCCTTAAACAAACTATCCGCAGTTACGACCGCACCGCCGCCAGTTACGCCGAACGTACCTATAATATTCCCCTACCATCCCAGCGCAACTGGTTCATGGATTTCCTGGCCGCACCCGGCGGGAACATTCTCGACCTGGGCTGCGGGCCGGGCCGCGACACCCACTTTTACCGGGAACAGTCTTACCGGGTGGTCGGGGCCGATTTGTCGCTGGGAATGGTGGAAGAAGCCCGGCGGCGCAGCCCCGGCAGCGCCTTTGTCCAGGCCGATATGCGCTGCCTGCCCTTCAAGAACGGCAGTTTTCAGGGCATCTGGGCCAGCGCGTCGTTTTTGCACCTGCCCAAACAAAGCGCCGGGCTGGCCTTAACCGAGATGAGGCGAGTCCTCGCTGATAGCGGCATCCTTTTCATGGCCGTTAAACGCGGCCAGGACGAAAGCTGGCGCGAACCGGAAGATGCCCTGGCCCGCTTTTATTTCGCCTACTACCGCGCCGACGAACTGGCCGGGAAGGTCGGCCAGGCCGGGTTCGAGATTTTGTCGCTTTCCGAGAATTTTTCGAAAGTGCAAAAGCAGCCGGACGGCTCTCCGGTCTGCTGGATAAACCTGTACGCCCGCAAGGCCCGCCCATGAGCCAGCCCGCACCCGCCCCGCTTGAAATCGCCGGACAAACCCTCATCTGGGGCAGCCGGACTTACCTGATGGGTATCCTCAACCTTACGCCCGACTCCTTTTCGGGCGACGGCCTTGCTACCGACCTTGCCGCCACTACCGCCCAGCTAAAACTTTTCGAGCCGGAAGCCGATATACTCGACCTGGGCGCGGAAAGCACTCGCCCAAACGCCACCCCTGTCCCGGCCCAGGAAGAATTGGCCCGTCTTTTGCCTGTTATCAAAGCAGCCAAAAAATACAGCCGCCGCCTTATTTCGGTGGATACTTTCAAGCCGGAAGTCGCCCGGGCTGCCCTGCAAGCCGGGGCGCATATCATCAACGACATCACAGGTCTGACCGACCCGGCCATGCGCGAACTGGTCGCCGAAAGCGGGATTCCGGCCATCGTAATGCACATGCGCGGCACGCCCCAGACCATGCTCGGCCTGACCGATTATGGCGGCGACGTGGTCGGCGTCCTAGTGGAATGGTTCGATAAAAAGCTGGACGAGCTGAAAGCGGCGGGCATCCGCCGGGAGAAAATCATTCTCGACCCCGGCCTCGGTTTCGCCAAGAACTTTACCCAAAACCTGGAAATCTTACACCGCCTGCCCGCATTCAAGCGGTTAGGCCAGCCGCTCCTTATCGGCCTTTCGCGCAAAAGTTTCGTTGGGAGACTGGTTGGCGGCAAGAACTCGCCACCGCCCGGCCCGGAGCGCGATTACGGCACCGCCGCCGGGGTTGCCCTGGCAATCGCCGGGGGAGCCGACATCATCCGGGTCCACAACGTTCCGGCCCTGGCGGGAGCCGTCCGTGTAGCTGACGCGATTGCCCGGTTCGGGCTATAATACGGTTCAGTCAGCCTTTCAAGACTGTTGCAGTTACTACCTGGTAAAGCAAAGGGGGGAAAGATGGCCTTTTTCTTGAATGATGAACCGCCGGGCGGCGGCGAAACCGTAGCGATGTTGAAAGAAAAAATTGGGCCGTTCTTCGAGGTGGTCGAGGAAAACCTTAAAGGCAGTCATCCCGGTGGCCGCACCCTCGAACTCGATTTAGTGGCCCGCCCAAAAGAAGCCCTGGTCAAAGACGGCTTCACCAATAGCCTGGTCGGCTTCACTCTCCGCAATCCCCTGACCGGGCCGGGCGCTTTCCGGGACGTGCCGCGCAAAGCTAAAGAACTGGTTGACCTTGCTCACACCAGATTCGCCTCGCACGGCGCCCTGCCGCTCATTGTGGTCTATCCCGGCTTTTTCGCCCATATGCGGCGCGAACAACTCCAAAAACTCGGTGAAGGCGCGGGTGTCTTCGAGCGCATCATGGGCCAGTTCAACGTTGGCGAGCTTAAAGTCGAGGGTAAGAATCTGGTCGTGATGTACGGCGGGGCGCGCTACTGGGACTCGGTCTTTGGCGTGAATGCCGACCGCCAGTACAATTTCTCGCCGCTGGTCTTTTAATTTCTTAAAGAAAGCCTGAAAGGTAAATTTAACGCAACATTTTTAGAGTTTATTCGTGTTGTAATCAGGACGGAATTTATCCGTCTGAATTTTAGCGTTTTAGTTAAAAAAATATAAGATAAAAGAAGCTAAAAATGGCCCGAAGAATAGATTACCTGAAAGCCGCCCGTGACGGCGTGCGCATTTTGTACGAGATGGAGCGTTACTTAAAAGGCTGCGGCCTCGAACACTCGCTGCTTGAACTTATAAAAGTAAGAGCTTCCCAGCTTAACGGCTGCGCTTTTTGCATTGACATGCACACCAAAGATGCCCGCGCCCAGGGCGAGACCGAGCAACGCCTTTACGCCCTCTCGGCCTGGCGCGAAACCCCTTTCTTTACCGAGCGAGAGCGGGCTGCCCTCGAATGGACCGAAAAGCTGACCCTGATTAGCACCAACGATGTGCCGGACTCCCTTTTCGAAGCCATCAGGGAGCATTTTGACGAGGCGGAACTGGTCAATTTGACCCTGGCCGTTAACGCCATCAATAGCTGGAACCGTCTCGCTATCAGCATGCGGTCGGTACCGGGCAGTTACCAGCGCAAGCAAGATTGATTAAACTTTGCAGGCGGCTGCTGGTGGGACAAAATCATATTGGCTGCTTTTGCAGGAATTTCGAAGCCTGAGTAATTTCAGGCTTTCTTCTTAAAAGTGTGATTTTAAGAGCCGAATGAGAGTTATATTTCTTAAATTATCTTTGTTGCGAAAACTACTATCAAGGAGAAACTCAATGGCTCGTCCGGTCCTGACTTTTCTCATTATCGCCCTTATCCTGGCCGCTTGCGGGGATAGTTCCCCGACTCCGGTCAACCAGTTGGTGCCATCTGCCCAACCGACCGCGCAACCAACCCTAACCCCTCAACCCGTACCGACCACCACTACCCTGGCACGAACAAAATCCCAGGACGAAGATGACATCCGGGAAGCGATTCTACGCACCCAGTTCGCCTATGTTGCCGGTAATGTCGCCAGTCGTGCTTTCCCCATGAGCCAATATTACTGTCTCGGCTTTGAAACAACCAGGCAAAGCGCTTCAAACTTACAAGACCCGCCTCAATCCCTTTTAGACCGCTTTAAGGGAAATAATCCGCCGGTTGTTAAAGCGTCGGAGTGCGTTATGACCCAGGATAAAGGCGATTTGAATAAAGTTGTATTAAAAAGTAGCAGCGAACCGGCCATGTTCTGGGGGATTGGCCGCATAAACTGGTTAAGCGATAACAAAGCCGAACTCGAAATCAGCTATCTTCGCGCCTTTATGGATGTTGGCGGGACTGTATTCCAGCTTGAAAGAGAAAATGGAAGCTGGAAAGTCACCGGCAGCACCCTGACCTGGATTGCCTGAACCGTTTAAGGCCCGTTCTGGAAAGAAAGGCCGGGTTCCCCCTTGTCACGCCCGGAGGTGCGAGTGAAGGCGAGGAATCTCGGAACCCGTTGGGCCATATCCTTAACGAACACCGGCCCGATCCCACCCTGACTTTGCCTCAAGTCAAGACTCGTGCTTACGTCAAAGGCGACCAGAGAGCAACGAGATTCCTCGGCTACGCTCGGAATGACAATTGGGAGCGAGGAATGACAGGTGTTAAACTTTTTCTTTTCAGGCAGCAAAGCATATAAAACCAAAAAGGAGCGGTCCCGCCAGACTGCTCCTTTTTGGTTAAAACCGGAATTGGTTTTTAAGCGTGGGCCTCGGCTGTTTCCTCCCCCGGCGCTTGTAACTCGAACCAGTAGAACGAGTGCGGCCCGACCGTAAAGAAATAAGGCAATTCCCCGATGGCCGGGAAAGGCGTCTTGCCGATAATCTCGACCGGCGTATAACCCTTATAGTCCGACAAATCGAGTTCGACCGGTTGGGCGAACCGCGACAGGTTGTTGACCACCAGCACCTGCTGCTCACCGTAGCAGCGGATATAGGCCAGGATTTTCGGGTTCATCGGGTTAAAGAAGGTGATGCCGCCTCGCCCGAAGACCGGGTAGCGTTTGCGGGTGGCAATCATTAGCTTCATCCAGCGCAGCAAGCTCGAAGGGGTCCGCTCCTGGGCCTCGACGTTAATCGCCTGGTAGCCGTAGACCGGGTCCACGATAACCGGGCTATAGAGGCGGGCAGGGTCGGCCCGCGAGAACCCGGCGTTGCGGTCCATGGTCCACTGCATGGGCGTGCGCACGCCATCGCGGTCGCCCAGGTAGATGTTATCGCCCATGCCCATTTCGTCGCCGTAGTAGAGGATAGGGGTGCCGGGCAGGGTAAAGAGCAGACTGTTGACCAGTTCGATGCGGCGGCGGCCATTATCCAGCAGCGGGGCCAGACGGCGGCGGATACCGACGTTAATCTTCATCCGCTTATCCATCGCATACTCGAAATACATGTAGTCGCGTTCTTCGTCCGAAACCATTTCAAGGGTAAGCTCGTCGTGGTTGCGCAGGAAGATACCCCACTGGCAGTTATCCGGGATTTTCGGCAACTGGTTGATAATATCCATAATCGGTTTGCGTTCTTCCTTGCGGACTGCCATAAAGATACGCGGCATCAGCGGGAAGTTAAAAGACATCTGGAACTCGTCGCCCTCCCCGAAGTAAGGCAGCAGGTCGGAGGGCCACTGGTTAGCCTCGGCCAGCAGCACCCGGTTTTCGTAGTGAGCATCCACGAACCGGCGAATTTCCTTCAAAAACTCGTGCGTTTCGGGCAAATTCTCGCAGTTGGTGCCTTCACGCTCGAACAGGTACGGCACCGCGTCGGCCCGGAACCCGTCAATGCCCATGTCCATCCAGAATTTCAGCACGTCGAGGATTTCCTGGCGCACTTTAGGATTATCAAAGTTCAGGTCGGGCTGGTGGCTGAAAAAGCGGTGCCAGAAATACTGCTTCGCCACCGGGTCCCAGGTCCAGTTCGAACGCTCCGTATCGGTAAAAATAATCCGGGCCTCGGAATACCTGGTGTCGGTATCGCTCCAGACATAATAGTCGCGGTAGGGCGAATCCGGCGAGCGGCGGGCTTCCTGGAACCACATGTTCTGGTCGGAAGTGTGGTTAATAACCAGGTCGGCCAGCACTTTAAGGCCGCGTTTGTGGGCCTCGTCCAGGAACTCTTTAAAATCCTCGACCGTACCATAATTTGGGTGAACCTTGTAATAATCCGAAATATCGTAGCCATCATCCCGCAACGGTGAATCGTAGAAAGGCAGCAGCCAGATACAGGTAATCCCCAGGTCTTTGAGGTAATCGAGTTTTGAGGTTAGGCCCTTAAAGTCACCAATACCATCTTTGTTACTGTCAGCGAAAGCTTTGACGTGCAATTCGTAAATTATTGCGTCCTTATACCACTCTGTATCGTGACCGGTGCTCTCAAGCACGTTAATGCCCTCCAAATTTACATTACGCATTTTAGAATATCCCTATCAAGAAGCCAGCAGAGTTTACCCGCTCATAGAGAAGGATGCAACTTCTTGTCTATTCCCTTCCAAAAATTTTACTTTTCTCTGTAATAAGGCGCAACCCTTTCGGATTCGGCTTTGGACCGCCGCCAGGTACGCCAGGCGTACCAGCCCAGGGCGGCTACCACTCCGATAAGCGAAGGAATAACCGTACTGAGCGGTAATTTGTAACGGCTCTGCTCCTCGTCGGTCGGCCCAGGCGTGACATAAGGCTGCATTACGGGCAACTTTTCCGGCTGGCTTGTGGTCAACGGCGCGTCATCCTGGGGCGGCGTGGCGGCTTCCAGTTCAAGCGATGTCAGTTGGGGCGGCGGCGCGGGCATGGCAATCCGGTTAGGCTCAACCGCGTCAACTTTGTGCGAGGTTTCCAGGCCCAGGTTGGCCGGGTAGGCCTCGTTTTCGACCGCTGCTGTAACGGGCGGTTCGGGATGAGCCTCGCTGCTGGGCTGCATCGTTTCAGGCGCAGGCGCGGGACCGGGCATATCCGGCGCCGGCGCCACCGCGTAAGCCCCCCTTGCAACGTCCGATTCTTCGACCACATTGGGCGAACGGTTGGCGGACTCAACCGGAGTGGCCGGGAGAATTTCCCCGACGGTTGAAGTTGCTCTCGCATGTCCGGGTAAAGTTGCCTGCACTTCCGCCGGGATATTGATTTTCTGAGTTTCCTGGCTGGCAAATTCCTGGTCAGTGAGCGGTGAAATTTCCCTGGTCTCGACCACGGGCGGGCTGCCCGGCAGTACGCCGATAGGCAGCGAATCGGGCAGTTCGGCCATGTTGATGGTCTCGGTGCCGCCGGTCGGGGCTTGCCCGGTACGGGCCGGTTCGGTGTAATCAGGCGCAGTCTCCTGCCCGGTTTCGGCGGCAGGGCTAACCGGGGTAGCGGGCCGGTTTGATTCGAGAGTTACCTCGTCCGCGCCGGTTTCAGCCGCGGCCTCGGAAGCGGTTATCTGGGCGTTGCGGGCAAGCTGGTCCAGGGCGGCGTCAATGTCTTCCGGGGTTTCGGTCTCGTTGTGCGAGCGAGCGTCCGGCGGCAAATCACCTTCCGGCGGCGCGTAATTCACCCCGATTAAAGGCAGGGCTGTCTGGGTTTCCTCGCCCGGCGCGGCGGCTCCTTCAGGTTGAGTTGGAGCGTCAACGCGGGCCGGTTCGAGCAGTTCATCCGGCGATACCGCAATGCCTTTGTCGATAAGGTTCGCACCCAGGGCATCGGCCAGTTTGTTTAGAAGGACCGGCAGGTCTTCAACCGTGGTTTCGCCCGGAACCTCGACCGCTCGTTCGGCCCCGGTCAGGTGAACGCCTGCTTCCAACTGCTCGATAGCCGATTGAGTGACATCGGAGCGGCGGGCCAGGTCGGCGCGGTTTAACCCGGCGGCCTCGCGCAACTGCTGTAATCGGTTCATAGCTTTCCCCTCATAGCCTTTCCCTTTTAGCTTTTCTCATAGCTTTTTTAACCCTCGTTTTTAATTCTTTGCAGCCCTTTTGCCGGAATTGGCGCCCAGGTCGGGCGGTTGTTAAACTCGTAGTTCAATTCGTAAAAAGCTTTTTCCAGTTCGAAAATCTTGACCGCCCCCCGGAAAGCGGCCTCGTCCGCCGGGATAATGCGCGGGCCGTTGTGGTGGGCCGTTGCCGCGCTGTACCCTTCCAAAAAGCTCTGGCGGGCCACCCGCTCCCACTCCTGCGCCCAGCTTTCCAACTCGGCCCGCTCGGTCGGGTCGGCGGTGTGTTCCCATTCCTCGAACAATACCGCGTAGGCGGCGTAGTTGAACGAGCGTAAAAGCCCGGCCACGTCCTTGAGAGGGGAATGTTTCGAGCGGCGTTCCTCCAGCGTCCTGGCCGGTTCGCCCTCAAAATCCAGGATGATAAAGTCCGGCCCGGTCTTGAGAACCTGCCCCAGGTGGTAGTCGCCGTGATAGCGGGTCTTGTGGACCCCGGCCTTCACCAGGCTATCCAGCCCGGCGGCCATCTGCAAATAAGCCTGCTCACTGGCCGCTACCGGCTTTAACAAATCCTGCAAATCCGGCGAAAGTTCAGGAAGTTGCCGGTTCACGCTGCCGATAACCCGCCGGATAAGCTCCGTAATGGCCTTTTCCCATTTGCCGGTATCCTCCGGTGAAATCTGCACAGGCTTAAATTCTTCCTGTTCGGTCGGCAAGGCCAGAGCGTTGTGCATCTCGCCGGTAATCAGGCCCAGGCGGCGGGCCACTTCGGGGAAATCACCGGCAAACCGGCGGGCCGGTTCAGCCTTATCACCGTCCAGGCGGCCATTTTCCTCGCGGTATTTTTTCAGCCGTATATAGAAATCGCGCACGTAATCAAGCGTGACGTTGTAGCCGTCGCCCTCGTTCGGGATAAAATCCTGCAACACGCCCATCGAGACCGGGGCTTCGTTTCGGGGTGTATACTCGAAATAGCCGTCCACTTTCGGCACATACTCAAAGCTCGTTTCGCTCGAAAGATAGTAAGGCACCTCGAAATCAGGGTTCAGGCCAAAAGAGAGCTTGCGGAAAGCCTTCAAAATAAACTTGTTGTTGTAAATAATCGAAGTGTTGCTCTGCTCGGTGCTGATGCGCTTGATGGAAGATAAATCACGGCTGTCAAGACGGTCGGGCAGCGAACGGAAAATCAGCTTGCCCTGCTGCAAAGCGTACTCGGAATTATCATAAATATTCTGGTAGAGCGCCCGGCAAATCGGGTCTTCCGAGAAAGCGTCGTAGGCCCAGACCTCACCCTGCGGAGTATGCAAGACCAGGGCCGCGCCGTCCGGTTGAATGGTGATAGCCGGCGGCACCTGGTCGAGCGGCTTGAAAGCCAGCGGCAACTGGTACAACTCCGGTTCGCCTTCGGCGTAGTTGATTTCCAGGAGTAAAAGGCCCAGCAAGTCCGGTCCCGCGTCAAGCAGTTCGAAATCGCGGACCTTGTAGCCGGAAATCTGGCGGGACTTGCTGCCAAACCAGCGTTTTGACTTGAAATACTCCGGCTGGATTTGCCCTACCAGGCTGGAAATCTCCTGCCGCAACCAGTCGCCGGTTAAATTCGCGGCGGTAGAAACCTCGCCGGATTGTAACTGCCCTTGCTCTCCGTGGTCCTTCGTTGACATTACCTTTACCTTCCCTATGTGCGGTTCAAGCTGAACGGGCTAGCCCGACCCGTTCTAAAAAGCGGCCCTTTTGCTCGTACCGGCCTGAAATATGAGTAAATTCTACCTTTGCTAACGATTTACTTCAATATTGGTGCTTTGTGGCGTAAACCGCTATAATCCCCCAGGAAATACGCTGCCAAAACTCTCTTCACTCCGTGGTAAAACTACCAATTACTATGCCAGGGTACTAATCTTGCTAAAATTTATCGTAGGAACGTTGTAGTAAAAGTTTATTTCTTGTCTGAGGGACTTTTGTTTAAAGCCTTTTTGAAGGCGGTATAAGTTCGGCAGGCTCAAAGGGCAGCAGGCGGAATTCTTATAGTTGTAACAGAGAAAAATATAAAGAGAAAAGAATCGAATGAACTTAAAAGACTTTATCTCAAATGACCGGCAAATTATTATCGAACGAATTACGCCGCAAATAGATTGCGGACGCTACCCCATCAAGCGGGTGACCGGGGATACTGTTGAGGTCCAGGCCGATATCTTCCGCGACGGGCACGACCTGATTGCCGCCGCTATCAGGTATCGTCAGGTCTGCCCCGCCTCCGGAGAACCGGAAAATAACCCCCTTTACAACTGGCAAGAAGCGCCAATGGTCATGTTTGACAACGACCGCTGGCGCGGTGAGTTTAAGGTCACGGAAATGGGCCGCTATGTCTACAAGATTGAAGCCTGGAATGACCGCTTTGGCACCTGGGAACACGATATGGAAAAACGCGTCGCAGCCAGCCAGGTCGAACAAAGCGACGTTTTAGAAGGGGTAACCATCGTTAAAGCTACCATGGACCGCATCCCCCTCGAACAACAACCCGTCGCCAAGAAACTGCTGGCGGCGGTCGAGGCTACCACAGACCCGGTTGAGGCCGGGAAACTCTTTTTGACCGAGGAAGTCACGAGCCTGATGCACCGCTACCCGGACCGCTCCAGGTCGGCTTTCTCAAAAGAACTGGGTATTACGGTGGACCCCGTTAACGCTCGTTTCGCGGCCTGGTACGAAATCTTTCCTCGCTCGACCGGCAAGCCCGGCACGCATGGCAACTTTTTAACCGTTATCGAGGAATTGCCCCGCATCAAGAGCATGGGCTTTGACGTGCTATACCTGCCGCCGATTCACCCGATTGGTAAAACTAACCGCAAAGGCCCCAACAATACTCTGACCCCCGGCCCGAACGACCCCGGTTCGCCCTGGGCCATCGGTAACGAGAACGGCGGCCATAAATCCATCGAACCGGCCCTCGGCACCTTTGAAGATTTCGCAAAACTGGTCGAAGCCTGTAAAGCGGACGGCATCAGCCTGGCCCTCGACTTCGCTATCCAATGTGCGCCCGACCATCCCTGGGTAAAGGCACACCCCGAATGGTTCTTTGTGCGGCCTGACGGGACAATAAAGTATGCCGAAAACCCGCCTAAAAAGTACCAGGATATCTACCCGATAAACTTTTTCGGGCCGGACCCGGAAGTCCGAAAAGCTCTCTGGGAAGAGCTTAAAAGCACTCTGGAATTCTGGATTGAAAAGGGGGTCCGCATCTTCCGAGTGGATAACCCGCATACCAAGGCCATTACTTTCTGGGAATGGGTTATCGGCAGCATCAAGGAAAAATACCCCGAAACACTCTTTCTGGCCGAGGCTTTCACCCGGCCTAAAGTGATGCGGGCGCTGGCAAAGGCCGGGTTCAGCCAGTCGTATACTTATTTCACCTGGCGCACCACAAAGTGGGAACTGACCGAATACCTCACCGAACTGACCCAGTCCGAGATGAAAGAGTATTACCGGGGCAATCTCTGGCCTAACACCCCCGACATCCTGCACGAATTCCTGGTGACGGGCGGCATGCCCGCTTTCCGGTTGCGCCTGGTCCTGGCGGCCACCCTATCCTCGGTGTACGGTATGTATAGCGGCTATGAACTCGGCATTAACGTCCAACGGCCCGGCGCCGAGGAATACCTGAATTCGCAAAAATACGAGATAGCCCAGTATGACTGGAGTGTACCCTGGTATCACGGGGAGTTTATCGGCCGGCTGAACTGGATTCGCAAGGAAAACCCGGCTTTGCACCTTTACGATAACTTGCGCTTCTACAACAACGGGGGCAACGAGAATATTATTGTCTACGGCAAAACCACGCCCGACCACAGCAACATTATTGTGGTGGTGGTAAATCTAGACCCCTTTAATGTGCAGTCCACCTTTGTCGGGGTGCCTTACTGGGAATGGGGCATCAAGGCGGACGAACCTTATCAGGTGGAAGATTTGCTCAATAACCAGACCTATACCTGGCAGAACGAGTACAACTATGTGTCGCTGGACCCGGCCAACCGGGGTTCGCACATTTTCCGCATTACTCCGGCAGCCCAGGCCCAGCAGAAAACTCCGCAGGACCGGGAGATTAATTTTACGGGGTAGTGTTTAGTTCCTAGTTTTTAGTAGACAGGACTTTCGCTCCCAATTGTCATTCCGAGCATAGTCCAGGAACCTCGTAGCCTTTTTTCTACAAGTCTCTAAGAAAGAAAGCGAAAGTTCTAAACTAATACCTAATAACTAAACTGCCTATTCAGCCACCCGGCTTTCAGGTTTTGGGAGGGAATTGCATTTGTGGGAGGGAATTATTTCCCCGACTGGTTCTACCTGGCAGTAGCAAAACAATTCCCCCCTACAGATAAATTACTGGAAACTAACCGTAATTACTAAAAACTAGAAACTAAAAACAGTTATGACCAATTTAGCTAACCGGGCAAACCTATATTTAAGCGATAGTGAGATGGCAGCCCTGGCCGGGGGCTATCACGGCAACCCCTTCGCGGCACTCGGCCCCCATCTCTACGACCTGGGGGAAAGTGGTTCCTGGCTGGTGGTGCGCACTTTCCAGCCTTACGCAAAGGAAATGCAGCTAAAAGCCGGCGAGAAGTTGTACCCCCTGGAGAAGGTCCACGACGACGGTCTTTTTCAGGTGGCGCTGGAAAAGCAGCCCCAGGACTTGAAGTACAAGTTTGTCAGGACCGATTTCAACGGTAACTCGACCGAGTTTTACGATCCTTACGCTTTCGGCCAGACCCTGAGCGAGTTCGATTTGCACCTGATAAAAGAAGGGACCCACTTTCACACCTATAACAGGCTTGGGGCGCACGTCAGGGAGATGGACGGAGTTAAAGGGGTTAGTTTCGCGGTGTGGGCGCCAAACGCTTTGCGGGTAAGCGTTATCGGGGACTTTAACAACTGGGACGGTCGGGTGCTGCCAATGCGCAACCACCCATCACATGGTATCCATGAAATGTTCGTGCCGGGCATCGAGGAAGGTTTTACCTACAAGTACGAAATCCGTTCAAACTTCTCGGAACTCCCCATAGAGAAATCGGACCCTTACGGCTTCTTTAGTGAAATGCGGCCAAAGACGGCTTCGATTGTAGCCGATTTAGACCGCTACGAGTGGCAGGACCGCGAGTGGATGGCAACCAACCAGGCTGCTCACAACTCCATCCACGCCCCGGTTTCGGTTTATGAAGTCCACCTGGGTTCGTGGCGGCGGCGCTGGGGCGCGGCCAGTCACGACGAAAGTTACCTGACTTACCGGGAACTGGCCGACCAGCTAGTGGCTTATGTAAAGTCAATGCGCTATACCCATATCGAGCTTTTGCCCGTTTCGGAGCACCCTTTTGACGGTTCCTGGGGCTACCAGACTATCGGCTACTATTCCGCGACGAGCCGTTTCGGCCAGCCACAAGACCTGATGTACCTGATTGACCGCTGCCACCAGGAAAATATCGGGGTCTTTCTGGACTGGGTTCCCGCTCACTTTCCCAAAGACCAGCACGGCCTGGCCCAGTTTGACGGGACGCACCTATACGAGCATGCCGACCCGCGCCAGGGTGAACACGCCGACTGGGGAACGCTTATTTTTAACTTTGGGCGCAACGAGGTCCGGAATTTCTTGCTGTCGAACGCGCTTTTCTGGCTGGACAAGTACCACATTGACGGGCTGCGGGTAGACGCAGTGGCCTCCCTGCTTTACCTGGACTACTCGAAGGGGCCGGGCCAGTGGGTGCCGAACCAGTACGGCGGTCGGGAGAATTTAGAGGCGATTGATTTTATTCGCCGCTTTAACGAACTGACCCACAAAGAATACCCCCATATTTTGACGAGCGCGGAGGATTCGACCGCCTGGCCAATGGTGACTAAGCCAACCTTTATCGGCGGGCTTGGTTTTGACCTGAAATGGAACATGGGTTGGATGCACGATATGCTCGATTATATGGAGCAAGACCCCATTTTCCGGCGCTACCACCACAACAGCCTGACTTTTTCGCTCATGTATGCCTTTAACGAGAATTACATTTTACCTTTCTCGCACGATGAGGTGGTCCATCTTAAAAAGTCTATGCTGGACAAGATGCCGGGGGACGCCTGGCAGAAGTTCGCTAACTTGCGGGCGCTCTACGGTTATATGTATACGCATCCCGGCAAGAAATTAAATTTTATGGGCGGCGAGTTCGGCCAGTGGAAGGAATGGAACGAGCGGACGGCCCTTGACTGGGACTTGCTGCAAAATCCTTCACACCGGGGTTTGCTGAAGTATGTCGAGACATTAAACAGGCTCTATACAAGCGAGAAAGCCCTGTACGAGATTGACGATAGCTGGCAAGGCTTTCAATGGCTGGAATTGCGGGACAACGAGAACAGCACGCTCTCTTTCCTGCGCCGGGCCAAAGACCCGGATGACGAACTGGTGGTGGCGTTAAACTTTACGCCGGTCCCCCGCTTTAACTACCGGGTGGGGGTGCCGAAGCCCGGTTTTTACGAGGAAATTCTCAATAGTGACGCCGGGGAATACGGCGGCGGGGATGTGGGGAATTTCGG
>CADDZM010000080.1 GCA_902812345.1 Chloroflexota bacterium | reverse complement strand
ATCAAACCCTGGGCAGCGGCCCGGCGGTAGAATTCCAGCAGGCCGCGCAGGTGCGCCTCGTTCAGTTCGAAACGCTGCAACCGGTAGTGATCGTCCAGCGCCTGCAGGGGTAGGCCGGTCTTGCCTGCGGCCCGGTCAAGCAGGGTCGGGCGTTGTTCCTGGCCGCTCTGGATGGCCCGGCGAAAGGCCAGCATGAGCGAACGAGCCAGGTTCGTGGCTTCGGGGTCGGAGCGGGTCCATTCTTTGCGGACGGCCAGCAAATAAGTCGGCAGGGGTAGCCCGGTGCTAATCCACCAGGCTTTAGTCAGGTCTTCTACGAAAAGGCCTTTGGCTTTGGCCCACCCGGCGGCGCGCATGGCCGCTTCCCCGCTGATGATGCAGGTTTCGGCTAGTCCCTGCAAGGCTTCCAGGGCGGCGGCTTCGCTCGGCACCGGAAAAGGCTTGGGGGTCAGGCCGTAGTATTTGGGGGCGAGAATTTTCAAAAGAGCCTCACCGGTCTGGCTGTTGGGCGACACCGCCACCCGGGCCTGGTCGAGTTGGTCGGGACGCTTCGTGCTGATAAAAAAGATGCTGTCGGCGGCCAGGTCCGTAGCTTTGACCGGGTAAGGCAGCAGGCTCAGCGTACTGGTGTGGGTGGCATAAAGGACCGGGTTGACCGGGGCAATATCAAGTTGCCCGGCCAGCAGGGTTTTTTCCAGGCGAGCCAGGTCGTCGGTCTGGGAAGAAACTCCGTTCGGCAAGCCTGCCCAACCGGCTTCAAGCGGGAAAAACAGGGGCGCGAAATCTATGTCACTGGTGAGGCCGAGTCTTAAAGTCATTCTTCCTCTATTTCCACCTGGTTAAAATAGTTTCGCGCTGGAAAAGACGCAGCGCAATCCTGAAAGTCACTACACACAATATTAAAAGCGCCCCCAGCCCGGCCAGAAGAAGCCCCCAGGTCATATCGAAAAAGCCGAGCGCGATGCCGATTACGATACCCACTACCGGCAAAGCCAGCAGACTACCGTATTGCTGGGCCGAGCGAGCGTCCCTGGCCCGGGCCGAGATTGCCATGCCAACCATCGTATTAAGAAAGGCCAGGAGCGGGGTCCACAGGGCAATTGTTGCCAGCCATAACAGGAGGTCAATTCGAAAAAGGACCAGACCCGGCAGCAGCGCCCACAGCAAAAGGACTAAAACGCCAAAACTAAACCAGCACAGAAAGGTGGCCGGAATGATGGCCGAAAGGCTTTTACCCAGTAAAAGCTCCGGGGTGCGGATAGGAGTTGCCAGTAGCGGCTCCAGGCTGCGCCGCTCTTTTTCCCCTACAACGCTGTAAGCCGCGATGGTCATCGGCAGCACCGCCGGGACCGGCAGGAAAAAACTAAAGCAGATGCTCATCAGGGACGCCACAATCCCGGCCTTATCGCAGGCTTTGAGGCCGCCCAACTGCTGGCAATCCCCGACCGTCGTCGGAGAGTTCGCTACCGAAAAGTCGGTGATAACCACGTTAAAAAAAAGAATCGTCGCAGTCGGCAACAGCACCATCAGGACCGGAAAGACGGCCATGGTCTGGAAAAAGGTCCGATTACGGCGCAGTTCGTTTAATTCCCGCCGCAGGATAAGCCAGGTCCGGTTCATGTTGGATTTTGGACAAATTAAAAGCTGTAGATGGACCGCCGCAACAAATCAATTCTTCTACGCCATTATCCCTTTTCCGGGGCGCAGCGTCAAGGAAATTGGAAAAAGTAGCCGATTGGGCGTAGCCGTTAAAGACCGGAAAAGCTTAACATCAGGTTAAATAAAAACAGATAAGCCAGGAATCTAGCTTTGAACTTTGCCCTTACTTTGCAACAAGAAGCGGGTCAGGCTGTTTCCGGTTCCATTCTTACGCCGAACTCGCGCAGGTGAGAAATATCATTGAAGGCGACCAGGGAAGCCAGTTGCTCCTGACAGCGCACAATCGTGACCGAGGTGTTGTGGAGAGGAAAGAGCAGGTCGCGCTCCTGCCCCAGAATTACGGCCAGAAAGACATTTATAACCCCGGCGTGCGTGAAGACCGCTACCCGTTCGCCAGGATGGTTAGCGGCAATTTTTGTCATGGCCCGGTTAACCCGCTCGCGCAGGTGTTCGCTGCTTTCGCTGTCCGGCAGTACCGACCAGCGGCCTTTCTCCGAGACCTTGCGAATGGCCTCGTCATAGCGGCTTTTCAGTTTATCCAGGGAAAGTTCATCGCCGGGTGGTTCGCCGTGGGCCTTGCCGCCAACCCGAAACTCTACTTCTCTTAAATCATCTTCGATGATAAACTCCATTGCCCGGATTTCAGCGAAAGGCGCGGCGGTTTCGCGGGTGCGCCGGAGCGGGCTGCTGTAAAGGGCATCGAACTGCTTGTCGGACCACCAGCGGCTGAGAGCTTCGGCCTGGCGGCGGCCGAGGGGGGTAAGGGGCAGCGAGTTTTTCCCGCCGTCATCCGGGATAACAAACTCCGGGCCGGGCCGGGCGTCACCGTGCCGGATGAGATACAGTTCGCACGCGCCGCTTTTCCGGCTGAGAAGGGGGTTCAGGGTAAAAGAATATTCGGCTGCCATAAGCTTTAGTCCGCGCTATTGATAAGGTTGAGCGCCCGCTGTCCCAGGGCCGGAACCCCTTTGTCCAGCAGGGCGTAAAACAGGTCGTCGGTAGTCTTTGCCAGGTACCGCACGTAATTGCCTTCCAGCAAAATAGCTAACTTCCAGACCGCCAGTACTTCGTAGAATTTAAGGTTTTCGACCGTCCGGCCGCTCAGTTCGGCGTAGCGGGCGGCGACCTCGGCGCGGGTAGGAAAGCCTTCTTGCTCGGTGATGCGGCCCAGGTCTAATTCCTGGTCAAAGACCGGCGGTGGGTCGCCTTTCTGCCGCCAGTTCGAAAGCAAATAACCCAGGTCGGCCAGCGGGTCGCCCAGCGTTGCCATTTCCCAATCCACTACAGCCAGGATGCGGGCGGGGGGTTCGGGCGCGTACATTACGTTATCAATCCGGAAGTCGCCATGCACGATGGTCGCGGCGGGTGAAGTGGGCAGGTTCCGGCCCAGCCATTCGCTGACCGTATCGAGTTCGGGCAAAGGCCGGTGGCGCGACTTATCAAGCTGGCCGGTCCAGCGTTTAAGCTGGCGTTCCAGGTAGCCTTCCGGCTTGCCTAAAGTTTCCAGGCTGACTGCTTTCCAGTCTACCGCGTGAAGCCGGACCAGGATTTGAATGAGTTCTTCGGCCAGTCCGGCCCGGTAGGCGGGGGTGGCGAAAGCTTCCGGGACCGCCGAGCGGATCACAATGCCGGGAATCTTTTGCATCAGGTAGAAAGGCGCCCCGAGTACGCTTTCGTCCGCGCAAAAAAGGACGGGGGCAGGCACCGGCAAATCCGAATGAACGAGGGCGCTAATGAGGCGATACTCCCGCCCGACATCGTGCGCGGTCGGCAGGAGCGGGCCGCGCGGGGGCCGTCTTAAAATCCATTCCTGGGTTTCGCCACCGGCCAATTCCCTGGTGATAAGAAAGGTTTCGTTAGAATGGCCGGTCCCAACTTTCACGGCGGTGAGTTGAACTGTTTCGGCGGGTGGGGGCAGTTGTTCGGCCAGGTAAGTGGCTAACCTGGCTTCATTGACCAGGGGCGGCAAAGTTGTCATGGCTGGGGGCAAACCTTTCCTTGCTCTAACGGGCGGCTGGCAATTTCCACAAAGTTATTTTTAATCAGGCCTTGGTAAAAGTCAAACCTTCGCGCCAGAATGAAAACTTCCGGCTTACAAAAGACAAGGCGTTTGATGTTGACGGTTGAGAGTAAAACCCCTAACATGCTGCGGTGCTGGAGCGGCTATATTCATTCCGCTTATGCCTCGCATTGCATTAAAAGAAACACGACTTTCGCTTTGAACCTGAGAAGTCTTCAGGATATGAAAAAACAAACTCAAAATCGTTTCAAGCGAAAGCCCTAAGAAAGGAAAATTCCTTTGACAAATCTTAAAGATATTGAAACTGATAAACAAAGTAGAAACCCAAACGAAAACGGCAATGGACTGTTAACGGTCGGGCATAGTGTGCCGCGGGTGGATGGCGCGGACAAAGTTAGCGGAATGGCCCGCTTCGCCGCTGACCTTAATTTACCGGGTCTTTTGCACGCTCGCCCGGTGTTGAGCCTGTACGCCCACGCCCGGATTAAAAGCATCAAAACCGACGCGGCCTCAAAGGCGCCGGGAGTGGTGCGGGTAGTGCTGGCCCAGGACTTGCCGATTAAAGCGGGCCAGTCTGAATCCCGCAAACGCGACCCTTTAGCAAAAGATGAAGTGTTTTTTTACGGTCAGCCGGTGGCGGTCGTGCTGGGCGAAACCGAAGCGGCAGCCCGCGATGGCGCGGAACTGGTTGAGGTCGAGTACGAGCCTTTGCCGAGCGCGGTTGATTTTCTAAAGGCGATGGAATGGGACGCCCCTCACGTCAAGAATAAACCGTCCAGCGGGGCGGATGCCGAGGCTTCGATGCATAACGCCGCGGCAGGCGGGGCCAAAGAAGAAGAGAAAATCGATTTGCCGCCGAACGTCAGCAACCACTCCCACATCCAGCGGGGCGATGCCGAAGCCGCCTTCAAGGAAGCGGCCGCCATTTCCGAGCATACCTACCGGGTTCCTGGGGTCCACCAGAGTTATATTGAAACTCAATCCGTCACCGCCGCGCCGGACCCAATGGGCGGCATGGTTATCTATACCAGCACCCAGGCCGGGTTTTACTGCCGGGACGAAGTGTCCGACGCCCTAGGGGTCCCGCCGAACAAAGTCAGGGTCGTAACCATGACCGTAGGCGGGGCTTTCGGGGCCAAGTTCGTCTTGATAGAGCCTCTGGCGGCGGCCCTGGCTAAACTGA
Source organism: Chloroflexota bacterium (assembly GCA_902812345.1). Lineage (GTDB taxonomy): Bacteria > Chloroflexota > Chloroflexia > Chloroheliales > Chloroheliaceae > 54-19. Next base: position 15,272 of record CADDZM010000080.1, on the reverse strand, counting down.
CCCGGCGGCCGGTGCGCCTGAACTATTACCGCATGGAAGATTTACTGGCGGCCAACCCGGTCCACGCCGGGCAAATCTATTTCAAAATGGCAGCCAGCGCCGACGGCACCATCACGGCTATGAAAGCCAAAATGATTTTCGATAGTGGGCTTTATCCCGGTTCGCCTTTCTGGGCTTTAAGCATGCTGGGCCTGTGCTACCGGGTGCCGAATTTCGATATGGAAGCCTTCGAAGTGTTGACTCACAAGGTCAGTACGGGCGCTTACCGGGCTCCCGGCGCGCCCCAGACCGCTTTCGTGACCGAGACCGCTGTAGACGAACTGGCCCACAAACTTAACATTGACCCGCTCGAATTCCGCCTGAAAAACTGCGTGGTGGAAGGCGATAAGAACAACAACGACCAGCCCTGGCCTCGGATTGGTCTCAAAGATTGCCTTGAAGCCCTCGGTCGGCACCCGGTCTGGCAGAACCGGGCCAATAAAGGCAAGGATGAGGGCGTGGGCCTGGCCTGTGGCGGTTGGGGTGGCGGCCTCGAACCGGCCTCGGCCCTTTGCCGCATGGATTCGGACGGCAACTTCACCTTGCAGGTCGGCGTCAGCGATATTTCGGGCGTAAGCACCAGCCTCAAGATGATTGCGGCGGAAATCCTGGGCCTGGAAGCTGACAAAGTGACCATTGTGTTGCTCGACACCGACGCCGCGCCGTATGCCGGCGGCAGCGGTGGCAGCAAGACGCTCTACACCGTGGGCGCCGCCGTCCAGAAGGCTGCCGAGGATGCCGCCGAGCAAATCAAGAAAATCGCCGCAACCGAACTTGAAGCGGCCCCGGGCGACATCGAGCTTAAAGGCGGCAAAGCTTTTGTAAAGGGCTTGCCTTCCCGCTCGGTGGACTTTGTAAAAGTCGCCAAACGCTCCATGAGCCGGACGACCCCGGTCCTGGGTAATGGGGCCAGCGCCCAGCGCACCCAGGCTCCCGCCTTTGCCGCTCACCTGGCGAAGGTGCATGTTGACCGCGAGACGGGCGACATCAAAATCCTGAACTACGTGGCGACCCAGGACGTTGGCAAGGCGATTAACCCTGACGAAGTCGAAGGCCAGATTCATGGCGGCGTGACCCAGGGTCTTGGTTGGGCGCTTTACGAGCAACTGGTCTACACGGACGACGGCGCCCTTCTAAGCGGTAGCCTGATGGACTACACGGTTCTGAACGCGCCCCAGGTGCCTGAATTCGAAACTATCCTGGTGGAAGTTGGTTCACCGTACGGGCCTTTCGGCGCGCGCGGCGTCGGCGAACCGCCGGTTATTCCGGGCGGCGGCGCTATTAACAGCGCCATCTTCGACGCGGTAGGTGTGCGTATGACCGAAATCCCGATGACGCCCGAACGCGTCATCAAAGCTCTGCACGAAAAGTAAGTTTTATAAAAAGCCGCTATCTCTCGAAACAGGAGTGGCGGCTTTTTTATTTTAAATGTTAATGGAGTGAAAATCGAAACCCCTAAAAGAAAAACTTTTATTGGCCGAGTTTGCGTTTAATCTGCTCGGTCAGGTCCAGGAGAGCCGTCCGGTGTTGGTCAGCAAGCGTCTTGTCCAGCATCAATTCGATGCCGGGCGCGATAACAACCTTTTCCCAGAGGTGGCTCAGTTCGGCGGGGGCGGGAGTCTCAGGTTTTGGCTCGGCGGGTCTGACATTTTGCTCGAAGACCGGGAATATTCCGTCAGGCCAGCTTCGTGTGAAGCCCATTTGAAGCGGGTGCGGGTTTTTGGTCCCGGCGTGGTTGGTAGGATTGAAGCCCGCCTGGTTCAGCGATTGGAAGACGCCAGGGAGATTTCCGGCCTGTTCGCCCGGGCCGGTTGGGTTCGCCGGGTTGAAGGGGTTGCTAAAAAGCTTTGACTCAGGCGGAGGTGGGGCGGCCTGACGGTTAAGAAATTCAGCCGCTTGCTCCGAAAAAGAAGCCGGGTCCAGCAGCGGCTTGATAGTTTCGGCGGCCTTTCCTTCCAGGAGCGATTTAATCTGGCGCAGGGAAAAATCCTGCTCTTTAAGGCTCTGAATTAACTGGAGCCGTTCCAGGTGCCGGGCCGTGTAGCGGCTTTGCGATTTGACGCCGGTCGGTGGCGGCAGCAGACCTTCCGCGATATAGTACCGCACCGTCCGTTCGGTCACGCGGGCGGCCTCGCACAACTCTTTTAAGGCAAATTCCCGGTCTTGCAAAATTCTCTCCCGCCCTCTTTCGCCAGTGTTTACGTCATAAGGGTTATACTACTTCCCCCCCTGTCTGTCAATACTCTAACACTTCACTCCCTTGACACTTTGCAAAACCAGTGTTATAACAGTGATTACGTAAATAATGTCTATATAAGATGGAGGCGTATATGAACCACAACCGGCCCGATTTCCGCTCGAACTCTTTCAGCCCGCTTTTAGATACACCGGCTTACCTTGCCCGGCCCCAATCAATCATACCAAATGTCATTGAGAACACTAACCGGGGAGAGCGGGTGTACGACGTTTACAGCCGCCTTTTGCGGGAGCGGATTATCTTCCTGGGTACCGAGATTGACGACCAGGTGGCGAATGTCGTGGTGGCCCAGATGCTTTTTCTCGACTACGAAAACCCGGCCAGCGACATCAAACTTTACATCAACAGCCCTGGCGGCTCGATTAGCGCCGGGCTTGCCATTTACGATGCCATGCAGTTTGTCCAGTCGGACGTGGAAACGCTCTGCCTGGGTCTGAGCGCCAGCATGGCAACGGTGTTGTTATGCGCCGGGACGGCCGGGAAACGCTATACCTTGCCCAACGCGGTAATTCACCAGCACCCCGCCCTGATTGGCGGGAAAGGTATGCAGGGTTACGCCCCGGACATCGAAATTCAAGCCAACTTCCTGTTCGAGCAGCACCGCCGGACCTGCGAAATTATGGCGCGTCACACCGGGCAGCCTTTCGAGCGTATCCGCCGGGACTTCGAGCGGGACCGCTTTATGAGCCCTGAAGAAGCCAGAGAGTACGGCCTGATAGACGACATTCTGGAAAGCCAGTCCGCTACCAAGCTGGGAAGCGCAAGGGCTAACAAACTGCTCCGCTAGAATTTCAGCTTCTCCAAAAGTGAAACAGGCCCGCCCTTGAGCCCTCAACAAGCCCTGGCCGGGTCTTTGCAGATGGCGTGCGGGCAGTCGAAACAGCCCTCAGTCACCCCGCGATTGACCCCGACCGTATCGCTGTTTCGGGCGGCAGCCAGGGCGGCGGCATCTCTATTGCGGTCGCCGGTCTTGAACCACGCGTGAAAGTGGCTATGCCCGACGTGCCGTTTCTGTGCCATTTCCAGCGGGCTACTCAGATTACCGACACCCATCCTTACCAGGAAATTGTGGTTTTCTGCAAGGCTCAACGCGACCAAATCGAAACGGTCTTTAATACCTTGAAGTATTTCGACGGGATGAATTTCGCCGCTCGTTCGAACGCTCAGGCTCTTTTCTCGGTCAGCCTGATGGACGAGATTTGTCCGCCTTCGACGGTTTTCGCGGCCTACAATTATTACGCCGGACCTAAAAAAATCAAAGTCTGGCAGTTCAACAAACACGAAGGCGGTGAAGGTTTCCAGGTTCTTGAAAAGGTGCGCTTTCTGGGCGGTATCTGGCCGGTTTAACTTTTCACCCAATTTAAGTTTTGGTTATAACAAAAGGATAAACGTAAAACCACCTTCATTTTGGACTTGACCCGACCTTTCTTGCAGGACTATATTAACCGGGCGCAAAATTTTAAACAAAAAGCGCCTGGAAACAGCCTGACAAAGTTTTTTGGGTATGTGAACACCGGGAAGGTATTTTCGATGGTCGAGGTGGGTTCTGGCAGGGTCAAGAAAAAAGAGAATTGGCAGTTAATTCTGTATGCTTCGTTTGTCGCCCAGATGCTCAGTATCACCGGGTTTAGCGTTTCTCTTCCTTTTATCCCTCTTTTTTTGATTAAAGAATTGCATGTCCCCAGTGTAGGCGAGGCCGGACTCTGGTCGGGCGCTATGGCCGCGGTTAGTTCGATAACGATGGGCGTTCTCGCGCCTATCTGGGGCTCGCTGGCCGACCGTTACGGTCGTAAAAGTATGGTTTTACGGGCGATGATTGGCGGGTCCGTAATTATCGCCCTGATGTCCATCACCGGGAACGTCTGGGTACTTTTTGGGTTACGGGTGTTACAGGGCGCTTTTACCGGCACCGTCCCGGCCAATATCGCCCTGGTGGCCTCGGTTACGCCCAAAGAGCGGGCCGGGTACGCCCTGGGTATTATGCAGACGGCTGTCTTTACCGGTTCCAGCATAGGGCCGCTCATCGGCGGGACGCTGGCCGACCTGACCGGCTACCGGATGACTTTTGTGATAACGTCATTTGCGCTCGGCCTGGCCGCTGTAATCGTCTTTTTCTTTGTCCACGAAGATTTTGTGCCGGTCGCGCCCGAACCTAACGCCCGGAAGTTAAACATTATCCAGCGGTACCGGGTAATGTTCAGCCAGCGGACATTCGTGGCAACCTTGTTGATTCTTTCGCTGGTGCAGTTCGCCAACAGCGTGATTGTGCCGGTGCTGGCCCTCTTTATCCAGGTGCTAAACGGTAACTCGGAAGGCGCGGCTACCCTGGCCGGGCTGGAACTTGGCATAACCGGTATCGCCAGCGCCTGCTCGGCGGCTTTAGCGGGCCGTTTGAGCGACAGGTACGGCCACCGCCGCGTCCTGTTTATAAGCGCCCTGGCCTCGGCCTGTCTTTATTTTCCGCAGGCTCTCGTCGGTAACGTCTGGGAACTGCTTATCTTGCGCGGTATGATGGGTCTCTTTTTTGGTGGGATAATACCCTCGGCCAACGCCCTTATTTCCCAGCAAATCCCCGAAGGCCGCAAAGGGGCCGCTTATGGTATGGTCAACGGGATAAATTCGCTTGGTTTCGCAGCGGGCCCGGTCACGGGCGCGCTTATCGCGGCCCTGCTTTCCACGCGGGCGGTCTTTGTGGTAACAGGCGGCCTTTTGCTGGGCGCGGCCTTCTATATCCGGCGCGTGCTGGCGACCCCCGCCCAGGAAGCCGCCGAGTCGGAAGAAGAATCGGACCACCTGGCCGGGGCCAGTTAAGGGGTTATCTAAAGAGAACAGATTATATATTTATAGCGCCTCGCGAAGTGATAAAATAGTAGAGTTGAAAAGGAGTAAAAATGAGGCGCAATTATATGAAATCAAAGGTTTCTTTTAAGGGTTTTTCCAGGTTGGGTCTTATGCTGGTCTGCCTTTTAATGACGGCAATCGTGCTGGCGGCTTGTGGTGAGGCTACCCGCGAGGCTTTTCCCTCGCCTTCGACCAATCCCCAGGCCGGGCAAATCGCGGCGATGCCGCTAGGTTCTGTTGCCGGGGCCACGGTTAATTTCCCCCAGGACGAAGCTCCCCACAATAATTTGATGGAGTGGTGGTATTATACCGGCCACCTTTCGACCACCGACGGCTCAAATTACGGCTTCGAATATGTAATATTCCAGGCCAACCGCTCGAATTTCCCCCCCGGTTATATCAGCCATTTTGCCGTAACCGACCTTAACAAGCAGACTTTCAAGTACGACCAGCAGTTGGTGCTGGCGAACCAGAAAATTGTGACCGGCGGTGATAAAGGCTTTAACCTGACGATTGGAAGCTGGACGATGCAGGGCCTGGGCGCGACCGACCACCTCAAGGCGACTATGCAGGACAATACTTACGCGATTAATCTTACCCTTCAGGACCAGAAAGGCCCGGTCTTGCACGGCACCGGCGAATTTTCGTACGGCCCGGCCGGCTTTTCCTACTACTACTCGCGGCCCCATATGAAAGTGGCCGGGCAGGTGCAGGTGGACGGCCAGAGCAAGCCGGTTTCGGACGGGGTAGCCTGGTTTGACCACCAGTGGGGCGATTTCCTGCCCCTGGCGGGCGGTTGGGACTGGTTTAGCTTGCACCTTTCAGATAACACTGAATTAATGGTATATTACCTGCGTGATGACCAGAATAACGTTGCCGATGTCTTTGGCACTTATGTGCCGGATTGCGCCGCGCCCTGCCAGACTCAGTCGGACAAACCGGTCAAAGTCGTAGAGCTTCACCGCGAAGATTTTAATATTACTCAAACCGCCAGTTGGACCAGCCCGACCACAGGCGGGGTTTACCCGGCGGGGTGGAACCTCAAGGTTAAGGCTCAAGGCATGCCTTCGCTCGACCTGAACGTTAAACCGGCTTTAGCCAACCAGGAACTCGATACGACTAAAACGACCGGGCTGGCTTACTGGGAAGGAGCCTGCACCGTGACCGGCGCCAGAGACGGCCAACCGCTGACCGGACAGGCTTACGTTGAATTGACCGGCTATGCTAAATCAAAGAATACACCTATCCAGGCGGGGAGTTAAACATTTATGTTCAGGCTGGAAGACCTGCGCCGGGTTGGCTGGACGCAATTATATGGCGGTATGGCGACCCTGGTGGCCGGTATTATCGCCCAGGTTGCGGTCGGCTTCAACCTCACGCCCGTTGTGGCAAACAATTTTATTTACTATGTGCTTTTCGCGATTGGCTGGTTTTTGTTCAACCAGATTGTCATGGCCTCAATCTACAAGCGGTTGCTGCCGGAGCAAAAGCGGGCCAAGCTGACCCAGTTGAACGCCCCGGTCACGACCCCGCCTACCGGCCGTTTTGGCATGCCATACCTGCGTACCGAGATTATTTTTATGGGGGTCTGGGTCATCGCAGTCGTGGTTATCCAGTTGCTTTTGGGCCAGGACCTGACCCTGCCTATGGGTGGTTTCGCGGGCGGTTGGCTGGTCGGCGGCGGTCTGGGCCGGTTGCGCTTTTCGTCCAAGGTCAAAGAGGAAGAAGAGGAGCAGGGCGTCAAGTTTTATTTTAGCGACTCGCTGATGGGGCCTTCGACCAGCGCCGCTTTCTACAGCGCTAAACCGGAAGACCAACCGGTAGCGGCAGCGGCAGATGCAGCAGGTATTTCTCCCTCAACCCTGCCGCCAGGTGTTAAGCGCCGGGCCGCGAGTTCTCAGGACACCAAAGCCCGGTAGTTGGTTAGCCGCCCAGTTTTAGAGATACTTTTTGGCCCAGCCAGCCAGGCGAATTTTCCACGATTCCCGGCAGGTCATCCGCCCGGCCATTGACCCTGGCAATTTCCAAAAAGCCGCTACTGCCGAACAAGGCCACCAGTTCTCCTTTAGCCGCCTCGCCATAAGTCCGCCCAAATCCTCGCAACCGGTAACTTTCCGCGATTAAAATCTCCGCCGCTGCAAGCTTTTCTCTATCTATATTTTCAAAGGCCCGTTCTGGAATATTGGTTACGAGCGTGCCAAAGTGGTCCACGTGGACCACTTCCCCGGTAATGCTGCGCCCGTCCGCTTCTTCGCCCCAACCGGGCCGGAGGTCAGGCAGGCGCACCAGCAAACGATCGTCAAGCAGCGGCCCGATTTCTTCCCAGTCTTCGCCCAGCGACAGGCGGGCGGCGGCAGGCGCAAAGACATCCCGCCCGTGAAAGGTGGCGCTTATAACGGCCCTTTGGAAACGGGGATTGATTATTTCGCGGGCCGCCGCGCCGGGAAACCAGTCCAGGACGTAGGAAAATAACCCGTTGTCCGGCCCGATGAAGTAGCCCAGTTCCGGCACCTGGATACAAATCCCCTTACGCTCGGTGCCGACCCCGGGGTCAACCACCGCTACGTGAATAGTATCAGGCGGGAAATAAAAGCAGGCGTTTTGCAACAAAAAGGCTCCTTCCCGCACCGCCTGTGGTGTAACCTTGTGGGTCAGGTCTATCACCCCGATAGCCGGGTTGAGGCCGTAAATAATCCCTTTCATGATGCCGGCATAGGGGTCTTTGTCGCCAAAATCTGTCAAAAGAGTAATCAACATATCGCTGTAACTTTATTAAAAGTATAAGTCGGAGAGCCGCTAGGGTTTCTGGGACGGCATACCAGGCTCGGCGACAACCACCCGGTTGCGCCCGCTCTTTTTAGCCTGGTATAACGCCTGGTCGGCGGCGGCATTTAGCTCAATCGGGGCGTGGTATTGCGGGTAAGCGGCCACGCCGCAGCTAAAGGTAGCCGAGAATTCAGCCGTTTCGCCCTGAAACCGGATGTGCGAAAACTTTTCGCGGATTTCGTCCAGAATCTGCCTGGCATTCTGGGCGGCGGTACTGGGTAGAATAACCGCAAATTCCTCGCCGCCATATCGCCCGATAGTGTCCGTCTTGCGCAAACGCTGGCGGAGCAGCCGCGAAATACTTTTGATAACGCTGTCCCCGACCAGGTGGCCGTAAGTATCGTTTACCCGCTTGAAGTGGTCAATATCCACCATCGCGAAGGCCAACGGTTCGGCGTTACGTTTGGCTCGTGCTACTTCAGCGTTAAGCCGGGCTTTGGTTTCGGTGTGGTTAAGCAACCCGGTCAGGCTGTCGCGCACCATTAACTCTCTTAAAACGCGCGAACGCTGGGCCCGGTTGGTAACCGCTGTCTTCAGGTGAGCAGGGGTAATAGGTTTGGTCAGGAAATCGTCCGCGCCCTGGCTCATCGCCGCAAGCTGCTGGTTGCGGTTCTTTTCGCCCGAAAGGTAAACAATCGGAATACTCACGTAAGCCTGCTGCTGGCGAATAACGGCGGCCAGTTCCGGGCCGCTACAGCCTGGCATGTAAAAATCCATCAGGACCAGGTCAAAATTCTGGTCAGCCAGCACCTTGAGCGCTTCGGCAGGCTGGTTTACGATCCTGGTCCGCATCCCGGCGCTGCTTAAAATCGTTGAGTAGTAGTCAGCCACGCTTGAGTCGTCATCAATAACGAGAATTTCGTAAGGGTCGGGTTTAGCAGGCGAAGTAAGATTGTCGAGGATGTCAATCAGTTCGAGGGTCTTGAAAGGTTTTATCAGGTAAGCTTTTCCACCCTTGCGTACGGCATCCAGGCGGGTTTCGAGGTCGGCGTGTTCCGAGAGGAAAATTAGCGGCACTGCGGCTTTGTTAAAGCGTTTGATTTGGGCAAGCTCAGCCGGGGTATCGAGTTGCTTTTGCGGGTCGGCGAGGTCAAAAATAAGGGCTGCCGGAAGCTGGCCGAAAGCCTCGTCGGGAATGTGGGTCAGGCTCTGGAAGCGGTTTACCCTGTAACCGAAATAGCTTAACTGGTACCCGGCGCTTTCGCGATCCGCTTCCCCGGCCTCAATCAGCCAGATGGAGCGGTTATATATTTCTTTATAGGGGCTTTTTTCGCAGTGGCTCGGGGGTTCGCCTTCTTTCAAAGAAGGGTTTGCCGGGCAGTCGGAAGCCCGGCGTCTGGGCACGGGAGCCTCAATCACTGGCGCTGGCTCTGGTAGGGTCGGCCCTGGCTCAACCGGAGCGGGTGCGCCGGATGGGGCCAGTTCCGCCACTGTAAGCTTTAATTCGTCGAATAAAAGCTGGATAGCGCCCTTTTTCCGGTCGAACCCGGCCATCTCGGCCTGAATTAAGTCATTGAGAGCCAGTTCCAGCTTGCGGGCCGAGGCGGACAGTTCCGGCAGGCCGTAGGTTGCGCCGCTCCCGGCCAGCGAATGAACCTTTAAGTGAAAGTTCTTTAAAACCTCGATTTGTTCGGGCGCTTGCCTCACTTCCTCCCAGGCTTCTTCGAGGGCGCAAATTTTGCCGGGCAACTTCTCCCGGTAAGCCTTATTTAGTTCAGCCAGTTCATCCTGTAACTGTTGAAAAGGATCGTTCATTTGTTATAAAAACCTCTTAACGCTCGTCAACCGCATGCACTTCAGGCTCCGGGCGTTTCTACCGGACTCTTTAAAACTATTTTAACAAAGATTTGGCCCGTCAGTTGGAACCCGTTATTGGTCAGGATTTGCGCCTTAACAGCGTCAAAACCTTGCCCCCGGTTGTTCTGGATAGCTTTTTGTAAAAGGTCCAGGCGTTGCTGGATGAGAGGTGGAAGGCCGCTTAAATTATTTTGTTGCGTCAAGTCTTCCAAAAAGTTTCGGGCACTCCAGAAAGCGAGAATGGTCATTACGGCTAGCATTCCCAGGGTAAAGCTTATTGCGAACCTGATTTTGCGGGTAAAGCTCCAACGGGAGGATTTTTTTGTTTCTTCAATGGGCATAAAGTTTATGTGTTTCCGGCATTTAAAATAAGTGAGAACAATTTTTTAAACTTATTGCTAAATAGAGTGGAACCCTGGCAATTTTAGCACCCAAAAATTACTTTTAAGGTTACAATTTTGGGTTCAGGCATTTTCTCAGGACTAATTTACTATGTCCGGGTAGTACTGTTTAACCCTGGCGGGCGGTTTTCCGGCCCTGCTCTAAACGCGCCGCCGTTTCGGTCCGGGCGGCCAGGACTTCCGCCGGGGACTGCCGGTGCAGGCTTAGCGCCTGGTCGAAATCGTCCAGGGCGATTTGAAAATAACCCAGGGTCTTATAGACCCGGCCTCGCTCATAGTAGCCGCGCCACCACAAACGGCTGCAGGCTATAGTGTGGTTGGCGTCTACCAGCGCCTCATCAAGGCGGCCCAGGGCCAACCGGGCGGCGGCTCTCCCGGCATAGGCCGGGGCGTTTCGGGTAAATTTAAGGCCAGCCGTAAAGTCGGCTTCGGCTGAATCAAAATCGCCCAGGGCGGCATAAATTTTAGCCCGCTGGAAATACATGTCGGCATGAGAAGGATTTAAGCGGAAAGTTTTTTGAACAGTTGCCAGGGCCAGCGGGTAGTTTTTAAGGGCAAGCTGGCGGCGAAGTTGAATTTCCAGGATTTGCAACTGAAACCCTCGGATTACCGCCAGAATGATATAAAAGCCGGTAATCAGGCTACCCAGGGCCAGGAGAGCGTAAAGGACAAATTGCCATATCCCTGTCATTTTCCACCCGCTCCTCCAATGCTTGTGTTCCTGCTTTCAGTATAGCATACCAAAGTTTCCACCGGCCCGTTACTTTTTTCCTGTGCTTTTTATTCCTTTTAAATTAAAAACGGGGCCGCAGTCTCCTGCCGCCCCACTCTACCCCTGATTGAGAGGTTATCTTACCAGGAAGAACCGCCCTTGTTGTTGTTGTTGTTTTCCTGGAAATTGGTTGGCTGGTTGGTCGTAGGCGGGATGTTATTGTTGTTGTTGCGGTTGAAAAACCGGCCAAACAACCCGCCGCCACTGGAGAGCCTGCTGAATAGACCGCCGCTATTCGGGTCCGCGTTTGGGTTGGCAATTTTGTTTAACAACCCATTTCGATTCGGTGTATTTTTACCAAAAAAACCCATGATAATTCTCCTTTACTCAATTCATTCTTATCCCGTTTCAGACAGCTTACGGGAAAATGAATTTTCCTGGCCGCCTGGCTAATTTATACCTTAATGCACAATGAGTGCCAGCGTTTCCGGGGCTTTTACCGAAAATCCCTGCCGCGCGACAAGGCTTGAAACCGCTGCTCCAAAAGACTACAATCAAATCCCACTATTGCAAAAAAAGTTCGCCTGGGGGTTATAATAGACCGGAAAGGATGCCGAGGCTATGCAGGAAAACAATGAAGGTTTACTGGATAATGACGAAACTATCCTGGTGATGGTCCATAAACGGATTCGCAAACGCGCCGGGTACGACCTGGATAGCGAAGATATTACCAGGGCGCTGGGAGACCTGGGCTATCCTCTGAGCGAAGATGAAGTGCTGGAAGGTCTGGGACACCTCAAAGCAGAAGGCTATCTGCGGGCCTTCGAGGATACCGATGAAACCACCCGGAATAATCCCCGCATTGTGCGCTACTGGGGTCTCGAAATTACCCCTGAAGGGGCGATGAAGGCGATTGACCTGATGAACCAGTTTCGCTATGGAGCCTGACCCGGTCCTGTTAGCTTCGTAGTTCGTTACCGGTGGATTGTGTTTTACAGGACTTTCGCTTGAAACAATTATTGTGGGTTCAATATTCTCGTGGTTTGAAACTTTCGCAGGCTCAAAGCGAAAGGCGTGTTTTAATTTGAACCCACTAAATCTTTGGATTCGCCTTTACAAAGCTGTAAGCTAATCCAGGAGGAAATAAAATGGCGCTCGACAAAGAGAAGCCGGTGCAAGATGCTCCCCGAGCAAGTGAAAACGATATTGCCAGCCTGTTCGAACAGCGCGGCATCCGGTGGACCCCGCAGCGCCAGATGGTGCTGGACACTTTTCAGCGGCGCAGCGGCCATATTTCGGCGGAAGAGGTTCATTCCGAAATAAGTAAAATCTTTCCCAGGGTGAACCTTTCGACAGTCTACCGGACCCTGGAACTGCTGTGCGAACTGGGCGTGGCCGTCGAAGTAGAGCCGAACAAGGGCGACGACCGCCGCCGCTACGAACTGGTCGAGGGCGCCGAGCATTATCACCTGATTTGCGAAGTCTGCGGTGCGGAAATGGAATTGGCCCCGGAAGTTATCAGCCAGTTACAGGCTCAAATTCAGGCGCGCTATAACTTCCAGCTTAAACTGCCGCACTTTGTCGGCCTCGGGCGCTGTGCCAATTGCCTGGATAACAGCCAGGACCAACCGCCTGAAGACCAACCTGAACATACCCATACCCACAGCTATGAACACGAACACACTCACGCCAACGGACAGAGCCATACTCACTGATAAGCTTAATTTTGGAAACAGGCGGCCAACTGCTACGGTAAAACCTGATTCCGGGCCGCTCGGTGACCTTTATTTCTATAAGCCCCTAATCTAAAATTCTATAAAAAGGAGATTGAAATATTATGGCAGAACGAGAGCAGGACGGGGAATTAAACATTAATATTGACCAGGAGTTAAAGAGCCGGGAAGATGAAATGGTTCGCTTGCGGCGCGATTTTCATCAGCACCCGGAGCTTTCTTTTAAAGAGGACCGTACCAGCCGTATTGTGGCCGACCGGTTGGCAAAGTCGGGCTTGCAGGTGCGGACCGGGGTCGGGCAAACCGGCGTGGTCGGTATCCTGGAAGGAAAAAAACCAGGCCGGACTGTCATGTGGCGGGCCGATATGGACGCTTTGCCGCTCCAGGAAGACCCCGAGCTGTTAAACTTTCACTCCGAGGTTGAGGGCGTAATGCACGCCTGCGGTCACGACGCCCATACCGCGATTGGCCTGACCGTGGCCGACATCCTGGCCCGCCACAAAAGCGATTTGCCGGGCCGGGTGATGTTTGTCTTTCAACCGGCGGAAGAAGTCGGCGGCGGCGCGAAAGCCATGCTGGCCGACGGCCTTTTTAAAGAAGGCGGTCCCGGCGGCGGGCGGCCTGATGTCACGCTCGGCCTGCATATCGGCAGCCTGTATCCGGCCGGTAAAGCCCTGGTCAAGGCCGGACCACTGATGGCCGCAGTGGATACCCTGGCGATGACCATCCGGGGCAAAGGCGGGCACGCTGCCACCCCTCACCTGACTATTGACCCGGTGATGGTTGCCTGCGAACTGGTGGTCGCCCTCCAAACGCTGGTCAGCCGGGAAGTGCCCCCCATGAGCGCGGCGGTCCTGACCTGGGGCGCGATCCACTCCGGGACCAAAGACAATATTATCCCGGTCGAAGCCCACCTGATGGGTACGTTGCGTACCTTCGAGCCGGAAGTCCGCAAGCACATGCTCGAACGTATCGAAACTATGTCCACCCAACTGGCGAAGGCTTTCCGGGCCGAGGCGACTTTCCGCGTAACCGAAAGCCTGCCGCCGGTCATTAATGACGACCGCCTGGCCGGACTCGTCCGTGAAAGCGCAACCCGGGCGCTGGGTGCGGACGGCGTGCTGGATGGCGGGCAGCGTATGGGCAGCGAAGACATGGCTGTTTTTATGGAAGAAGTTCCGGGCTGCTTTATCACAATTGGGGCAGCCCGTCCCGGCGACCCGCCTCGACCGCACCACAGTCCGCTTTTTGCGATGGACGAAGCTTGCCTGGATAGCGGCGTAAAGGTCGCTACCCGCGCTATTCTAGATTTGCTCCCGGCCCGTTAAAAAAAAGTTCAACCGCCAAAGCCGGGTAAAGGTCTTTAGAGCTTTATAAAAGAGAAATGCGCCAGTCCCAGAGGCGCATTTTTTATTACTCTAATTTTCATCCTACCCCCGCTTAAAATGGCCTGCGCGGCGGCTACCTACATCAAAGCCAACCTGACCAACCTTAAAGTCGGCCTGTTTCTGGAAATGGCGACCACGCTCGGCGCTCTGACCGGGCTTTCGTGGGGAGTTAGCTGGATAGGCTACAGTGGCCCGCGAGCGGTTGCCCTGCTTGTGTAACCCCTTAATCCCACCTAAATACTTAGCCAAAGGCTATTAAACCCGCTAGTGACAAACGGCCTGATTTACGTTAAAATTACCGCAAAGCCTGCAAAAAAGCAGCAAGCAATTTAATTTTTATAGAACTTTTGGAAGTTATGGTTAGCATCTTACTAACCGCCTATCTGACGTTATGGCCGAGTTCGGGCGTTTTGGACTTTTGGGAGAGGAATTTCTAAGTGGCACGTTCAAATTCCAGGCAAGGGGCTAAATTTTTCCGGCCTAGAACCGTTCAAAAAATTGTTCCAAGAACCTTCGATTGCCCCCATTGCGGCGAAGCAATCGAATTTGACGCTAATTTCAAACCTGTTGCGGTAGATATTTTAAGCCGGCCTGCCCTGTCTCAGGCTACCCGGCCCCAGCTAGATACTTCTTCCCGCCTGCGCCACCTGCTGGACGAACCGCCCTCTAACGAAATTCCAGCCCCGGCTGCCTCCCAGATTCCCGTTGTCGTTACCGTCCAGGCCACAACTCCCAGGGCAGCCCGACAACTTCCCAACCTGCGCTGGGTTTTGGCCCCGGCCACCCTGACCCTGGCGGGGGCGCTGCTGTTTTTCATCTGCGCTATCGGGTTGGGGGCTGTTGTCTATAACAGCACTGCTCCCAAAGTGACGCCTATCGTTAATGTCAGCCTGCCTACCCGCAACCCGACCACAAACAAGCAACTCCCGGATGACCAGACCCAGGCTCCGGTCTTCTTGCCAACCGCTACAAATGAAGCTGCCTCCCCGGCCCAGACCACCGGGCCGGATATTAATGCCCCGGCTAAAACCGCCGGACCTGCTGAAACTACCACTCCGCCTGGAGTCCTCGGACCGGCCATTGGAACCCAGCAACCCTCGGAAACGATGGGAGTCGCCAGTAATGGGCAAGGTTTTGGCGTTACCGGCGCGCAAGGAACTATTACCGCCACGACGGTTCCGCCTTCTGCCCCGGTCACGTCTCCTGCCTCGGTTACCCCAAACGGCACGGCGACCTTGCCTAACCCGCTGGTTGCCAGTAGCGGAGGCGGCTTAACTT
>CADDZM010000079.1 GCA_902812345.1 Chloroflexota bacterium | reverse complement strand
GCGAATACGCAGACGGCTGCCTTTTCCCGCCCGGCGATTCTTCCGAACTCGCCGCGCGTCTGCCCGAACTGGCCGCCCTCCCGCCCCGGGCGCTAGCAGAAATGGGCCAGCGAGGCCGCAAACTGGTTGAGGACCGCTTTAGCTGGCCTGCCGCTGCCCGCCAGACCGTCGCCCTTTATGAATCCCTGTTAGCTTAACCTCAAATAAGATACCTCTTGCAATTGCCGGAAACTATGCTATTATTAGAGTGTAGATAATACACTAAAAGGAGCGGGGTGTAGCATGAAACCGTTAGAATGGGTTATTGCCTTTGTAGCGTCGGCGATATTGCTGGCCGGGGCTTTGCTGAATATTTTCCCCTACAGCCTGACCGAGGCGCTCGGCTTTATTACCGGGGCGATTTGCGTCTGGCTGACCGTCAAACAAAATATCTGGAACTGGCCGATTGGTATCGCTAACAACATTTTCTATATCGTCCTCTTTTTGGAGGCCCGCCTTTTCGCCGACATGAGTTTGCAAATCGTCTATGTCGTCCTGGGCGCGCTCGGCTGGTACTGGTGGCTGCACGGCGGGGCTGACCGGGCCAGGTTGCTTGTTTCAAAGATAAACCTGCCGCACACCGCCGTCCTGGTCGGGTTAACCGTCGTTGCCACTGCCGTCCTGACCGTGATTTTACAATCCGTCAACGACTCCGCGCCTTTCCTCGACGCGCTCACTACCGTTTTGAGCCTGGTAGCCCAGTATATGCTCACCCGCAAACTGCTGGAAAACTGGTATGTCTGGATAAGCGTGGACGTTATCTACATCGGGCTTTACATCTACAAAGAGCTTTACCTGACCGGCTTTTTGTACGCTATCTTCCTGTGTATGTGCATCGTGGGCCTCATTCAGTGGCGAAAAGCGCAGGCGGCCACACCGGTTACGCCGGTCGTAGCGGGCGCGGCCCCGCTTAAACCAAGGCCGGGAGCAGCCGTAAATGACTAGGCGAGGCGTAATTGTCGGCAAATTCTACCCGCCGCACCGGGGCCACAAATACCTGATTGATACCGGGCGCTCCCAGGTGGACAGCCTTACCGTGCTGTTGTGCTGGAAACCGGGCGAGAACCCGCCGGGTTGGTTGCGCGCCGAATGGCTGCGAGAAATTCACCCGGACGTGAATGTTATCGCCCTGGAAGATACCTTGCCCGATGACGACTCAAAAGCCTGGGCCGAGAACACCATCAAAGTCCTGGGATATGTTCCTGATGTGGTCTTTACTTCCGAGGATTACGGCTATCCCTACGCCGCCTTTATGGGGTGCGAACACGTCCAGGTGGATAAAGCCCGCCGGGTCATGCCTATCTCCGGCACAGCCGTCCGGGCTAATCCCTTAAAAAATTGGAACTTTCTCGAACCCTGCGTGCGGGCTTTTTACGCTAAAAGGGTTTGCCTGGTCGGGGCCGAATCTACCGGCAAAACGACTCTGGCCGCTGCCCTGGCCGGACATTACCACACCAACTGGGTAGCCGAGTACGGCCGCGAGTATAGCGAGGAAAAAATGCGGGCTGCCGACCCCTCGATGTGGCAGAGCGCCGAGTTTGAGACCATCGCCCGCGAACAAAACCGCCTGGAAGACGCCGCTGCTCGTCAGGCCAACCGTCTCCTGATTTGCGATACCGACGCCTTCGCAACCTCTATCTGGCACCGCCGGTATCTTCAAAAGCGTTCGCCCGCCGTCGAAGCCCTGGCCGCGCCCCGCCGGTACGACCTGTATCTCCTGACCGGTGTTAATATTCCTTTTGTCCAGGACGGCACCCGCGACGGCGAACTTATCCGCGAGTGGATGCACCAGGCTTTCGTGGAAGAGTTGGAAGTCACCGGGCGGCCTTATAAGCTCGTTTCAGGTTCGCCGGAAGAACGCTTGCGGCAAAGCATCGAGTGGATAGACCCGCTTTTACAATAATTCATAATGCCCATGAAGCTGAATCGAAACAAGATGAAAAGCCCAAACTAAAACCCCCGGCCTCTATTGAAAGCCAGGGGTTTAGTTCTAAAACTTGAAGCGTTTAGCTCAGGAAACACGGACTCGGCGCGGTCGTGCCGTCCCGGTAGCCGCACCAGGCATAAGTGCTGTTGTAGTTACCCTGGAACTTCTGAGGTGTAGCGCCATAGCTTACCATAGTCCACTTAAACGGGCCGTTTAAACCATTGATGTGCCAGGTGCCGTTGAGAACCCACACATTACCGGTTATAGTGCCGTTGACGGTGCCGTTGTTACCGTTGACATAGGTGCCGCTCACGTTCGCGCCGGTCTGGGTCAGGTTAGCCACCGTACCTCCTGCGCCGCCCAGGTTCCATTTACCGCTCCAACCACAGCCGTTCTGTAATGAATTGCCGCTGCGGGCTCCGCACCACTGGTAGGTCGTGCCCCAGTGGCCGTCGAAGTTGGTCCCCCCTGCATTCATATTAAAGGTCACCGTTTGAGACGGAACCCCCTCATAGTAACCATTAAGGGTCAGTACACCGCCGCCGCCGGCCACAGTACCGTTAAAAGCCTTGTCAACGGCCTCGTCGTAACGGCGGTAGGTGCCGGTAAGGGTCGAGCCATTCTGGGTCAGGTTCATATTGGCAATATTGGTAGACCAGTTGCCGCTAAAACCGCATCCGGCCGGCAAAGGTCCGCTGCCCGATTTAACCCCGCACCACTGGTAAGTGCCGCCCCAGTTGCCGCCGAAGGTAGAGCCGCCCGCATTCAGATTAAAAGTCAGGTGAAAGGACGGGTTACCCGCGTAATACCCGTTTAAGGTGTCGCCTGTTACCGTACCGTTAATGGCCGTGGTAGTAGCTTCGCCGTACCGCGTATAGGTACCAACCACCGTGTTACCGCTCTGGTTAAGAGCCACCTGGGCGAAGTTGGTGTTCCACGTACCGGCAAAGTTACCGACCGCCGGAGGAGTCGTGGTAGGCGGAGTCGTCGGCGGGGTGGTAGGCGGAGTTGTGGTAGGCGGAGGGGTTGTAACGCTCTCCACATAACGCCACTGGTAATAATGCTGGCCCAGGTTGCCCATTTCCACCGGGTTCGCCGGTAAAGCCGGGTTGTAGGTCAGAACCCGCCGCTCGAAAAGCTGGACCAGGACGATGCGGTCTACCCCGGCGATTTTAGAAGTGACCCAGTAAGGCTCACTGATAGCCAGGCCGAAAACGTTGCTGGTCGGGTTGGTGGTATAAAGCGGTTGATTTGGCAGGGTAGCGCCGTTCGCCGGGTTCGTCACCGGGCCGCTCTGGAACTTGAAGGCTTCGAAAGGCGCGGCGATGTTGTGACCGGTCTGGACCTCGAATGCGCCAACGGTAAGATTTACCGGCGGTACAATGGTCGAAACCGTGCCATTTTTGGCGATAAAGGCGTTAATCGTCGAACCAACCGCGTTCGGCTTGGAATTAGCGTCGGCGTTTCCAAGCGTTACCACGTTTCGGAAAGAAGCGTAAACCGGCGTGTCGGGGTTAACCGCAACCGAATCTCCGGCCACCTGGGTCTGGGAAGGAGCCAGAGCGGTGAAAGTGGTATCGCCGTCCTGGCGCATCCCGCTAACCAGTTCTTTAACCGCCAGGCCGGTAGTGACAAACCCGGTCCCCGGGTCATTTATTTCCATACGAGCTTTATCCAGGTACAGCACCCGCCGAGTGCCGCCCGGGCTATTCACATAAGGTTCACTAAGAGTTGTCGGCGCGCCCGGTATATTCGGGCCCCAGGTATAGGGACGATTAACGCCGGGGGTGCCTACCAGGGCATCCTGAGCCACCCACCGCTCGCGAAACTGCGACACGCCGCCGAAATCCGGTTCGGTAGCGGCGCTGGCAATCGAAAGCGCGAATGGTAAGATTAACCCCAGGGCTGATAGGGCTATCAAGCCGCGTTTGTGTTTCATATTATATTTTCCTCACATTTAATAACACCAAAGATACACCGGAAAAGGATACTGCTTCAGCATACCGCTACTTTTATAATTGGCGTGTGATAAAACTCATAAATACTGCTCGATTTTTAATAGAGTGAAGAAATAAGAGGGAAATATTCAAATCGCCAGGTCTAGATACATATAAGTGTAAAAAGAATAGAACGGCTCCCCCCAGCCTTTTTTACTCCAGTTTATTACCGGAGCCTGGATCTGTTAAAATAGGTGGGTGAGGTGATGAAAAAAGGTCAGGAAAGAGGGAGAGTTTGAAATGAGCAAAAAGAAAAATAATAAGAATAAGAATAAGAATAAGAATAAGAAACCCGGCCAGGGCCAGCGCAGCCTGTTCTTCCGAGATTTAACCGCCGAGCGGCATTTTCAAACCCAGATGGCTAAAGCTCTCAAGCTGGGACAGGATAAACGCTACGGCGAAGCCCTCGAAGTCCTTGAACCGCTGGAGGACAAATTTTCAGACCGGGCCGACCTGGTTGAACTGTTGGGCATAGTTCAATTTGGCCTGCTGGATTTTGACGCGGCCAGGGAAGCTTTCGTTAAAGCCATGGAGCTCGAACCTCTCGAAAAGAGGACCGGGCTTAACCTTGCCAGGGGACCTTTGATCCAATTCAACCTGGCAAGCTCTTATTTAATGAGCGGTTTTCCCCTTATGGCCTATGAAACAATGCAGCAGGTGGACTGCGCTAACCTCGACCAGGTGCCGGACAACCGCCTCGACCCTAAAACTTGCCAGGAGTTCAAGCTGGTTTGTAACAATAATGTCACTACCATGGCCGAAAAAGAGGGTGTACCCCTTGAGCTATACCTGGAGTATGGGTTGCGGCTGGAAAAAGGCTACCTGGCCCTGCCCCGCAACCAGCCGGAACTGGCCCGCCGCTATTTCGAGGAAGCTTCCAGGCTGCGTCCGGAGGCAACCCGGCCCTTTACCGGTCTTTCGGCTGCATATACCCTCGAAGGAAACCACGAGCAAGCCCGGCAGCAGTTGGAATATATCCTTGAAAAGCTCGCGCCCGGCAACCTGGATACCTTAAACTCCCTGGTCCGGTTACTGGTAACCCAGGGCCAGCCGGAGGAAGCGCTCCGCTACGAGGCGCAGCTCGCTGCCCAACCCCTGCCGGAAAATTTAGAGGACCGCCTCAAACTGGCCGGAGCCTGGGCCTATCTGGAGGAAGACCGGCGGATTTTTGATTTAGTTGAACTGGTTTTAAACTCACCTGAACTCCGGCAAGAATTAATCGAACTGGAAGAAGACGAGGAAAGCCTCGAACTTTTTGGCGAAGCCTTGCTGCTGGGGGTGGTAGCGGCGGCGCACCTGGGCCAGCCCGAGCAAGCGCTTGGCTGGCTCCACCAGGAAGCCGAAGAAGACTTCGTAGGTGAAGAAAACTCCTATTATACCCTGCTAAGGCGCACCTGGCTGGCTCTCGAAGATCACGAGGCTGGTCCCAGGCCGGGCGACCGCTTTTTCTACTACGACCCCAGGCCGCTTTTGGCGACCCTACTGCTGGGTAAGCCTGACCTGTTTGAAATAATAAGGGTCGGGCAAGAGAACCAGGAGTTAGAAAACGAGTACCGGCAGTTGTTGGAAAAGCACCGTAACCAGTTTATTGATGTCCTGTTATTCGATGGGTGGCTGGAAGACGACCTGCCGAGCCTGATTCTTTCGCTGGATTTGATAGCCGGGATTGAAAGTGAGCTAGTCGAGGGAAAAGAGAATGGCGGCGAGTCGGAAACCCTCCGACGGCTGGCCTTTAGCAGGGCGGGCGGGCCTCTCTTGCACCTGGCGGCCCTGGTCATTCTTATCCGGCAAGGAAATATTGGCGAGAATGAGCCGCAAACCATCTGGATGGGCGACCGGCAGGAAACCGGCACTCTTCCGGAACTTTCCCAACGGGCAGTCGAATGGTCAAAGGAAAAGCAGGAGGACAGCGAAACGGGAGCTTAAACTCTCCGCCAGCCCGGAACCGGGCCGTCGAAAAACAGGTTAGCCGTTAGAAATTAATGGCTAACTGGATTCAAACCGGTAATTAGCAAGCTACCGCGCTCGGCTTAAATATCGTCCGGAATAAAGGCCGGGGAGGCGCTCCCATAAGCCAGCAAGCGGTCGTGAAAATCGGCTACCTGGTAGTCCTGCTTTTGTTTGGCCTGGTACAACTTGCGTAATTCGACAATCCGGTTGCGACCAAGCATGTAACTGCTGGGCTGCGTAGGTGAAGTGGTATAGCGCAAGTTCTCGCCGCGAGCCGTATTTGGTTCGAGCCCGGCCCGTTCGACCAGCAGTTGGGTGGCTTCGTCTAAACTAAGCTGCCCGGTATGCAGGCCGGTATCAAGCATCATGCGGACGGCCCGCCACATCGAATTTTTAAGCTGCCAGATGCTAAGGGCCGGGGTATCAAAGAACCCGGCTTCTTCCATCAATTCCTCGCAGTAAAGCGCCCAGCCTTCCACAAACAGAGTGCTGCGAAATTGCTTTCGGATAGGCGAACCTTCCAGCTTGGCCCGCCAGAGTTGCAGGTGATGGCCGGGGAAAGTTTCGTGCAGGCAAATGGCCCGGACCGCCGTGAAACAGTGGGCGGACAATAACTCCTGCTGGCGGCTTTCGGGAAGTTCAGGGTCTATTGGGGTAATATAAAGCACGCCTAAATTGTCGGTAGGCGAGAAGGGCGGGGTCTGCTCGAAGTGTCCGAGCGGCATAGTCGCCCGTAAAAAAGAAGCGGTCGGGCGTACCTCGAAGACGTCCCCCGCCGGGATACGGACCAGTTCTTTAGCTTCGACAAAGCTTTTGGCTTTAAGGGCTTCGTCCCAGTAAGTCTGTAGCAAAGTAGCGCGGGTGGGATGAGCCGCTTTCAAGTCCTCGACAATTTGCAGCCAGGTCCGTGAAGGGTCAATCTGGCGGGCCAGGGTTTCCAGGCGGCCCTGTAACTCGCGGGCGGTCTGGTCGCCCAGGTCATAAAGCTGGCGGGGCGTCAGGTCAAGGCCGTGCCGCTCCCGCAAGATGCGTTCAAAAAGCTCCGGCCCGGTGGCGAAACTTCCGCCCGGTTTAATTTCCTGGCGGACGAATTCTTCAAAGCTGTTTAAGGCCGCCAAAACCTGGCCGCGTACATCTTCAATCCCCGGCAGCGCCGGAAGGGCCAGGGTTTTTATAAAATTGTAAGCGCCCCGCGCCGCCACCAGGCCAATTTCGACAAACTCCGGCGGGACCAGTTCCGCCCGTAAATTAGCCCGGCCCTGCCCTAACAAAACCGGCACCTGGGACAGGCGGCCCAACAACTGCTCGTCTTTTTCGGCCTGACTTGAAGCCGGGTCGGGCCGGGACAGTAAATAGTTGAGGCCGTTCATAGCTTCTTCGACATAGAAAGCCGGGGCTTTGTGCAACCACTGCCACTCTTCCTCAATCTCAAAATAAGCCAGTTCGGCCAGGGCTACCTGGCGGTCCAATTCCTCGAACGCGTTAGAAGCAATCCCCGGCTGGGAAAAGAACGCCTTGTACTGCTTGCGCCAGTTGTCGCGTGCGGCCTGCCCGGCCTCACTCCAGTCCGGCAGGAGGTGGTTGTAGCGGTAAACTCCGGCGTTGGTAGCCTCGACCGGGTTTAGCCGCCAGTATTCTTCCAGAAAAGCGTTTGCAATTGTCTCGAATTGAGTCGCCATTGTTGGTAAGCCTTTTTGCTTTTGCTATTCATTTAAATATTTCATAACTATTCAGCCAGCCCGGCCTTTAGTTAATGATTGTGGGAGGGAATTGTATTCCCGATTGTTTCTGGCTAGCATCGGGAATACAATTCCCTCCCACAGATGAATAGTTATAATATTTTTACCTTTTTCACTTCTAATTGAAGTTGCGGTAAATTTCGCCGTCCTTCATCACAAAGTCCAGCTTGCGCAAATTACGCATGTTTTCCAGCGGATTTTCCGGCATGGCAATCAGGTCGGCCAGTTTGCCGGGCGTTACAGAGCCGAGCTTATCCTGGATCTGGCAAAGCGCGGCGGCCTGGGCGGTAGCCGAAAGCAAGACCTGGTGAGTACTCATCCCGCCTTCAACCATCCATTCCATCTCCCGGTAAACGGCCAGGGTATTATCGTAATCCTCGGCAGGCAACATATCGGTGCCCATCGCTATCGGGAGGTTGGCGGAAAGGGCCAGTTGGTAACTCTGCATGTGGCCTTCCCCGGCCTTGAGAGCCTTGTCAATCATCCACTGGGGACAACCCCGTTCGCGCATATATTCCGGGGCGCGGCTAACCGACAGCGTCGGGACAAGATAAGTCCCGTTCTTCGCCATCAAATCAACCGTCCAGCCGTCCAGGAAATAACCGTGTTCAACACAATCAAGACCGGCCAGCACGCCCTGAGTAATCGCTGTAGCGCTTCCGGCGTGAGCCGTAATCCGTTTACCGGCGTTATGGGCCGCCTGGGCCGCCGCTTCCATTTCCGCGACCGTCGCCTGAGAATCAGTGATAGCTTCGTGTTCCCCGGCGATGCCGCCGGTTATCGCCAGCTTAATCAGGTCCGCCCCGGCCCGGAGTTGTTCGCGGACGGCTTGCCGGAAGCCTTCCGGCCCATCGGTTTCTTGCGCACCCCGACCGTGACCATGCCCGCCGGTAGTTATAACCATATGCCCGGCGCAAAAAAGGCGCGGCCCTTTAAGCGTGCCGTTATTTATAGCGCGTTTAATGTGTAAATCCACAAACCGGGGATCCCCGACCGTCCGCAAAAAGGTTACTCCCGCCTCAAAAGCATTGAGAGCGTTGCGATAAGCCCGCATGGTCAGGTCCATATCGTCTTCGACCTGGGCCAGCAGGTGGCCGTTGCCGGGCAAAGCCAGGCCCAGATGGACGTGCATATCCATTAAGCCGGGCATCACCCAGCGCCCGCCCATATCCCGGATTTGATGGGGCTGTAACTGGGCGCGGAGGGGGGCGAGTTCCTCTCGCCGCCCCACCGCTTCGATTTTGTTGTCATTAACCACGATGGCCCCATCGTTGATTATGCCAGGCTCGTCCCCTGCCTCACAGGTTAAAACCTGGCAATTTTCAAGGAGTTGACGCATCAGGCGCTTACCTCGGACTTATCCAGGCGGATTAACGCCTCAGAGGTTGGCTTAAAGTTTTTAACCTTGGCCAGGTTAGCGTAAATATCTTGCTGGTTGTAGAGGAAAATCCAGGGGGCATCGTCCCAGATGATTTTGTCCATCTGCTCGTAAAGGGCGATGCGCTGGGCATCATCCACGGTCTGCCCGGCTTTATCAATCAGGTCGTCCACTTCGGGATTGGTATAGCCCTGCCAGGCGATGCCCTTAATCTTGCTGCTCCAGTTGGTCTGAGCGTTGACGCTGACTGGCGCGCCGCCTTGCAGCAGGAAGAACATCTCGTACTTGCGCCCGATGATGCCCTGGACATAGGTGCTCCACTCGATAGTCTCAAGCTCGGCTGTAACCCCAACTTTTGCCAGTTGGCCGACAATGGCTTCAGCGACCTGTTTGTCCTGGAGATAGCGCCCGTTAGGGGCTTTAAAGCTGAACTTGAAACCGTTGGGATAACCGGCGGCGGCCAGCAGCGACTTGGCTTTCTCCGGGTCGTATTTGTAAGGGGTTAAGCCGGAAACGTACCCGCCCGGAATAAACTTGGCGTAAGGGCTTTCAAGCGGCGTGGCGTTACCCTGCAAGACTACCTTAATCAAAGCGTCCTTATCAATCGCGTAGTTGATAGCCTGGCGGACTTCCTTTTTCTTAAAGACATCGGTCGTCAGGAAGCTTGGGATAAGAACAATCGAGCCGCTGTTTGTTGCCCGCGTAATAGCGATGCCGGGTTGATTTTGCAGCGAGTTTACCTGCAAGGCCGGTACGTTGGTAATCAGGTCAACCCCGCCCGACTTAAGCTCGTTTATCCGGGCGGTGCCATCCGGGATAGGCCGGAAAGTCACCTGCTTGATGCGGGGTTCGCCGCTCCAATGTGGACCGGCGGCCTCGACCACAAACTTGTCGTTAGCGTTCCAGGAAACAAACTTGTAAGGACCGGTGCCGGGCAGCGTCTTGAGGAAATCGGCGGTGTTAGCGGCGGCTTTAGGCGGCAGCATTTCCACATAACCGCTCAGGGTCTCGATAAAGTCGCCAAACTGGGCCGAGGTTTTTACATGAACGGTATAGTCGTCTACGATGTCAACGCTCGTAACCGGTTTGAGGTTACTGGCATAACCGTTTTTGATAGCCGGATCAACAAACCGGGCAAAACTAAACTTGACCGAGTTTGCGTCAAAAGGCTCGCCATTATGGAACTTGACTCCCTGGCGCAATTTGAGTTCCCAGGTATTGGGGTCAAGGGTCTTCCAACTGGTTGCCAGCCCAGGCTGGATTTTGTAGTCAATGTCTCTGATTACCAACCGGTCGAAAATAGTCCACATGATGCCCTTACTGGCCCCGCTGGTGGTAACATAAGGGTCGAGGCTCTCGATATCAACCCCCTGGGCAATCGTCAGAGTGCCGACCGGGGTAACGGCTGCCGCCGTAGTAACCGCCGCTGCCGCCGTTGTAGAAGCGGCTGATGTAGTTTCCCCGGCAGTTATAGCCCCGGCTGCCGTTGTAACCCTGGCGGCAGCTGTTGCGCTGGCCGCAGTAGTAGCCGCCACCGCTGTCGTTGCCGCCGCAGAAGTGGCCGCCGAGGCCGCTGTTGTGGCTGAAGTGGCCGGAGTTGCGGTAGCATCACCGCAGGCAGCCAGCGCCAGCGACCCGACCACGCCGGTCCCCAGCAGGGCGCTCAGGCGCACGAACTCCCGCCGGTTAAGCCCCCGCCGGAGATCCAGAAAGAGGTTTTCCTCATCCGAGGTTTTTTCAGTATCCTTTAAATTCTCATCCATAATTGCTCTCCTCCAACAAAGTAAAAGTTTAACTTGTTACGATTTTCCCTCACTCAACCCGTCGCCTAAAAGGTTTATTCCAAAGACTACGATTAAAATAGCCAGGCCGGGCCAGACCGCGTTCCACCACGAAACATCGAACAGGGTCTTCCCTTCATTCAGCATACCGCCCCAGGTAACCGTCGAGATGTTCACGCCGACCCCCAGGTAACTCAGGCCGCTTCCGAAAGAATATTAGAAGATACATTTATGGTCGCGACTACCATTAAAGGCGGCAAAATATTCGGCAGAATATGCTTTAAAATAACCCGGTTGTTCTTCGCGCCTATAGCCCTGGCTCCCAGCACGTATTCCTGCGACTTAACGGCCAGGGTCGAACCGCGCACAATCCGGGCGTACTGGACCCAGCTAACAAATCCAAGCACCAGCACCACGTTTAAAAGACCCTTGCCTATGGCCGCCAGGACTGCAATCGCCAGCAGAACGCCCGGTAGCGATAGCTGAATATCCACCAGCCGCATGATAATAGCGTCCCACCAGCCGCCAAAAAACCCGGCTACCAGGCCCAAAACCATACCGATAATCCCGCCCACCAGCACGGAAGCCACTCCCACAAACAGGCTGGCCTGCGCTCCCACCATCAGGCGGCTGAGCAAGTCCCGGCCATTCAAATCGGTCCCAAGAGGGAAGCCGGGGTCGGCCCCATCCATCCAGAATGGCGGCAACAGGCTGCGGTTTAAGTCCTGCTCGTCGTAAAAATGAGGCGTCCAGAAAAGCGAAACCAGGGCAACCAGAACGACACTTGCAACAATAATGGCCCCGACTAGGGTCGAGCGATTTCGCACCCACCTGCGCGAACGCGGCCTTTTAACGCCAATTTGCCCCGGGTCGGGCGCAACCGGCCCGGCAAGTTCGTCGCCGGGTAATTGTTCGGTTATACCGGATAAAGGCCGATTAATCATGTGTTCGCTTCCGCTCCCGATCCGTTATGGAGTTTAATTCGCGGGTCAAGCCAGGAATAGATAATGTCAACCGCCAGGTTTATTAAGACAATAAAAACGGCCAGGATAAGCACCGCCGCCCGGATGACCGGTAAATCGCGGGCTTCGATAGATTGGATCATAAGCCAGCCGACCCCCGGCCAGGCGAAGACAGTTTCAACCACCACCGAGCCGCCTAATAACGCCCCGAACTGTAAGCCAAGCACCGTTACGATTGGGATAGCGCTATTACGCAGGACGTGCCGCCAGGCGATAACCTGCTCGGTTAGCCCTTTACTGCGCGCCGTCACAACATACTGCTTTTGCAGCGTATCGGCGACGGAACGGCGGATAAGGCGGATTAAAAATCCAATTGAAAAAGCGCTAATTGTAACGGCGGGCATTATTAACTGCTGCCAGGAACCCGAACCGGAAGCGGGCAGCCAGCGGAGAGTCCCGGCGAAAACAATTATCAGGATAACGCCCAGCCAGAAAGAAGGCACTGAAATAGCTATCAGGGCGAAAAAAGAGGCTATCAGGTCAAACACGCGGCCTCTGGAGCGCGCCGCCAGGATTCCAACCGGTAAACTGATAATAATGGAAAGGGCCAGGCTTACCGCCGCCAGTAAGAAAGTGTTGGGCAACCGGCCCAGGACTAAACTCAAAGCATCGGTATGGTAACGAAAAGACTCGCCCATATTGCCTTGCAAAGCCTTTATTACAAACTGGAAATACTGCACCGGGATTGGCTGGTCCAACCCGTATTGCTGGCGAATATTATCGAAGTCTTCCTGACGAGCATTTAAAGGCACCAGCGCGGCTACCGGGTCACCGGTCAAGAATATCAGCAAAAAACTAAGAATACTAACGGCTAATAACACCAGCACTGATTGCCAGAGACGCTGGAGAATAAGTTTACCCATTTAAATTCCCGATTTTCTTCTATTGATTTTGTAAGAAATCACGGAAATGAGCAGAACCGCGAAAGGTTTTGTTAGAGTAAAATCTAAGGTATTTATAATTTTTTGTCAACATGCTTTATTTGCCCCTAAACCAGGGCAAGAGTTTTGACTTCTAATCCTGGAAATGCTAACATAAGCTCGTTGAGAATAATTATTCTTAACAAAAATTGGTTGTTAGCATTACTAATGAGCAACGTACACCTTATTTATTGTATTGAAAGGAGAGTGCAAGCTATGCCTGAAGGTAGCATTGCATCGGAGACCAAAACGCTGAAGGTCGGCGACATGGCTCCTGACTTTACTCTCCCCACCGCCAAAGGAACCTCTGATAAAGACAAGGTTTCCTTGAGCGATTTCCGGGGAAAGAAAAACGTAGTCCTTGTATTTTACCCCTTCGCATTTACCCCTGTTTGAACGGCCCAGATGCCTGCTTACAACGCCGACCTGGCGAAGTTTGAAGGCTATGATGCCCAAGTTTTGGGTGTCTCGATTGACAGCGTTCATACCAATTCAGCCTGGGCCAAGAGCCTCGGTGGCCTGGATTACCCGCTCCTTTCCGATTTCTGGCCGCATGGAGCAGTCGCAGAAAAATATGGCGTCCTTCGCCCGGAAGGTCAGGCCGAACGTGCCATCTTTGTCATTGATAAACAAGGTAAGATTGTTTACATTGATGTCCATGATATCAGTAAACAACCTGACAACGAAGACCTCTTCGAAGTTCTGCGTCAGTTGTAAGTAAAAGTGGTAAAACAACCGCCGGCTGGTTTCTTCGTTACCGGTTTTTTATTACTTTCAGAATATGAAGACTGGCGGCGGTTGTTTTACTGTTACAGGTAAACCGAGTCTGATTTTTAAATTTGTTGAGAGGAAAGCAAAGAGGAAAGCAAAGAGGAAGGTAAAATGGAAGTATCCAGGCGGTGTGTGCCCTATACCCCGCTCTTCAAATCCCTGGACAAAATGAATTTTAGCATTGTCACTACTGCCGGGGTACGGCTCAATACCCAGGAGCCCTATAACGATGAGGGTGACGAGCGTTTTTATGTAATTCCCGGTGATGTTAAAAAAGATGATTTAACCATCAATTACGCTTCGCCCGCCAATTATGATTTTAGCGACTCGCTTAAAGATGTAAACATTGTCTTTCCTATAGACCGCCTGCGTGAACTGGCCGAGGCCGGGGTTATTGGAGGCGTCGCTAAAAAGCATATCGGTTTAATGGGCTATACCATGCGGCTGAAAAAGATTTACGAAGAAACAGTCCCGGCAATTGCTAAAGAATTGGAACGCTCCAATACCGACGGCGTAATATTGACCGCCGGCTGACCGCACGTTTGCCATCGGACAGTTGTCGCGATTCAACGAGCTATTGAAGCAACCGGTATTCCCACGGTGCTGGTAACGGTTTCGGCGGAAGAGTCGGCTGGAATGCGCCCCCCCAGAGCAATTGAACCGGAAGGGTTCAAAGTGGGCAATTCCCTCGGCCATCCCGACCAACCGGATTTACAACGCCAGGTCGTCCGGACAGCCTTGGAATACATGAACCAGTTGGTTATGCCGGGCAAAGTTACACCCATCCATTTCCCCGGTTATTAAAGAAAAAGTATAACTTAATAAGCAATAGCGGCGGCTTCCTGGCGCAAGATTGCCGCCGCTTCAACCATCGTCTTTAATTTGGCTTCGGCTACTTCGTCCGAGTTCATGGGCCGGTTTGAAAAGGTGCCAAAGCCGCAATCGGGATTAAGGAAAATCTGCCGGGAGGGCAGGTATTGCAAAGCCTCCTTTACGCGCCCCACGATTGTCTCCGCCGGTTCAATCCGGGGAGTGCGCGGGTTTACCACGCCCAGGCCCAGTTCTTTTTCAGCCCTGATATTTTCTGAACCCAGTAAGGCGGCCAGTTCTCCCGCCCGGGGAGTAGCGTACTCCAGCACCAACTGCCGCACGTTTATCCGGTTAAGATAAGGCACCAGCGGAAAGTACGAACCGCTGAGCAGGGTGCTTTCTTTCTGGCTCCAGTTGCCCCGGCAGATATGCAGCCCGGTTCGCACCGCCTCCGCGCCTTCCAGCACCCGGTTAAGTAAACTCACCGCAAATTCCAGTTCTTCGGTCGGGTCGGCCCGGGCGGAAAGGGCCGCGCACATAAAAGTGCGGGTCTGGCCGGAGGTAAAGACCAGTTCGGTCAGGACCGGTTCATCCAACTGGATGAAATCAGCCCCGGCCTGGATTAGCTCCTGGATTTCCGCTTTGAGAATTTTAACCACGTCTTCACCCAGGTCTTCCTTGCTCGGGTAAACCTTCTGGGCGACTTCTTTAACCCACATGGCCCGGGTCAGGAGATAGGGGCCGGGCAGGGTAACTTTAATGGGCCGGTCGGTCTGGCTCCTGGTATACAGGTATTCATCAAGCGCCAGCGGCGAAAGGCGTTTAACCGGGCCGATACAGGTCGGGTTGGAAATAGCGTAGGCCGGTACATCCAGCGTTTCGAGAATCCTTTCAAAACCGGCTTTGTCTTCGACCACTTCCAGCATTTGGGCCAGGGTCATTAACTGCACCCCGGCTAGCTTTTCCGTGACAAAAGAATAAAAATTATCCCGGCGCTGCTCGCCATCCGTAACAAAGTCAACCCCGGCGGCCTCCTGGCGGCGCAGGACCTCCTGTACCGCCGCATCGGCTAATTTAGCGAAATCGGGCTGGCTTAACTGGCCCCGCTGCTTCTGGCGTTGCGCCCGTAGAAGTGGGACCGACCGGGGCCAACTACCCACAGTCGTTACCGGGAACAAAGGCAATTCTTTCATGAAACCTCCCTCAAGCTCCGCTTCTATACTGCCTCTTCAAAGAAATGCTGGGCTTTGACCGCTTCAGCCAGGATAGCGTAGCCGCTCACCCGGCCCGGCAGCCATTCTTTAAGCCCTTCCATGTCCATCATTTCGCGGTGGGCCGGGTTGCTGTAAGTCATGCGGAAAAGCACTTCCAGCCAGCGTTTTTCCGCGTCCTCTGGGAAGTCCTGCCTGACCGTGAAATTACAATGGTCGAAAGGCGGCGTGGTTGCCAGGACCGTCAGTTTCGCCGGGTCAACCGTCCCGTCGGCTTGCCAGTTGGTCCAGTTAAGGTCAAGGACCGCGCAGGCGTCACTCTCACCTCGCTGCAAACTCCGCAACGCTTCCAGTTCCCCGCCCACGTGGTCGCCGTGCTTGCCGACCAGCAGGTCAAAACGCCGCAGGGAAAAATCCTTGCCAGCCTCAAGCCCGGCCCGCCACAGCACCTGAAGCGGAATAAGGGTAGCCTGGGGCGAATCTTTGGCCCCGGTAGCAACCGTTTTGCCGCGCAGGTCATCCAGGCTGTTGATGCCGCTATCCCGCCGGACGATGATATGAGATACCCGGTCCCGGTCGGTATCGCGCATAGCAATGGCCCGGCACCCGTTCGCGGTTTCATGTTCGGCTTCCAGCCAGGCTAACGGCGAGTTCCAGGCGATGTGAATATGTCCGGCGACGAGAGCTTCTACCATCAGCTCGTAATTGCTGTAAAAGACATAGTCCATCGGGCAATTTTCGTTGATAAAAAACTCTTTGATGATGTCCCAGATAACTACCACTTTGGGGTCGTAGACGACCGCTCCCACCAGAACAGGTGACTGCATGTGTTTTCCTCCGCTCCGCTTCGTTCAGTTGGTTAAGCACAGAAATTAAAATAAGTCAATTCCGCATAAAGCCCGGCCGATAAAGTCCCACAAAACATCGGTAGTCGGAGCCATCACGCTGGCCGCCCGGGCGTCCCGGAAGTTGCGCTCGATGGTCAGGTGCTTGCTAAAAGCGGCCCCACCGCAGGACTGCATGCCCAGGTCCGTCACCTTAATGGCGGCTTCGCCAGCCGAGGCTTTAGACTCAAGGACCAATAGAGTAGTCATCGGGCCGGGATTTTCAACCGAGTCAATAACTGCCACCAGGTGAGCGCGGGATTTGTCGGTTTCGATACGCATCTGGGCCAGGCGGGCGCGGAGAGTAGGAAAATCAGCCAGCCGGTTGCCCAGGTGCTGCATGCCACTCCCGGTTAAATGGCTAATCGTGGCCCGGGTAGCCGCTTCGGCCAGGCCAATCGAAACAGCCGCGTTACCCGGGTTGAACCACGGCAAAACCACTTCAAGCATGGTGCGAAAGCCGTCATTCGGCGCGCAGACGGCCCGGTCCGCCGCTATGACGGTCTTTTCCAGCACCATCGGCGAACTGCCGTTGCCCCGCATTCCCAGGCTGTTCCAGGTTCCGTTAACCGCGAAGCCGGGGTCATCCTTGTACACGGCGTAAAGCATGGTATCGGTGGGAGCGGTCCCGCCGGCGGTGCGGGTAGAAACGATATAGCTATCCGCCTGCCCCGCCGAAGTAACCCACGACTTGGTCGCCGAAAGGCTGAGTTGCCCGTTTTCTTCCACCGCCTGGCTGACCGGCGCCCAGAAATGGCTGCGCGAACCTCTTTCGCTCCAGGCCAGGGTCGTCAGGTGCTTTCCGGCGGCAATATCGCGCAAAACATTTTCAAATGGAGCCGGGTAAGCCACGTAACAGGCGCACCCGCTTAAATGCATCAGGTAGACCATGGCGGTGGAAGCATCCACCTGCGCGATTTCATCCAGGACCGCCCCGGCCACTCGCAAGCCCTGCCCCAACCCGCCATATTTGGTTGGAATGGTCAGCCCAAAGAAGCCGCCTTTAGCCAGCGCCTCGATAGCTTCGCTGGGAAAACGGCTCTGAGCGTCAACCTCGCTGGCATAGGGCGCGATAGATTCTACCGCAATCTGGCGGACTTTTTCGACCAGGGCGGTTTGGGCTTCGTTCAACCGGTACATAAGATAGCCTCCTTATAAAAGATTTAGTTTACAGTAAATAAAAACCCGGTACAGCCTTTACAGCAAAAAACTACATAGTTATAACCAGACTAAAATTAAGGTCTACACAGCGTTTGAGGGTATTCAGCAGGGGCGAGCGTGCCTGGACGCTCCGCCAGACCTGTTCGATTACCGCTTCCTCGGCCTCGGCGCTGATATAGATGCGCCCTTCGATTGTTTCCAGGCCGGGATGCCCCGACTCGCCGATAACCCCCAGCAAGGCCAGCGAATTATTTAACTGGCCGCTCAGGCTTATTTCGAGGGCATCAATAGACACGCCAAAACGCGGCGCAACCGCATTGAACCCGGCGGCAATATCACCGCCCAGCGCGCCTAAAAGATATTCAATTGCACTTGGAGAGGGATCCTTTTCTTTGAAACTGGCCTGTTTTTCGATGAGGAAAGAATTGTTCCGAGTATAAGCCGTGGAGCGGTCGCCAGCTAACCAGCTAACGCGAGCCTTCCATTTAAACTCCTGTTGACTTGTTCCCGAAACGTTCGAGGACATGCTGAATAAGTTCCTTTTATGCCAGAACCTGACCTGAGTAGCGAAAGACTCTGGCTGTTTTTGCTTCGCACACTATTAAATTTGCCGGTTGTCCGGCTCAGTGCAGTTTTACGACCGCCCACGGCGTCGGTTAAACTGGCCTCAATTCAATTTACGAGCGAAAATAAAACCAAAATCTTCATAAAATTTGCCTTTTGCGCGGGCAAGAACCCGCCTGTAAAAAAACAGCTAACTTGCCGGGCTTACTAAAAGCTTTGCCGGGAAACTTTTTGATTATACCTTACCGGCAGTCCGGATGTCATATCATAAAGCAAGCCCAATTCAAGTATTTTGGAAGGTAAGCCTATTTTTCGTAGAGCAGGCGTAAAAGACCGGGAGATTGCCAGGAAATTCAAGGCCAATCTCCCGGCTCATTTATACTATTATGTAAACTAAACGTTTGAAGTAAGGTTAACTGACCAGGATGTGGCCGCTACCCGGCGCGGCCCGGCCCACTCGCCATAAAGGCTCCCCCGCTTCCTTAAAAGCCGCCTCGGTTGCGGCAGCCTGGGCCGGGTCCAGGGCAAAGAAAAGACCGCCGCTCGTTTCCGGGTCAAACAGAAGACTTTCAATATCGTCCGGAAGGGGCGTTAGAATCTGAACCTTTGGAGCGGCTTCGGTCTGCAAGAAAGCCCGGTTGCGGCCTACTCCACCCGGCAGGCAGCCCATTTGAGCATATTTTCTGGCTCCGGGCAGGAATGGAATTTCGCCGGTTTCAAAAACCAGGTCTACTCCCTTACTCTGTTTAGCCATTTCGGAAGCGTGTCCGAGGATGCCAAAGCCGGTAATATCGGTACAGGCGTGCACGTTTTCAAAGCCAGCCTGCCGGATTAACTGGGAAGCCTTCCGGTTTAGCCGGGCCATACTGGCGATAGCCGCATCCATAGTGGCCTGGTCAACCACGCCGCGTTTACCGCCCGTCGTTATAACGCCCGTGCCAAGCGGCTTGGTCAGGTAAAGCAGGTCGCCCGGTTTTGCGCCGCCTTTGGTCAGCACCTCTTTAGGGTGAACGAACCCGGTCACACACAGGCCGTACTTTGGTTCTTTGTCGGTTACAGTATGGCCCCCGGCCACGATGGCCCCGACCTCGGCCATTTTATCGGCCCCGCCCTGCAAAATCTGGCTTAAAATTGAGTGCGGCAAATCCTCCGGGAACCCGACAATATTGATGCCCATAACGACTTCGCCGCCCATCGCGTAAACATCGCTCATGGCATTAGCGGCGGCAATGGCCCCGTACGTGTAAGGGTCGTCAACTACCGGTGGAAAGAAATCTACCGTTTGCACCATCGCCTGGTCCGGGCTTATCTGGTAGACAGCGGCGTCGTCGCTTATATCCAGGCCCACTATTAAATTAGGATTTGAATATTTTTTCAGGGGAAGCAGAACCTGCTCCAGGTCCGACGGACCCATCTTCCCTGCTCAACCGGCGCAAGCGGCTAGAGATGTTAACTTAATATCGCTAAACTCGACATTATGAATATGGTTAGTTAAACTCATTATTTCATTCCACAGGATTTTAATTTCAAAATTGGCGAGAGCGGATGGGAGTCGAACCCACCTACACCGTTCCTAACGGTGTACAACAGTTTTGAAGACTGCGGCAGCCACCGGACCACATACACTCCCCCTTAAACCTTAATTTACAGCAAAGGTTACTATAATTTGTGGAACTACCGTAATTTTCCTTTATGAGGCCTCACCTTGTCAAATCAATCTTGCGTTAATACGAACGCCAGGTGCGCTGGGGGCCAGGCGCAGGGCGGCGCCAATAAAGTGAATACCGGGAGGGAACTTTTCCATGATTTTAATTCCCCTTAATCAAAGCTGGTTTTATCTTAAAATGTTTTACGGATGAACAATCTACCCGGAACAGGGCGAAGCGGGGCTGGGGCAAACGCTAAAATACCCTTCGTCCCGGCTTCCCTTTTTGGAGCTTTTTCGGAGGGTATTTTTGGTGTGTCAGATGTTTTTCTTTTCATAATGACTCCTTTTTTTTCTTAAAGGAGCCACTTTTGCACAAG
>CADDZM010000078.1 GCA_902812345.1 Chloroflexota bacterium | reverse complement strand
TCTCAGCCGCCTTTTACCCCTAATATAATCTTTATCACTTTAATCAGTATGTGAAATCTGTAACGTAAGCGTTTACGTGAAACAACTGTAATTTTCATTTATATACATTGTAACTTTTATAATTTTAGGAATGGGTCAGTAACCGCCACCGCTACAACGGCTATTGCGCCGCCTTGCGGGACGCCGGGCTGGGCGAAAATTGCCGGGCCGTTCACAAGGAAAGCACAACCATCACTACCGGCGAACAGGCCGCGGCGGAACTGCTTAACGGTCCCGAACCACCCACCGCAATCTTTGCGGCCAACGATTCGATGGCACTCGGCACGGCCAGAGCAGCAGCGGCGAGAGGTCTGAACGTGCCGGGCGATTTAGCTCTGGTTGGCTTCGACAACATCTCCGTCGCCGAACATTTTTCGCCGCCGTTGACAACGGTGCGGATTTTTAAGGAACAAATGGGCCGCCTGGCGGCCCGCCGCATCCTCGAACTGGTAAACGCGCCGGGAATTCCGCCCGTCGAAACCAGGGTTTCAACCGAGTTAGTCATTCGCCAATCCTGCGGCTGCAGGTAACCAGTTTTTAACAATAATTTTAGCATTGAAACTTATTCTGTCGCTTTCAAGGTTGAATTTAGTACCCCTTGCGATGTAGTGGGGGGTAAAGGAGTAGAAGATTATGCCTTTCAACAAGAAGTGGGCTTTCACCAGCTTGCTGCTTATTATGAGCCTGATATTGGCTGCCTGCGGTGACGCCACCAATACCAGCGCTCCCGCTGGTGCAAATACAGTGGCCAGTGGTGCCGCGACAACTGCAGCAGCGGGTGGTACCGCCACAACCGCCGCCGCTGCCGGTGGGCCGAAAGTAGAGCTTACAATGTCTATCTGGGCCGGGGTTGATGAAGCCAAAGAGTTCCAGGCCATCCTCGACAAAGTTAACGCCAGCGCCACCAACTACCACGTGACGGTCCAGGCCAGCCCGCAGGAATATATGACCAAGTTGCAGACCGGCCTCGCTTCTGGTACGGCCGCCGATATTTTCTGGGTGGACGTTGACAACCTTTCCGGCCTGGCCGATAAGGGTTCATTACTCGACCTGACCGATATGATTAAGAACGACAAGACCCATCCCGCCGCCAAACTGGATGACTATTTCCAGGGCGCGCTGGATGCCGGGACTTATAAGAGCAAGATGTACGGTCTGCCCTGGATTTCGCAGCCGTTAGTCCTCTATGTCAATTTGGATATGTTCAAGGCCGCGGGCGTCAACCCGCCGACGAACGACTGGACCTGGGACGACTTTTTGAAAGCAGCCCAGAAGCTGACCGTGGACGGTAGCGGCAAGACCGCCGCCGATTCCGGTTTCGACTCCAAGACCATTAAACAATGGGGCTTCACCTCCAACAGCGCCGACTGGCCGCCGACCCAGATGTTCATCTGGCAGGCCGGTGGGAAGACCATTTCCGACGACTTCAAGACTTCCCCGATTGACTCGCCGGAAGCGGTTAAAGCCGAGCAGTGGTACGCCGACCTGGTGAACAAATACCACGTCACGCCGACCGCGACCCAGGTCAAAGACCAGGGCTTCGATACCATGTTTACCAATGGTAAAGTCGCTATGTTTGTCGGTGGCGCAGCTGACTCGCTCGAAACCCGTGAAGGCATGAAAGGCCAGGCCCAGGCGTTCCTGGTCCCGAAAGGCCCGGCGGGTAACCGCCTAACCCAGGCGTACATCGCGTTCAACGCTGTCAATTCCAAGAGCAAGAACCCGCAGGCCGCCTACAACGCCCTGGCCGACCTCACTGATGCCATCCAGAAGTGGAAAGTGCCGGTCCCGCGCAAGTCTCTTTCCACCAAAGAGGCTATCCAGAAGGCCCAGCCGAAACGCCCGGCCGCCTCGATTGACACCATTATAGCAGCCCTGCCCGATGCCAAGGCTGCGCCGATTTATCCCGGTTACTCCCAGTGGGCTGATATCTGGAACACCCAGTTCATTGACCCGCTGTTCCGGGGCAAGGATACCGCCGAAAGCCTTGCCAAAAAGGTACGCCCGCAGCTAGAAGCAACCTTACCCAAGTAAAAACAGTCAGGGGACGGCCGTCCAACCGGGCGGTCGTCCCCTGTTTGCCTTCGCCTAGCGCAATCTTAAAAAGAAATCTCGAAGAAGGGACCTTGAGAAGAAAGGCCTGAAGCGGATTTCGACAAGAAACCAAAGAGGAGGACGAAATGGTAGGGGACCCTATTGGTGATTATCTTCCAACCTTTATCCGGTTTTTGATACTCGCGGTAGTCGTCTGTGGTGCGAGTATGGGCGTGCATTATGTGCTACGCAATATCCTTCATTTGAAAAGGGATGTTGCGCTCGGCTTTTCCCTGATTACCCCGTGGATTCTAGGCTTTTTGATTTTCAACCTGATTCCAATGGTTTCGACGGTGGTACTGAGTTTTACCGATTACAACCTGCAACAAGCTCCTAATTTTGTCGGCATCCAGAACTACCAGACTTTAATCGGCACTGACGCTAATTTCTGGCCTTCCATCCGGCTGACGGTACTTTACTCAGTCATCAGCGTACCTATAAGTGTGACATTGTCGGTTTTGCTGGCCCTGGTGTTAAGCAAAAACTTGAGGGGTATCGGGGTCTACCGCGTACTCTACTACCTTCCCTCGATTGTTCCAGCTGTGGCCGTGGTTCTGCTGTGGCGCTGGATTTTCAACCCGGATGTGGGCTTACTGAACACACTTATTTCGCCGATCCTTAACGTGACCAATACCGCCCCACCCGACTGGTTCGGTGATGAAAGTTTTGTCTTGCCCGCTTTTATCATTATGAGCCTCTGGACAGCGCTCGGTAACAACACGGTTATCATGCTGGGTAGCCGCAAGGGTGTAGCCACCGATTTGTACGAAGCCGCCTCGATTGATGGGGCGAACACCTGGACCAAGTTTTTGCGTATAACCATCCCGATGATGACCCCAGCGATCTTTTTCCTGGTTGTGGTCGAGTTTGCCAGCGCCATGCAACTTTTCACCCCGGCCGCTTTTGCCAGGGCCACACCTGCTGCCGGACGTTTCATGAACCTGTTGATTTACACCTACGGCTTCCAGCAATCTCGCATGGGCTATGCGACCGCTCTTGCCGTAATCTTGTTCTTACTGATTCTGGCAGCGACGATTGTCCTTTTCCGGTCCCAGGCTCGCTGGGTCTACTACGAAGGCCAGGAGCGCTAAACAGTGGAGTGTAGAAAAATATCTGGGAAGAATTTTAAAGGAAAATTATATGAGCGCAACGGTTACACAAAGCACTGCCGCATCGGGCAACGTTCCCTGGACACCGGCCCGCATCCGGCGAGTAATCGGTAGAGCAGTTACCTATATCCTGGTTTCAGCATTGGGTGTGGTCTTTTTGATACCGCTTTTCTGGCTTCTATCCAGTTCGCTTAAAGTTGGTACCGAGGTTTTCGACCAACCGGTCAAGTGGTGGCCTGCCGTGCCCCAGTGGAACAACTACCCGGATGCCTGGAACGCGCTGCCCTTTACCCGGTTTCTACTCAATACCCTGTTCGTAACGATTGTGCCGCTGTTTGCCGAGGTTTTCGTTTCGGCTATCGTGGCTTACGGGTTCAGCCGGTTTGTCTTTCCGGGCCGCAACGTCCTTTTCTTGATAATGATTTCAACCATGTTTTTACCTGACGTGGTAAAACTCATTCCAACTTTTATTATCTGGAAGCAGTTTAACCTGATAGACACCTACGACCCGCTAGTGCTGGCCTCGCTTTTGGGTGGGACGCCCCTCTTTATCTTCCTGATGCGCCAGTTCTTCTCATCGATTCCTAAGGAGATCGAGGAAGCGGCCCTGATTGACGGCGCGAACGTTGTTCAGACTTTCACCCGCGTGATGATTCCGCTCATCCGGCCCGCCTTGCTTTCGGTCAGTATTATCGGCTTTCAGGGGCATTGGAACGACTTCCTCGGCCCCCTGATTTACCTGAATACTCAGGCCAAGTACACCATGACAGTGGGCATGTTCTTCTTTACGGGCGGCACCAACGAAAGGCCGCACTGGGAATGGTTGATGGCTATGTCAACCCTGATGATTATTCCGATTTTGATTCTATTTATCATTTTCCAGCGCTACTTTATCGAAGGACTCACCTCCGGCGCGGTCAAGGGCTAACACCCTGCTGCTCAGGTTTCAACCCTGCCTGAAACGCCAGTTGGCGTGCCAAAGTGGTGGGTCAACCGGGACCGGGTTGGACCGACCGGCCAGAACGTAGACGGAACCGGCAAACTGACCCGGGGATTTATACCATTGGGTGCTGGAAACTTTAAAACTGAGAGTAGAAAAAAATGGTTATTGAAACTGAAAGATTTCTGCTGGAAAGGCGCGGGATTATACTCGAGCCGGACCCGGACCGGCCTTACGAAGCGGGCGGCGTCCTTAACCCGGCCACCGCCCAGCACAACGGCGCTTCTTACTTGCTCTACCGCTCGGTCGCCGCCGAACCGGTCAATTACTCACGGATAATGCTGGCCGAACTGCACCCCAAGGGCGGCGGCCAGGAAGCTAAACGCCTGGATAAAGTTGCCCTTGAACCCCGAGAGTCCTACGAAAAATGGCAGGACGGTGTACACGGCGGCGTGGAAGACCCCCGCGTGACCCCGCTTGAAGACGGCTCTTATATTATGGCCTATACCGCCTACGGTGATGGACCGGGCGGCGACGCCTTGCCGCGCATCGCTTTGGCTCGCTCGAACAATCTGCTCGATTGGGAACGTTTGGGACTGGTAAAATATACGCCGCTCGAACTTAAAGGCCGCTCCGGGCAGACTTATACAATTGACTTGCAGACCATCTCCAACAAAGACGCGATACTCTTTCCCGAAAAAATCGGTGGGCGTTATATAATGTTGCACCGCCCGACTTTCCCGCGAGCTATCGCCGCCGACCACGGCATCCCTGCCTCAATCTGGCTTTCTTTCTCGGACGACCTTGTCACCTGGACCGACCACACCTTAATTCTTTCGCCCGAACAACCCTGGGAGCGGCTAAAGACCGGTGGCGGCACTCCACCGTTGCGCACCAAGCAGGGCTGGCTGATTTTCTACCATGCTGTTGACGGTGACAGCGACGCCGACCCAAACCGCAAATACCTGGCGGGCGCGGCCTTGCTCGACCTGCAAGACCCCCGCAAAGTAATTTACCGCTCAGCCCAACCGGTCCTCAAGCCCGGCACGAAAGAGGAACAGGTCGGCGTGGTCAACAACGTGGTCTTTCCGACGGGTTACCTCCCACTGCGGGACGGGCGGGTGCAGGTGATTTATGGAATGGCGGACCAGGCTATCGGAGTAGCCGAAACGGTCCGGCCGGTCTTATAACAA
This sequence comes from Chloroflexota bacterium, assembly GCA_902812345.1. Taxonomy (GTDB): domain Bacteria; phylum Chloroflexota; class Chloroflexia; order Chloroheliales; family Chloroheliaceae; genus 54-19. Next base: position 14,826 of record CADDZM010000078.1, on the reverse strand, counting down.
GTTTTTTCTAACTTGAAAGACCCAACGAGTGGCAGGCGGTCCGCGCCCTGATTGAAAGATGCGCGGCTTTACTACCTGGCGGGCCGGTAGTCGAGCCACCCGCAAGCGCCACCTGGCTTGATTTCGAGCGGCAGGGCCGGGACCAACTGATGCAGCAAGGCCTGCGCTGGCTGGAAGGCGCGGTGCGCGGATAGGTGGCGTATGTCCCTGGTTTGCCCTGTTGTTTGAAGCGTTGGCCGAAACCTCCGACCCGGCTGTAATGATTTTGAACCTGGATATGTTCGAGTGGGACGCGATGGCGGATTTCCCGCACCACCGGAAGCAGTATTTTGTGCTGTACAACCCCAGCGAGGAGGTCAACCTGCCGTAAAATTCAAAGCCTTGCAACCGGACGCGCAATACAGGTTGCGCTACGGCGACCACAGTAGCATAATTGCCCCGGACGAAAACGGTCACTTTACCCTGCGCAATATTGAACTGGCGAAGGATGCCTGGCTGCGCCTGGAATTAACAAGGCAAGGAGAAAACTTCAGATGAGTATCCTGCAAGTCATCAATTTGAACGGCACCTGGCAACTTAAAGATTTTGAACCGGCGGAAGGCGCGGCGGCCCGGGCTTTTTCCCCTGAATATGTCGCCCGGGACTGGCTGCCCGCCCAGGTGCCGGGCGAAGTCCACAGCAGTCTCCTGGCGGCGGGGCTTATCCCGGAGCCTTATTACAGTACGAACGTCGAGCAGGTCCAGTGGGTGGAGGGGCGCGAGTGGTGGTATCGCCGCACTTTTGAGGTGGATTGGGCCAGACCTGACACCCAGGACCGGGATTTACTGACCTTTGACGGGCTGGATACTTACGCCGCGATTTACCTGAACGGCGCGGAAATCGGCCGCCACCGCAACATGTTTCGCCCGGCGGTCTTTGATGTTACCGGCAAAATCATCTATGGCGGCGAAAATGCCCTGGCGGTCAGGCTCGACCCGCCGCTTTTGTACCTCGAAGGCAAAAGCATCCCCGGCCAGTGGGGCGGTTACAACTCCAACCAGCGCGTCTTCGTGCGCAAGACCCAGTCGCACTTTTCCTGGGACTGGGCGCCGCGCCTGGTGAATATAGGGCTGTGGCAGGGAGCGCGCCTGGAACGTTTCAGCACGGCCCGGCTAACTTCGCCTTATTTCCAAACTCTCGCAGCCGATACGAACCGCGCCAGGGTCCGGCTCGATACCGGGGTCGAAAGCTGGGACGAGTCTGCCGGGCTGACCATCAAAGCGGCTTTAAGCCGGGGCGGCACGACCGTCACGCTTTCGGCGGCGGTCGAGGACGGGCAGGCGGGCGGCGAGATGGTCGTGGAAAACCCGGCCCTGTGGTGGCCGAACGGTTACGGCGAGGCGGCTCTCTACGACCTGGAAGTGACCTTATGGCAGGGCCAGAACTTACTCGATACTTTCCAGGATAAAGTTGGCTTGCGGACGCTCAGCCTGGACCGCTCGCCTGACCTGGCCGAACCTGGCACCGAGTTCTTCACCTTTGTGGTCAACGGCGTGCCAATTTTCGCCAAAGGCGCGAACTGGATTGAGGCCGACCTGCTCAACGGCCGGATTACGCCGGCCCGTTACGAAGAATTGTTGCGGCTGCTGGTAGACGCACACGGCAATATGCTGCGGGTCTGGGGCGGCGGCCAGTATGAGCCGGAAGCGTTCTACCGCACCGCCGACGAACTGGGGATTCTTATCTGGCAGGACTTTATGTTTGCCTGCGGCCTTTACCCGGATTTCGACCCGGCCTTTGTCGAGGAGATCCGCCAGGAAGCCGAGTTTCAGGTCCGTCGCTTGCGTAACCACGCCTGCCTGGCTCTCTGGGTCGGCAACAACGAAAACGACTGGATTGAGGATTCCACCCGCTGGGGGGAACCCGGCCACGATTTCCCCGGCAAGTTTCTCTACCACGAACTTTTGCCGGAAATCACCGGGCGGCTCGACCCGGCGCGTCCCTACTGGCCGTCCAGCCCGTTTGGCGGCAACGACCACAACGGCGAACAGGCCGGGGACAGCCACAACTGGCGGGTCTGGCACGGTAACGTCGAGCCGCGCCATTTCGGGGAAGAACCGCAGCGCAACTGGAGTCCCGAAGGCGTTTCGTACCGGCATTACGGGGAGGATATGACCCGGTTCGCCTCGGAGTTTGGTATTCACGCCCTGCCGGTGCTGGAAACGGTGCGACGGAATGTGCCGGATTCGGAGCTTTATTTCGGGTCGCCGGGCCTGCTCTTTCGCAACAAGGACAACCCGAAAGATAAGGGCAACATGCTAATGCAGGCGCATACCGGCCTGCCCCGCGACCTGGCCGAGTACATTGATTTTTCGATGATTACCCAGGCCGAAGGGTTGAAGTTCGGTATCGAGCATTTCCGGCGGAGGAAGCCACATTGTTCCGGGACGCTGGTCTGGCAGTGGAACGACTGCTGGCCGGGGCTGACCTGGGCGGTACTGGACTACTATGCCTTCCCCAAAGCCGGGTATTTCTTTGTAAAGCGAGCTTACGCGCCGGTGCTGGCCTCTTTCAAAGAGGAACCGGACGGCTCGATCAGCCTGTGGCTAACCAACGATTTGCTGGAACCGGTGAGTGAAAGTCTAACCTGGACCCACGCTGCCTTTAGCGGAGAAATATTGCGCCAGGAAACCGTTCAGGCGGAAGTTGGGGCCAACGCCAGCCAGCCAGTCGCGACCATCCCGGCGGAACGGCTCGGCGAGGGCGACCACCGCAAAGAATTTCTATGGGTGCGCGGCAGCCGCCCGGCCCTGACCAACCGCCACTTTTTCGTTGAAATCAAGGATTTGGAGCGGGCGAAACCGGAAGTTAAAGTGGAGTGGGAGCAGGACGTCGAAGGCTGGCTGGCTCACCTGAATAGCCCGCAATTTGCCTATTTCGTGCGGTTGTTCCTGCCCCACGAAGACACCCGTTATTCAGATAACTGGTTTGACCTTTTCCCCGGCGAAACAAAAACTGTCCGTCTATGGCGGCGCGGCGGTCAGCCTATTGACCCCCAACAGGTTGAGGTTGGTTGGCTTTAAGGCTAAAACCGGCTAATTTATCAATAAAACCTCCCTGTCGTACCTGGCAAAACCGGGAAACGGCAGGGGTTTTGTTTACCGGACAGGATTAACCCTTGAAATTTGTAAAGTACAGGGTGATAATAAATAGCGTTCCCTATATTAATGCAATTCCTTAAAAAATCAGCTATCCGTTTTTGGGACGGCCTGGAATCTTTTAAATTAAACCAAACCCCGAACCGCGCTGCTTCGTGGCAAAGTTTGCAAATGTTTTAGAAAATTACCCTGCAAGGACAAGGAGAAGTAGAATGGACAATCAGAATAGCGGTTATGGCGGTTACAGCCCGGATGCTGCGGACAATTATAGTTATATCGCCCGCCGCCCTACCTCGATTACGGTCGTCTGCATCGTTATTACCCTGGCCCTGATTATAAATTTGATTACCCTGCTAAACATTACTACTGACCCATCTCTGAATATCCCGCTCTGGTATTGGGCTTTGACTATCGGCCAGTTTTCCCTGATAGTGGCCGCGATTACTGGCCTCTGGTTTATGCGAAAATGGGGCGCTTACGCTTACACAGTGAACTTTTTGATAAACGTAATCCTCCTTCTGTTCGCTTTTAATATCATCTCACTTGTTTTGCCGGTGGTTTTGCTGGTCTTTATCTACCGCAAGTTTAATGAGATGCGTTAGACGCCCGCGATGCTTCGTTATTTTCCGGCGATAAACGGCGTTCTAAGGGTAAACACTTCATATGCTGCACCAGCCTGATAATTGGCCGGTTCGCGAACCATAGCTTTATTATTGCAAAGAAGTAAAGAAGATGATGAAGTCGAAACTACTTAGGAAAGTGCTGATTACCATTGTGATAGTAGCGTTGGTTGGGGTCGCAGCAGTGGCCGTGGCCCAGGCTGTCACATCGCCAATTGGACAGGTTTATTCTTATCCCACCAGTCCAGGTATTATGGCGGGCGCACCACTCACCTACTGGATACCCCAGGAAAACCAGTACAGCGTCAAAACCGGGGCTGGTAGTTTTGAAATCAAGGATTACGTGATTGATAATCTTAAGATTTATATTTTCTTTGTTATGGAGTCACAAAAGCCAGGTTTACCGGGGGTAACAGTATTATCATCTGATGCCGGACCTTATCAGCCGCAGCCAAAGCCGGACGCCGAAATGACACCTGTGCCCACCCCTACCGTTGATTTGAAACAGTCTAAAGCAATACCGGTTAAATCAGTACAGATTATTGATACCTTTGACCGTATTGAAGTGGGCATGATAACCCTGGAAGTGCCGGACCAACCCAACCAGCTTGTAACCTTTCGTATTACCCCACCAGGTGACACTCAAACTACCTGGCAGCTAACTCCTTTTCATCAGATAAATGCGCTTGGACCTAACTCATTAAGGCAGGGTGGGACAAGCTTGCAAACTTACATGAAAGAGTTGCCCTGGTATACCGATATAAACGTGGAGATGCCAATTTTTGGCGGGGATGAAAACACAACAGGGGTTTTGAAAATTTTCAGAATCGGCACAAACATGCCACCACTTTATTTACAGCTCGACCGCCAGGGTAATTTAAGCCCTTTCAGCCTGGCCGATTGCGCTAAAATATTGCCACCACCACCAACTAACCCGCCTCAACATGACGGTGGCCCGGTTACGGCTACCGTAGCGGTACCGGCTCCCTGTAACGGCAATTCTTAGTGTCATGTGCGGTCTTTATAAAATTAGCCCGGCTCTTGCAACATCTCGCCCAGGCGAGAGAGGCAGCGCCGGTATTTTTTGGCATACCCTTTGTCGCGGTATTCCGGCGAGAAAATATCGGCCAGTTCGCACGTCGCCGAGGCCGCAAAGTGAATGCCCTGGTCGTAGAGCTTGTCTATGAGGTGGACGAAACGCAGGGCAATATCCTGGTCTTCCATGGGGGATAAACCTTCGATAAAGAACGCGCCAAGCGGAGCCAGCAGGCGCTGGTAACTGATGGGGTGTAGCCGGGCCAGGTGAGCGGTCAGGTCGGCAAAAGTGGCGTAGAGTTTCGCGCCGCTGGCAGGCCGGTAAGCCGCAAAAGCCGCCCTTAACTCTGCCGCGGTCAGTAAGCCCTGCGACAACAGGCCGGGTTGGTAGTTGCGGTGGCGGTAATCTTCGCCTTCGATGCGTAAAACCTTGAAAGCGGCGGCAATCTGGCCGATTTCACGCCGAAAGTTTTCGGCGGCAAAACGGCCCATGCCCAGGTCGCTCGGCAGGGTGTTCGAGGTCGTGATAATGTGGGTGTCGCCCTGGGTCACGTTGGTAATAAAGGTCTTGGCGAGCATGGTATTGCCGACATCATCGAGTTCGAATTCGTCAACGCAAACCAGGGTGTAGCGCTGGAAAGCCTCGACGCTGGCGGCTATACCCATCGCCCCGATAACGTAGGCCAGTTCTTGAAACGAAAGATAAGCCTTCAGGCCGGACGTGGCGTGGTAAGACGCTGCCAGGAGGTGCGTTTTTCCAACCCCGTAGCCGCCGTCGAGGTACATACCTCTCGGGCCATCCGGCTCGGACTGGCGCCGCCAGCGCCCGAAAAAGCGCGCGCGCGGTTTATCTTCCGGGGCGAGGTCGGCGACATAGTTCCGCAGTTGGGTCACGGCGGCGGTCTGGGAAGGCTCTTTCGGGTCAGGTTGGTAAGTATCAAAAGAAGCGTGGGTGAACCGGGGCGGCGGCACGAAACCGGCCACGACTTCTTCCACGCTAACGGCAGCGTCTATGTGGTCGAGGGTCAATATTTCCGGGGTATCGCCGGTATTTGTAGTAAAAGTTGTGCCAGACATGGGCTGAAATTCTACCTGTCACGCGGCGGCCTTGTCAAATAAAAAGTAGTTGGAGTAGCCAGAATTTCTTTAAGGGTTATGTTGCAGGTAATCATTTGCTTCGCTTTTTTACCGGGTTCCATTCTCTACTTAATTTCAACTTGCTTTTATTTTTACTGACTACTGACCAGGGGCTGCTGACTACTTACCCATTCCTCATGTGTTTATTTAGCACTTACTTTGTTTATACTCGCTTGTTTGATATAATTAGGTGGATGAAATACATTAAGCAGGTAAATTTTAATAAACAGGGCTTATTTTTGTGACCGTAATCCAAACAGACGATTCTACGGCAGCGAACTTCCAGTCCACCGTCTCGGTGCAAAACCGGTGGGACTTTATCAGCGACCTCGACATCATTATTCTAAACTACAATACCGCCGCCCTTTTGCGGGCTTGCCTGGAATCGGTTTTTGCCAGCCGGTGCGATTTTCGCTGGCGCGTTTTCGTGGTTGACAATGGTTCCAGCGACGGCAGCGTCGAAATGGTCCGCAGCGAGTTCGAACCGTTTCACGACAACCTGACCTTTATCGCCAGCCCGGTTAACGGCGGTTACGCTTTTGGCAACAACCTGGCCCTGCGGCTGATTTGCCCCATGCCCGAGGAAGCGGAAGCGGCCCCGGGCAGCCCGACCGGACTGGTCGAACACAAACTGCTGCATATCGGCTCGCAGCCCCAGGCCCGCTACATTTTGCTTTTGAACCCGGATTCGATTGTGCCGGAAGATGCCTTTCAGAAGGTCTACGACTACGCCGAGCAGCACACCGAAGTGGGCGTGGTCGGGCCAAAGCTGGTGAAAGCTAACGGTGAGCTTGACCTGGCCTGCCGCCGCAGTTTCCCGACGCCGGAAGTTTCGCTCTACCGGATGCTGGGTCTGAGCAAGCTTTTTCCAAAAAGCCGCCGGTTTGGCCGCTACAATTTGACCTACCTGGACGTTAATCAAACAACCGAGGTTGATAGCGTCGTGGGCGCTTTCATGATGCTGCGGGCCGAGGTCATCCGGCAGGCCGGTATCCTGGACGAAGCTTATTTCATGTACGGTGAAGATTTGGACTGGGCCTTCCGAATAAAAAGCCTCGGTTGGAAAATTATGTATTACCCTGGCACGACGGTCTTGCACCTGAAAGGCGAGAGCAGCAAAAAGCGCAGTTATGGAGCCTTGCTAAATTTCTACCAGGCTATGATTGTCTTTTACCGCAAGCACTACGCCCGCCAGACCTTTTTTCTGCTCAACTGGCTGATTTACACGGGTATTGTGGCGAAAGGCAGCCTGGCTTTGCTGCAAAACGTCCTGCGGCCTAGCGCCAGAAAACGGGTTAGCTGAAGCTTTGAACCCCGGAAAGCAAAACTTTGGAAGAAAAGCTGAGCAGTTTGCCTGAAAAAAACCAATTACCCACCGAGCCGGTGCGACCCGGCGTAACTACCGGCGCGGCGGACGCCTCGGTTGAACCGGTTGATACGCCTGTTTTGGCGCGCCCGCAAACCTCGCCGCGCCGCCGCAAATTTAACCTTGATAAAACCCACCGCTGGGCCTGGGTCCAGGTGGCCGTCTTCGGTATTCAACTGGCTCTCGACCTGGCCGCGATTATTGGCGGCTTTCTGTTGGCCTACGCTATCCGCAAAAGGATTGACCTGGGCGGCCCTTTTATAGACTTTAACCCCAGCAACTACCAGCTTATCCTGGCCCTTTCGACCGTGTCGGTGCTGGTCGCCTTCTACAACCGGGGCATTTACCGGCTCAAACGCGGGTTTAGCAAGATTGACGAGTTTTACCGGATTTGCGCCGGGACTTTCCTGGGCCTGGTCCTGGCAATCTTTTTTAACTCCTTTTTGCTCGGCCCCAATTTTCTCTACTCGCGCATCATTTTCCTCTATTCGATGGTGTTGATAATCGCCCTGGTGAGCGTGGTGCGCTGGCTTTTCAGTTCGCTGGTAGATTTATTGCGGCGGTTCGGCCTGTCCCAGGTGCGTATAGTTATAGTGGGCGGCGGCGACCCCACGGCCCGTATCGCCCGCAAAGTCCAGGCGGTCCCCCAACTTGGTTACGAGATTGCCGGGGTGGTCTGCGACAAGCGCGAGGCCGGGCATGAATGCGAACTTCCCGCCGGAACCAAACTACTCGGCCACCTTGACGACCTGGCCGAGATTGTCCGGGCTAACGAGATTGACGAACTTATAATTACCATGTCCGGTGTAACCCAGGAAGAACTTTTTAACCTGGTCGGTATGTGCGACGATTTGCCGGTTAATATTCGAATTTACCCCGAAGCTTTCCAGTTAGTCACGACGAACGAAGTGACGATTAGCGCCCTGACCGGCTTGCCGCTGGTTTCGGTAAAAGATGTGGCCTTACGCGGGGTCAACCGCTTCATCAAGCGGGGCATGGACATTGCCATCAGCCTGGCTTTGCTGGTGATTGTGTCACCCGTAATGCTGATGATAGCTTTATTGATAAAAATAACTTCGCCGCGCGGCCCGGTCTTCTATACCCAGGAACGGGTGGGCCTGGACGGCAAGCCGTTTACGGTCTTCAAGTTCCGCTCGATGCGCTACCTGGGCGACCACGAAAGCCCGGCCTGGACCACGGCTAACGACCCGCGCCGGACCCGCCTGGGCCGCTTTATCCGCCGCTACAGCATTGACGAACTGCCCCAGTTTATCAATGTGCTGGTGGGCGATATGAGCATCGTCGGGCCGCGCCCGGAACAGCCCCACTATGTCGAAGAATTTAGCCGGACCATTCCCCGCTACATGCGCCGCCACAAAGAAAAAGCCGGGATTACCGGTTGGGCGCAGGTCAACGGCTTGCGCGGCGATACCTCGATTACCGAGCGGACCCGCTATGACCTTTATTATGTCGAGAACTGGTCGGTGCTTTTCGACCTGAAAATTATGCTCAAAACCGTCCTGGTTATTTTTACCGACAAAAATGCTTATTAGAGGGCGATTATTCTTGTCGGGAAAACAATTCCCTCCCACAACTATAATTCCCTCTCACAGGGGAATAGTTACAAATGGTTTGCGAAAAGGAGTTAATATGGCAAAAGATCCGGTGGGCGTATTGCTCTTACACGGCCTGACCTCACACCTGGATTGCATTGACCCGGTGGCGCCTATCCTGGAAAAACTCGGCCTGCCCTACCGGATGCCGGTCTTGCGCGGCCACATGACCAAACCGGAAGATTTGACGGGGGTCAGGCAGGAAGATTGGATCGAAGACGGACAGAAAGCCCTCGATGATTTGCTGCAAGAGTGCGACAAAGTATTGCCGGTGGCGCTTTCGATGGGCAGCCTAGTGGCGCTTAACCTGGTCCTCAAAAACCCGGGCAAGTTTGAAGGGCTGATAGCTATCGCCCCGGCCCTAAAACTCAAGTCAAAGCTGTCGCCTTTTGCCCCCGCAATCGCCCGCTTTCAAAAGAACTACACTTTCAAACCGGATCCTAAAGGTTATTTCGACCAGGAGCAGGCCCGCACTACCCGCAACTATCCCGGCCTGCCGACCTCGGCCCTGGTCGAGTTTATCAGGATGGGCGCGCGGTTGCGTAACCCGGCTTTGCTGTCCCGGGTGAAAGTACCCGCCCTGGTGCTGGCAGCCGTCCACGACCGGACGATTGACCCTGGCGCGGCCTTGTTTCTCTATAATAACCTGGGCAGCCAGGACAAACGAATAATCTGGTTTGACCGCAGCGGCCACGAAATGCTGCGCGACGCCCAACGCGGCGAGGTGCTGGAAGCTATCGAGGAATTTCTGGTAGCCCACACCGGGACCGGAAAAGCTGACCAGGCTGCGGGAACGGCAAGCTAAAGACCCAAAAAGAGGAAACCAGGAAAAGAAAATATGTTTTTCGCATTTGGCCGGTTCCACAAACCGGGAGATTTTATTGGCGCTCGTTTACGGACCGGCACCTGGCTTAAAACGCCCGGCCTGACCGCCTACCTGGCGCTATCCGGCGGTAAACTTGAAAACCTGGCGCTGCAAGAGGCCGACCTGATTGCTATCGAACTGCTGATGGACGATGCCTGGCAGGAAACAGCTTTTGGGGGTTACTCCGCGCCCGAAGTGAATGCCGAGCCTTATGGCTTCTGCCACCTCCGGCTTGATGAAAACCGGACCGCCGCCGAGTTGGTGGTCCTGGCCGAAACCAACCCGTCGCCGTCAGCCTACCAATCGCCGGTTTTAGGGGAAGCCCTGTCCGACCTGCTGCGCGAACGACCGGACGTCAGCCAGATAACGCTCGACGCCGGGGCGGTTTCCGAGGCCGACCGCCAGACGCTGGCCGGACTGGACTTGCGGCAGGGCCAAAACGGGGTCTGGCAGGTTGTTTACGATGAACCGGAGCCGGAAGCGGTCCCTGGAGTTAGCGGACAGCCGAGCGAAGCCGCCCCCGGAAATGAGGGCCAGGCGGCGGCTGACAATAGCTGGCTGGAACTGAGCGTGCTGGCCGAGTCCGAGGCGGTTGAGGCCATCACCGAGCTATTCGGGCGTTACGGCTATAACCAGGGCGTGGTAATCGAGGAAGCGGTGCTGCCCGGCCCGGACGGAGGTGCGGTGGTGGACGCGCAAGCCCTCGTGACGGTCCGCACCTATATACCGGCCACCCCGGAAGCTTGCGGCGGGATAAACAAGTTGGAAGAAGGGTTGTTTTACCTGGGCAAACTCCGCCATATCGAACCGCTCCAGGTAACGGAACGCCGCGAGGAAGATTGGGCCAATGCCTGGAAAGAGTTTTACCAGGTGCACCGGGTGGGCCGCCGCACCATAATCAAACCGCCCTGGCAAGCTTACGACCGCCAACCGGACGACCTGGTGGTCGAGATTGACCCGGGCATGGCCTTTGGCACCGGCCTGCACCCGACCACTCGGCTGTGCCTGCAACTTATGGAAGACCGGCTCGACCCGGCCCAACACCACAAAGTGCTGGACCTGGGGACCGGCAGCGGAATCCTGGCGATTGCGGCCGGGCGGTTAGGAGTGCCTTACATCCTGGGCCTTGATACCGATGAGGTTGCTATACGCGCGGCCCGCCAGAACGTCACGCTTAATGGTCTGGACGACCAGATCGAAATGGAGGCCGGCTCGCTGGCGGTCGAGAAAGGCGAAGGCGGGTTTTACTCTTTCCCGGAAGAAGCGCAGCGCCCGCCCGCTATTTTAGCCTCGAAACGGCCTTTTGACGCGGTAATCGCCAATATTATCGCCCGTATCCTGATAGCGCTGGCCGAACCGATGGCCCAGGCTTTACGGCCCGGCGGCCTGCTTATCACCAGCGGGATTATCGGCGAGAAGGCTGGCGAGGTCGGGGCGGCCCTGGAAAGCGCCGGGCTGGAACTGGTCGAACGGCGCGAAGAAAGCGACTGGGTAGCCTTCGCGCACCGCCGCCGTTGAGCTTTTCATTAATCTGTTTTTAAGATTGGCTTCAAGTTGGGTTAATCTTGCGCTGGTATTATCTAGATGTGAGGCGATTGAGAAACATTTCGAAATTGCCCTCCTGATAGAACTTTTACCATCCCGCATGCCAGGCCACAAGCCTACAAGCCTAAGCGGCCTTCCCAAAGGGCCGCTATTATATTTTATAAGCTTTTCAATTCCCTCTTTTATTCTCCCTTAAAAACATCTAATTTTAACCCCTATATGGGGGTAATCTTTTCGTTAAAGACCAATCAATTTATGTATAGCCGGGATTATTCAATCTATTAGTACCAGGGGTCCTTTTTTTACCGGGAGGGCCGCCTTTTTAGTCCTGTTCCTGTTTGCCGGCTTTAGCCTGACCATTCCGCTCCACCCCTCCCGAACGGATGCAGCGCGGCGGTAGCGCTGCCGCCCGGCGAAAGCGCGGCTAATTGTATTCTCCAGGCCACTACTAAAGATAATTCCGCCCGGTCCGCGGAAAAGTCCGCCGGCGCTGAAATTCCCTACTTTTTAAGAATTGGACCCGTACCAGATTATCAAAAAGGTGTCGCCTTTGACCAGACCTTTATCTTTATAGGGCGTCTGGGTCAAAACCAGATCGTCTATAAGGCCGGTAATGATATTCACCTGCTCGGTAGTGCCCCTTGAATAAGACAAGATAATAGAGGTTTGTAACTTCAAGTCCTGGCTGACTTTGAAACCGGCTTTAACCATTTCATCCCGGTAGAAACCGGCCAGACCATCCGGGCTAGTCTTACTGGTATAGACCCCGAACAGCAAATTTTTAAACCCGCCAGCGTCAAACTTGGCCTTGAGAGTTGCGTACTCGGCCTGAGTCAGCGGCACAGGCGCGAGGCCCGACGCGATTGTAACCGGGCCTAGCCGGTCGGTCGGAGGTATAATGGGGCCGTTGCCGCCGCCGCGAGCGGCCGGGGTGTTAAGGAGTTGTTTGCCCAGCAGTCCCAGCAAGACATTATAGGGTAGCTGGTTCTCGGGGTGATATTCAAGCCTGGCCCGTTCGAACCACTGCACGCGGTAGGTTTTATTATCCTCGGGATTTAGCTCGTTATATTCCTCGGTGAGCGGGTAGCCGAACTGTTCCAGGCCGCCGTGCTGCTCCCAGTAAGTCTTGAAAGAGCTTTGCAGAGTGTGGCCGGTAAGTGGAAAATAGGTGAGGATCGCGGAACCGGCAACCGCTGCAACGGGCTGAAAAGGCGGTTCCGAGCGGCGATTAGCGGTAAGCTGGCTGCCAAGGAGACCAAGCAAGATTTCGTATTTGGTTCCCGCGAATTCAGGATGCCACTCGAAGCGGTTGCGCTCGAACCACTGGGTATAATAAACTTTCCCACCGGTCGGGTTCAGTTCCTGGCGTTCCGGAGTAACGGGGTAGCCGTAGACAGCCAGCCCGCCGTATTTTTCCCAGTAGCTTAAAAAGCCGTGGGTATCGCTGATCGTAAAACCTGTTTCGGGGAAAGTCTGGCTGTCTGAGGCCGCTTTTGAAACGGGCGCCTGTAAAAAACCGGACGCCGCTAACAGGGTAAGGGCCAGGATGGCGTACCAGCGTTTTCCTACCAATTTTGTCAAAATCATTGGATAACCCTTCGGATATTTAACCACAAGCAAATTGTTAGTTCAGGGACAGAAGTTATAATACCACCCGCTCACCCTTTTTGAAAGCGGCCTTGTTGGGACGGCGTTCGCTGGCTGTGGCAAAGCTAGAAAGGCCGCTTTTGATGTCAAAATTTGTTTTTACAAAAGTAGGGGTTTAAGAGTACACCGAATCTTAACCAAAAGGTTACTGCATTCAAGGTTGTTTCGCGGCCTTTTATGGGCATACGTTTTACGTATTGTGATATACTCAGGGTAGTACCCGGAAGGGTGGTTGTAAACAGGAAGACGGTTGGAGATGTTAGGTACCGGCGAATTTACCAGGAAGTATAATCGAAAAGCAGCCCATATCTGGCCGCGCGCCCTGAGCGTGCGCTGGGAGGATTTCAACCTGGCTTTGCTGGGCAAGGTTCTGGTAATTTTTATTTTCCTGGGAACTATCCTGACCCCGCTTTTCTGGTTGAGCGGCATCCCGGTCTTACAGAGTATCGCGGGTTTCGGCTGGGACGTGGGCCGGGCGATTTGCTCTTACACCGACCACAGCCTGGGGATTTCCGGCGAACCTTTAATGGTTTGTACGCGCTGCTTCGGTGTCGGCGTTGGCCTTCTGACGGCGGGCCTGGTTTACTTTTACACTCCCCTTATTAAAGAGCACCTGCCCAAATCGAGGCTGCACCTGGCGGTCATCCTGGCGGCGTTGTTTGTACCCTGGCTGGTTGATAGCGGCCTGGAACGGCTGGGATTGTGGCAGACCAACAACTTTTTGATGCTGCCGACCGGGTTCCTGGGCGGCGTGGCGGTAGCATTGGCTCCACTCATCTTCTGGCCGCGCCCCGAACCTGACGAAGAATAGTTTCCCCTTGCCTTTCTCTTTTCCAAATTTAGCTTAAAAGTTTAAAACGAAAAATCCCGACAAACCTTGCGGCTCCTCGGGATTTCAGGTCAGATTTGCGGATAGAAGCGATGCCTGGCACAACCTGCTCGACCTGGGGCGGAGCGGCGCCGGTTCGAGACCTTGCGGCCTGTTACCAACTCGCGCAACCTTTGGAATTGAACCTGGCTGGGGAAATTCCTTGCGGATTTTCTCCGACCTGCCCGGCCTCAGCTCAGGGTGGAGTTGGGATGGTGCGCTCCCTTGCGGGCCGCTTCCAGCCGACTCAACCTTGCGACAAACTCGGACGGGGCGGACCCTTGCGGGCCGTTCACCGGCGGGTGTGTCAGTGAGTTCGGGCGCGTCCAGGGCGAGCCTTTGCAGGTCGCGTTCCGGGCGTTTCAACCTTGGCGGTAGAACTCGGTGAGGGCGTTCCTTGCGGATTGCTTACTAACCTTTGATTGTGTTTCGGTGGGCTTCAACAACTCTGACATCACTATGGTAGCAAGGATTGTGAATTGAGTCAATGAATTTTATCCACGAGTTACTCACATCTTTTCCCACATGGTTATCCCCATAGGCGGCTTTCCAGAAGGGAGAATCCGGCTCTTACATTTTCGGCAGAAGCTCGAAAAAGTAGGCCGCTTTATCCTTGTCGCCAATCACTTCCAATCGCTCGAGGGGAATCCGCCGCCACAGCAGGAGCAGCAAATCAGAGGCGCTGCCCCGGATTGCTACATCACCTTTGGCGTGGACCGGTTTTATGTCAAGTTCTTTGCCGTTGAAAGTGAGCAGCCATTCGCCCGGGCCATCGGTGCGGTGCAGGTGATAAGTTTCGCCCTGACCTTCCGGCCCTTTGAAATTCTGGCGGAGGCGGGGCAGGAAGTTGAACAGCAATTCTATGGCGTTGTAGGCTACATCCGGTTCAATGGGATCGGGGTTGCCTTCGGGCAGGGCGTTCTGGGTGTCCCAGCGGTGCAGGGTTGCTTCGGTAGCCATCTGACGCTGGAAAACGGAGGCCGGGATGCGGGC
>CADDZM010000077.1 GCA_902812345.1 Chloroflexota bacterium | reverse complement strand
CGGAGAGCCGAATACCAAAGCGGCTGTCGGCGTTGCCCTGGATAATAAAGAGGCCGCGCTGCGCTCCGTAACCAAAGCTCTTGCCCACCGAGCCATCTACCCGGTCCCCCCAGCGGTTCATACCCTTCAAAATAACTATTTGCCCGCCCAGCGAACCTTTGCCGACGCCGTCCTGGGCGCCGCCCTCGACCACGACTTTAACTTCCCGGTTGTTGAAAGCAGCCAGGCCGTTGCCGGGGATAGAGCCACTGTTAAGGTGCAAGTTTATGTTTTCCGCGCCGCGTACCGGCTCCTCGGTTTCGGCAATGCCTTGCAAGTTCAGGAGACCGCGGGCCGCGATATTTCTAGCGAAGGAAGGCCCGGCCCCATAACCGTCGCGTAAGAGCGCCCCGGCCAGGTGGGTGCCAACCGCCCGGTCTACCGACCCCAGGTGTTCTCCAACATAACGAACTTCGCTGCCGTTGCCAAATCCGCCGCTACCGGCCAGGGCTACCCTCGAAGAATTTGCAACTGCGCCCGCCAGAGAATTGCCGACCGCCAGGGTGCGGACCTGTTCGGTTATCCGGCGGGAGGTTTCGCCTACCGAAATCGGGACCGGCGCTGCCGCGAGGGGGAAGACAATTTGCGGTTGCCGGTTGTGTTCGGCGGCCAGTTCGCGCTGCTGTTCCAGCCATTCCAGCGGCGCGGCCAGCATTTCGGTCCAGTCGAGTTGCTCCAGGTTGCGCGCCTGGACCAGCAAATCGGTCCGGCCCACCAGGTCTTGCAGGCGGCGGAAACCCAGCCGCGCCACGTGCGCTTTGAGTTGCTCACCCATTTCACTGAACAGGTGGACCAGTTGGCGGACGGCCCGGTCGTCTTCCTGCGGGATAAAGCGTTTAAGGCCGCGTTCTTTAGCCTCGTGTTCGCTTTCAATCTGGGTCGCGATGCCGACATGACAGGTGTCTTTCTGGCAGGCCCGGCAAATCGTACAGCCAATCGCTACCATCGCCAGAGTCGCAAACCCGACCCGGTTCGCCCCCAGGCAAATCAGTTTCAAAGCATCCGTGGCGGTTTTAAGGCCCCCATCGGCCCAGATTTCAACCTGGTGGCGCAACCCGCTCCCGACTAAGGCCCGGTGCGCTTCGTAAACGCCGACCTCACAGGGTAGACCCACGTATTTGAGGGCGTGGGTACGCGCCGCCCCGGTGCCGCCGTCAAAGCCGGAGAGGGTAATAATGTCGGCCCCGGCCTTGGCGATACCGATGGCAATCGTGCCGATGCCGCTGACCGCCGGCACCTTTACGGCCACCCGGGCATCCGGGTTAGCCGTCTTCAGTTCGGAGATGAACTGGGCTAAATCCTCGATGGAATAAATATCGTGGTTGTTCGAAGGCGAAATCAGGTCCACGCCGGGAAAGGCGTTCCGGGCCGCCGCGACCTTGACCGATACCTTCGAGCCGGGCAGGTGGCCGCCTTCGCCCGGTTTAGCGCCCTGGCCGACCTTGATTTCCAGGAGGTGCGCCGAGTTCAAGAGTTCGATATTTACCCCAAACCGGCCGCTGGCTATCTGGACGCCGCGCGTATTGTAATATTTGCCCAGGATAGACTTGATTTCGCCGCCCTCGCCGTTGAGCGCGACCATATTTAGAAGCGCCCCGGCCTCAGCATATGCTTTGTAGGCGGTTTCACCCTGCGACCCGAACGACATGGAACTGATGGCGAACGGCAGGTTGTGGCGTTCGATGGAAATATCCACCTCTTCCGGGCTGATGCTGCTTTCGCCTTCGGGATAGTTCACGTCAAGGACGTGGCGCAAGGCAATCGGGTCTTCCGCTTCAAGGCCAAGCACCTGCTGCTCGTACTTCTCGAATGGAGCCAGACCGCTGGCGACCTGCCCGGCGGTCTTCCAGATTTTCGGGTAAAGGTGGAAGTCGCGGGCCATTTTCGGGTCAACTTCGCCCTGCAAGACTTTCCGGCGAGCTACCGCGTCGGCCTTGAGGTTTTCCCAACCAAAGCCGCCTTTGGCTGACCCGGCGTAGTTGCGGGCCTGGAAGACTTGCGCGATTTCAGGAGAAAGGCCAATCGAGGCAAAGAGCCGACCGTAACCGCGTAACTCGTGGATACCCATCGTGCTGATAACTTTTTCCAGACCCTTTTTTAGACCTTCCACCAGGTTTTCAACCCACTTCTGGACCAGGTGGTCGCGGGCCGCCTGGTCGCCGTTTTCGGTGCGAGCTTTGGCGACCGCTGCCTCAATCATCAGGTAAGGGTTAATGGCATCCGCGCCCATACCAAAAGCAATAATCATATCGTGCAGGTTGCGAATAGCCCCGCTGCGCAGCACCAGGCTGGCTTCCCGGCGCAGGTTGCGATAGCTTTCGCCCACTCGCCGGGCCGGATTGTGCTTGCGCAACGCTTCGTCCAGGTGCGCGATTACCAGGTGGGGGTCGAGCCATAAGATTTCGCCGCCGAGGGCTGCTGTGTCATCTACCAGGACGATTTTAGCCCCGGCTTCGACCGCTTCAACCGCTTCCTGGGCCAAGCGGCTAAGGGCTTCGAGCGGTTCTTCTTGCTGCTGGAAGCCGCTGCTAATCACGCAGACCGCTTCAGGGCGGAAGCCGTTCTGGGTCACGAATTCGACCAGTTCTTCCAGCAGATAGGTTTCGGTGCGGCGGGCCGTTTCCCAGTAATGATCGGGCGAAAGCAGCGGGTCTTGTCCGGGGAGTTGTCCGCCCAGCAGAATCGGGCTGCTCAGTTCAACCATGCGGCTCGGGCGCGGTTTGAAGCGGGCCAGGCTGCCGGTTCCGGTGCGCCCGTTGGTCTGGCCGGTCAGGGAAGGCCGCGCTCCCAGGACCACCCGGGTCGAAAAGTGTTCGATTTCGCGCTCCCGGTCAATGGCCGGGTTGGTAACAACAGCCACGTTCTCTTTAAAGAAGTCAGCCAGGTTGCGCCGCTCTTTATTGAGCGCCGCCAGCGGCCCGTCATAGCCGAGCGACCCGATTGATTCAGCCGCCATGTCAGCCAGAAATTCGATGTAGTGCAAATCGTCGCCATTCCAGCCCAGGGCCGCCAGCATAATTTCGGTTCGCATATCGTCCGGGTGGGCCATATGCACTTCCGGCAGGATTTGCAGGGCTGTTTCATCACCGGGCAGGACCGCCGGGGGTTGGCTGAACTGAATTAGCTTGGCGGTATCCTTGGGGATGACCAGCCGTTCGCTCAACCGTTTGAGGGCTTCTTGCTGGATGCGCGCATAGTTCCAGACTTCGTTCGCCTTCTCGCTGCCGGAAAGCCGGATGTAAACCTTTTCGCCGGGGGCCAGCGACCGGGGGTCGGCAGTCATTTCTTCAATCGCAAAGACGCCTTTCTCGCTGCTGAAGAAGTAAGCGTCTTCCAGTTGGCCCATCCAGAGCGGGCGCAGGCCCAGCGCGTCAACCGCGAAAACGCATTCGTTATCCTGGCGGGAAATAATTCCGGCCGGGCCCTGGGCGAACGGGCCGAAAGCCTGGCGCAAAAAGACGTACAGGTTTTGCAATTCGGGTTCAAGCTGTTTAATTTCATTGACAATCGGCGGGAAAGCAATTTCCATCGCCTCGAGCAGGCCGTAGCCGTATTCATGAGTCAGGGTTTCAACCAGACGGCTGAGGTCTTGTGAATCGCTGCTTTCTTCGGCGAGGTGAACCCCCAGCATGCGGGCTTCCTGCTGCAAGCGAGCCACTGTATTAATTTCGCCGTTGTGGCCCAGCACCGGGAACGGCTGGACCCGAAAGAAGCTCGAAACGGTGTTGGTGCAATAGCGGCTGTGGCCGAGGGTGGCCGCCGAGGTCAGCAGCGGGTTGTTCAGTTCAGGGTAATAGCGGTTGAGAATATCCGGCGACCCGCGCAGCTTGTAAATAGCGGTAAAAAAGGAGAGCGAGGCAAATTGAAGCGGGTAAGCCGCCTCGATGCCCAGATGCAATTGCAACAAATTCCGGTTCGGTTCGGGCATTTCCTCGCCCAAGTACGCAACCCCGGCAATCTGCCAGAAGCCCGGTTCTTCGGCCTGGCCCTGTGGACCGAGGGCAGCGGTTACGGTCTCCCCGCGCCGGTTGTAAAGCACCTTAAAACCCTGCCGCTCGAACTCGGCGGCAACCTGTTCCATTGCCAGGTCGGCCTGAACGCCGCGTTTAACCAGGATATGGCCCAGCCAGAAATCGGGGCGCCAGGCCAGCCCGCCGTCTTCTCCGGCGGCGGCAAGTTTGCTCTGCCAGAGGGCGCGCGGTATATCAACCATCACCCCGCAGCCGTCTCCTTCGCCGTTGACCATCCCAGCCCGGTGGCTCATTTTGACCAGCCCTTCGAGGGTGCGGGTAATGTTAATGCGCGAAGGCAGGCCGCTCCGGTTGACCACGCTAATCAGGGCGCAGGCATCGTGTTCGTTGCCGAATGGGGTGAACGGCGACACGCCGTCATTTGCCCACTCGCTAACCATTTCGACCGGCTTTTCCTCAATTCCGGCGAACCAGTTTTTAACGCCGTCCCCGGCGCTTTTGAAGCTGGAACGGGTAACCAGGGGTAAATTTGTGCCCCGGCTCTGGTTGTCTTCTCCGCTATTAGTTGCTTTCATTCTTCTTCATCCTCTCCCATCAACAGCCTGATGCCACCTGCTTCTACAAACAGGCTAAACCGTTTGTCCCGGATTGTTACTCATACATAGTAGTAACAGCACCGGAAAACGGGTATGCGAATACGCGCCTGGACCCGGCTTTTTGGAAATCCGCCCGAAAAATTACGGGCAAAACTTGAAACCGGCAGACTACGGCGTTTTTAAAAATCCTGGGCTGACATCATCTTTGAGGTCGGGGATTTGCAGCTGTGCAAAATATATTTTTTAGAATGGTGACTTTCCGAGGTTCTAAATATCCCTGGTTTGCCGGAATAGTTGCCTCGTAAGTTGTTATAGACGAGCGTTGTGTTGTTTTGTGATTTGCAGAAAGGGTGGAGAACCCTTCGGAAGGGCTAGAAATTTACCGGCCACATTGATTTGTAAACTTTCTTAGCTTATGAGAATTATATGGGTAATTTCTAAGTCTGTCAATAAGCCTTTAGGCCTTTTGACCAAATCCAGGGAATATTTTTTGGCAAATTGCCTGGTTGATTTTCAAGGCGTTTTATCCTGAATAAGGTTTTAGGCGTGGCAAAGGCTGATCAGCCAGGTTAGATTAAGGGGTTAATTTATTTTACAGGGTAATAAGCCAGCCCAATTGCATCCCGGCCCTGTTTTTACTGACCCCTGACTCCTGACTACTTTTCTTTAAAAGATGGCAAAACGGCCCTGTTTGTAGTATCATGGCGGCTGGATTTTATTAAATGAATCCGGGTTGGGCTTTATCCCCAAAAGGGCAGTCCGGCGATATAAAATACAAAAATAAACTTTTATTATTTAGACCTGGGAAGGTATTAAAAAGTGGCAACCGTAGTAGTAGCGATGAGTGGCGGCGTTGATAGCTCGCTCACAGCAGCCCTTATTAAAGAACAGGGCCACGACGTAATTGGAATAAACATGCGCCTGCACGGTAGCGGCACCGAAGAGGAAGAACAGAACTACTCGCTTAACAAAAGCTGCTGCTCGATTGTCGAAATGCAGGATGCAAGCAAGGTCTGCCAGCAATTAGGCATCCCTTTTTATGCCATGAACTTTGAAAAAGAGTTCCAGGCTGCTGTCATAGATTACTTTATCAAGGAATACGAACGGGGCCGCACGCCTAACCCCTGCCTGGCCTGCAACGATTACATGAAATTCCGCTTCTTGCTGAATAAAGCCCTGGCCCTGGGCGCGGACTTTTTGGCGACCGGCCACTACTGCCGCAACGTTTTCGACCAGGAAACCGGCCAGTACCGCCTTCTGCGGGCGGTTGATTCGACCAAAGACCAGAGCTATGTCCTTTATATGCTCGGCCAGAAGCAACTCAGCCGGATTATGTTCCCGCTTGGCGACTTCACCAAGGCCCAGGTCCGCGAGATGGCCGCCGAAAGGGGTCTTGCCACGGCAGTAAAGCCGGAAAGCCAGGATATTTGCTTTGTCGCCGGGGGTGACTACCGCGACTATATCGCTAACCATTCAAAAAAGCCCCTGGCCGTACCCGGCCCAATTGTAAATCTTCAAGGCGAGGTAGTCGGCCAGCACAACGGCCTGCCGAACTACACGGTCGGCCAGCGCAAGGGTTTGGGCGCGGTAATGTCCCGCCCGACCTACGTCCTCAAACTCGTTACCGACACCAATACCCTGGTAGTAGGTGAGGACGACGATTTGCGGTCCTGCGAGATGCAGGCGGAGAAAGTTAGCTGGGTCAGCAGCAAGTGGCCCGAAGGCAAAGTCCCGGCTAATATAAAAGTCCGCTACAAAGCCCGCGAACTACCCGGTGTAGTTGAGCCGCTCAACCAGCACGACCGGACGGCCCGGATTGTCCTGGAGCAGCCCCAGCGCGCCATCACGCCCGGCCAGGCTGTCGTCTTTTACAATGGCGATGAGGTGCTGGGCGGCGGCATCATCATCCAGTAGAGGTTTAATGACAACTTTAATCCTGTTTTTGTTATTGGCGGGAATTTGCGGTTTTGCGTTTCACGCTATCTACGGGCGCACGATACGCAGTATTCCTTTTTACCTGCTGGCGGCGGTCGGTGGGGCCACGGTCGGCTTTACCCTCGCCCTGTTATTCAAAATAAATTGGCTTAGTTTTGGGGGCTTGCCCGTATTTATGACCCTGGCCGGGGCAATCCTCTTTTTAAGCCTGATGCGAAGGATTCGGATAGAAGATTGAGCAACCCGGCCATTTTAGAAAACCTGTATAAGAAACTGTATGTATAAGAAACTGTATATTGTAGATAGCCACCAGGATATTGCCTGGAACGTTGGCCTTGGGCGCGATTTCTTCGAACCAGCCGCCGCCTGGCGCGCCCGGGTCAATGACGGCGCGAAATACGGCGAACGCCTGGTGTCGCTGCCCGACCTTTTAGCCAGCCGAATCCGCCTGGTTATCGGCACTATATTCGTCCTGCCTACCCGCGCCGCCTCGATGTTTGAGGCTGAAACCCCGACCTACTCCAACGATGATGAAGCCCGCCGGATTGGCTTTGAACAGCTTGATTTTTATAACCGCCTGGCCGCCGAAGACGACCGGGTGGCCCTGATTCGGACCCTGGCCGACCTTGAAACCCATATTTCCAACCTGGAGCTTGGCATCAAACAGCTTGGCATAATTGCCTCGATGGAAGGAGCCGACCCGCTTGTTCATCCTTCCGAGCTGTCCGAGTGGGTCGAAAAAGGTTTGCGGCTGATTGGCCCGGCCTGGAAAAGCACCCGCTATTGCGGTGGCACCGGCGAACCCGGTCCTTTAACTCCCCTCGGCTACGAACTACTGGCTGAAATGGAAAAACAGGGGGTTATTCTCGACCTGAGCCACATGGCCGAAGAAAGTTTTTATAACTCGCTCGATGCCTTTCACGGCCCGGTTATCGCCAGCCACTCCAACTGCCGCCACTACGTCAACACCGACCGCCAGCTTAGCGATGACATGATAAAACGCCTGGTCGAGCGGGACGGCGTGATTGGCACGGTCCTCTACAACAACTTTTTGACCGAGGACGGCCAGAATGTCGGGTTGGAAGATGTTATTCGCCACATGAGCCGTATCGCGGAAATTACCGGGCATACCCGTTCGTGTGCTATCGGGAGCGATTGGGACGGCGGCTATGGGGCCGAGGCCATTCCCGCCCCGCTCACCGGCCTGAATGACCTGCCGCTCCTGGCCGAAGCCCTGCTCAAACACGGCTTTAGCGAGGATGACGTCAAAGGTATTTTTCACGGCAACTGGGTCCGGGCCTTAAAAAGAGGCCTTTCGGCTTTCAAATAATGGACCTGGAAGAGGTTTTCCAACGGCTGGCTGAAATCGGTCGCCAGGGTCTGCACGAGTCCTATGGGGCCGGGCTGGACCGGATGCGCCCGCTGCTGGCCCGTCTCGGCCAGCCCCAGGCTGCTTTTCCGGCTGTTATTGTGACCGGCTCGAAAGGCAAAGGCTCTACCGCGACCTTTCTGGCGAACCTGCTCCAATATTCTCCCCGGAATAACCGCCCGCTAAAAATCGGCCTCTTTACCGGGCCGCACCTCCACACCTACCGCGAACGCATTCGCCTCAACGGGGCCATGATAGACCCGGATGAGTTTGCAGCTTTTTTCGAAGAAATCTGGCAGACCGCCCGGCAAGCGCCGGACCTGGGTTTTATCAGCCGTTTCGAGATTTTAACCATCCTGGCCCTGCTGTATTTTGCCCGGCAAGGGGTTGACCTGGCCGTAATGGAAGTGGGCATGGGCGGCACATACGACGCCGTTAATATCGTAGAGGACTCGCCTCTGGCCGTCTTTACCCCGATTGAACTCGAGCACGCCGCTATTCTCGGCCCGACCCTGGCCGATATTGTCCGCCATAAGTCCGGCATCATGCGCCCGCATGCCCGGGCCGTTTCTTCCCGGCAAACTCCCGAAGTTTCGGAATGGCTGCAAAACGCCGCCCAATCTTTACAGGTGAATTTCCATCCGGCCCGCGAGTTCTGGCGTTACCGGCCCGGTTCTTTAAAGGTAACCCTTGAAAACAACACCTTCACCCAGGGCTTTGCGGCTACCGGACCGGACCGCCATGAGTTTTCGCTACAAACCCGCCTGGCCGGGACTTTTCAGGTCGAAAATGCCCTGACTGCCCTGGCGGCGGCGACTCTTTTGCACCAGCAAGGTCTGGCCGGAACGCCCGACCCGGCGGCCCTGCTTGGGGCCAGCCTGCCGGGCCGCTTTGAACTGGCCGGAAACGGCAAGAATCCCCCGGTGTTGCTCGACGCGGCCCATACGCCCAATGCCATCCGCGAGTTAGTTCAAACTCTGGCGGCCCTGGAGCTAAACCCGGTCTGGGCGCTAGGCTTTCTAAAAGACAAAAATATTGCTGAAATGCTCCGTTTGTTACCTCTTGAAAATCGCCCGGTCATCCTTACAAATGTTCACTCTCGCCGCCAGGCTGATATGCCAGGTGTCCTTGCAAGCTTCGAGCAAACCCCTTCCTCCCTGACTGTATGCCCATCCCTGCCAGAGGCGCTCGAGGCAGCCTGTACAATCGCGGCCCAAGATAAGGGCGGGTTGGTCTGCCTGACCGGTTCGCTTTATTTAGTCGGGGAAGCCCGCGGTGTGCTGGGCCTGCTCGATCCCGCTACCGCTGCCGAGGCTCGCCTTATTGCCGAAGTTGAAGCGTTATAAGAACAGGTACCATAATTCATATTATTAAATCAATTTGTTTTCTAAATCAGGGTTGACCGGGTCGCTTTTGCCCTTTATAATTGTTAAGAATGTGTTAAGCTTTCAATTATATTCAATATTTTATTTTTATTTTATTTCGCGGCGCCGGTTGCTCTTTCTTGAGATAACCCGCGAGACGTTTTGGAGAAAGGTTCGGGACAGGGTGACGTTGGGTAAAGATGGTATGCTGCAACCGGAATTGGAAATCCTCAATGAGGGTGACCTGGCTGAGGGCAAAATAATCGGGGTAGACCTGGGAGGCACCAGGGTCAGGGCGGTCCTTTCCACCGGGACGGGCCAGATTCTAGCCCGCGCAGAAATGCCTACCCAGGCCGACCAGGGTCTCGAACACGTGCTTTCCAATATTAAGAGGACCATAAACCGGGTTATCGAACTGGCCGATTTCTCTAATCTGGTCGGAATGGCGGTCGGCGCGCCTGGCCCATTGAACCCGTTTACCGGGGTGGTCTTCTCGCCGCCAAACCTGCCCGGCTGGAATAACGTCCCGCTAACGGCTATCCTGGAAAAAGCTACTAACTTGCCGGTCTATCTCGGTAACGATGCCAACCTGGCGGCCCTGGGCGAGTATACCTTTGGGGCCGGTAAAGATTACCGCTACCTCGTTTACATAACTATCAGCACCGGGGTCGGCGGCGGCGTGATTGAGGACGGTCGCGTCCTGATGGGCGCTCGTGGGGCGGCCGCCGAGTTAGGCCACATGACTATTGAGTACGATGGGCCTCGCTGCAATTGCGGCAATACCGGCTGCCTGGAAATCCTGACCGCCGGGCCGTCCATTCGCCGCCGGGCTATCGAATTGCTTGAGACCGGTTATCCTTCGAAAATGAAACAAATGGCCGGGGGGAATTTACAGAATATCTCGCCGGAACTCATCTCCGAAGCCGCGCACGAAGGCGACGAAGCCGCCCTGAAAATTATAAAAGAAACCGCTTTCTACATGGGTGTGGGCGTTACCAATGTTTTGCACCTCTACAACCCGGAAATTGTGGTAATCGGCGGCGGAGTCGCCCAGATTGGCGACATGCTTTTCGAACCATTGCGAGAAGTTGTGCGGGAACGGGCCATGCCAGCCTTCTGGG
Source organism: Chloroflexota bacterium (assembly GCA_902812345.1). GTDB lineage: Bacteria > Chloroflexota > Chloroflexia > Chloroheliales > Chloroheliaceae > 54-19. The sequence goes on along the minus strand of CADDZM010000077.1, from coordinate 9,808 downwards.
AAGATGTACCGATTGTGGCAACCGCCCTGGGCGGTGATATCGGCCTGTACGGCGCGATTGCCCTGGTGTTGCAAAATTTCGAGGAAGCCCAGGAGCGCAAGCAGGAACTGGCTTTTGTGGACGAAGCCGGAGCCTGACCGCTAAAGCTGCTCGGCGGGAGCGGTTACAAAGACTTGTACCGATAAACTTTCCGCAGCGCGGCCTTTGTAAGTGCCTTTGACCGGTGGAATATCGCTGTAGTCGCGCCCGTGGCCGATTTTAATATATCTTTCGTCTACTTTTAGCGTGGAATGGGTCGGGTCAAAACCGACCCATTTTTGATTCACCTCGTCCAGCACCTCGCACCAGGCGTGGCTGGCTCCTTCCTGTTCGCCGTCCTGTTCGCCGCCCCAGACGTAGCCGCTCACATAGCGGGCCGGCAGGCCCAGGATGCGGCACATGGTTATCATGACGTGGGCGAAGTCCTGGCAGACCCCGGTCCGCTGCTCCAGCACCTGCTCCACGGTGCTATAAACCGTTGTGACGCCTTTTTGATACTGGAACTCCTGGTTGATGGTCCGGCAGATTTTCTCGGCCAGGGCCAGGCGCGGCAAGTCCATATTGTTTTTGACCAGTTCGGCGGCGAAAACCTGGGCCGCTTCCGAAAAGACGATATATTTGTACTGGCTGGTATAGTCAAAAAGGTTGAGCAGGTCTTTAGCTTCGATTGGGTAATCCCCGGAGCCGGTTTCGACCACCGCCGAAGCTCGAATCTCGAGGTATTCGTGGGGAGGCAGTGCCGAGAAATAATGAATCGTATTGCCGTAAAAGTCCTGGTAGTCAAAGACTTTCGTCTTCGGGTCAACCTCCAGACTGAAAGATTTTAATTGCTGGGGGCTTTCCTGGCCGCCTGCCGGTTGCAGACGGACCTCGGTGGTGGCCTCAAAAACCGGTTGGTTATAGTCAAAACGGGTCAGGTGTTCAACTTTTAATTTCATGGCTTCTCAATTCTTCTTTCAGGGTAATGTTTCGTTGATTATAGCGTATTTTTGGCAAAGCTAAAGCCTGTTTTCTCCAAAATTCGCGTGATTTTCTAAAAAACCTCTTGACTTTATGTTCTGAAGCTGGTAATATACTGCCTGTAAGAAACCTCTGAACTATACCCAACAGAGGCTTCTCTCGAAGAAAAAGGAGGTGATGCCCATGATTAGTGGTAACCGTAAGGGCATTGCCGGAGGTCTGGTTCGCTAGACCGTCGCGCGATGTCCTTCTTACAAAAAACCGCCCAGCGATGCTGTAGCGGTTTTTTGCTTTTATACTCTCTTATGCTAAACTACACTCGCTCGTTCAACGATAATAATTTAACTTTAAGAGAAAATGACACAACAACCAAAAATTGAACTGGAAATTCCCCGCTCGGCCCTGGCAATTGGGGCGCACCCCGACGATACCGAGTTTGGCTGTAGCGGTACGATAGCTAAATGGGCCAAAGCCGGTTGCGAAGTTCATTACCTTCTTCTGACCAGCGGCGACAAGGGAACCGAAGACCCCGACGCCGACCCTGCCGAACTGCGCCGGGTGCGGGAAGCGGAGCAACTGGCCGCCGCCGAAACCCTGGGCGTGAAAAGCTGTATCTTCATGCGCCTCAACGACGGCGAACTGGAATACAGCCTGGGGTTGCGGGGCGAAATTGTCCGCTATATACGCCAGCTAAAACCCGAAACGATTCTTTCGTGGGACCCGCTCACTCGCAACTACCGCATGCACCCCGACCACCGGGTTTGCGGTCAGCTTGCCCTGGACGCGGCTTTCCCCGCCGCCATGATGCCCCTGAGTTACCCGGAGCAGCTTCGCCAGGAAGGTTTGAGCGTCCACCGGGCCAAACGCCTGCTGCTTTACGGCTCGGACTCGCCCGACTATTTCGTGGATATTTCCGAAGTTTTGCCCCTTAAGTTCGAGTCGTTCAAGGCTCATTCCAGCCAGTTTAACTTTGATGATAAGTTTGTCGAGCGTATCCAGCAGCGCCACCGCGATTTTGCCCTCGATTTCGATTTCGAATACGCCGAGGCTTTCAAACTGGTGGAGCTTTAGCCTGTGCTGGCTAACCGGGTCGTCCTGGCCTTTTTGGTCGGGCTGGTCGTCTTGTTGGCCCTGGCTTATGGGCTGGCCCGGTGGCAGTATTCTCGCAAATGGACAGGCGTCTCGGCGCAAAAGGACGGTCTCGACCGCCGCTACTACCGGGACGTGGCGGCTATCGGCCTTTTGCTGGTACTGGTGGTTGGTTTCTTCTGGCGAGCCCTTTTCGATAAAGGCGTAACCATGCCCAACGGCGGCGGCGACCTGGTTTCTTTCTTCTATCCCAACCACGTCTTTGCCAGCGAGAGTTTGCGCCAGGGCGAATTCCCGCTCTGGAACCCGACCCTTTTTGGTGGGATGCCGTTCGCCGCCGACATTCAAAGCGGCCTTTACTACCCGCTCAACTGGCTTTTCTGGCTGGCCGGAAGCGTTACCTATGAAAAGCTGGAAATGCTGGCGGTGATTCATTATTGGCTGGCGGCTACTTTCAGCTATCTGTTGGCCCGCAGCCTGGGCCTGGGACGCTGGCCGGGCGTGGTCGCCGGGGTCTGTTACGCCTTTAGCGGCTTCGCGGTCTCGCATTTAGGACACCTGTCCATGCTGGAAGCGGCGACCTGGCTTCCTTTAGGGTTGCTGGCGGTCAACCGAGCGGTCCGGCGTTCAAGCTGGCGCTGGGCTATCGGGGCCGGGATATTTCTGAGCCTGAGTTTTCTGGCCGGGCATTTCCAGCTTTTCGTTTACAACTTTTACGCCGCCCTGCTATTCTGGCTGGCCGTGGCCTGGCGCAACCGGCCCCCGGCGGCTATCACTGCTCCCGAACCGGCCCTCCCGGTCGAGCGGGCCAACCAGACCTTACGCCGCCGCCTAAATCGGATTTATAGAAATTACTGGACCGGGCAACTCTGGCGGGGCGGGCTAGCCGGGTTGGTGGTACTGGGAGCCTGTCTGGTCCAACTCTGGCCTTTCTACGAACTGGGCCAGTTGTCGGTGCGTTCGGCCATCACCTATGACGTTTCGACCCAGTTCGGAGTGTGGCCTATCGGCCTGGCCGACCTGCTGTTGCCCAACCTTTTCAGCCCGAACCCAAAGGAATATTTCGGCTACTGGAGCAATACCGATGTCCTGGGCTATATGGCGCTCTTTACGTATGCCCTGGCGGCGCTCGGCCTGTTCCTTATTCGCGACCGGCGACCGGCCTTTTACCCGGTCTTTTTCGTAAGCCTGGGCTTGGCCGGGCTAATCTTCTCGCTTTCTGGTTACACCATCTTTCAGGGCTGGTTTTACCAGTTCGTCCCGGCGCTAAACCTCACGCGGGGTTCGGGGCGTTTCCTCGACTGGTTTAATTTAGGTTTTGGGCTTGCCGCCGCCTTTGGGCTCCAGGCCTGGTTGGAGTACCGGGCGAACTTGCGCCAGCCTCGCCTCGAGCAGGTCTTGCGCTGGGGCTGGCGGAGTTTAGCTCTTTTTGCGCTTGGCCTGTTCTTTCTGCCCCTGCCTCTCCTTTATAACCAGGTACTGGCCTCGCCGGGCAGCATTAACGATTTGGTGGTGCGGGGTATAAACGGCCTGGTGATGGCGGTTATCGTCCTGGGCCTGGGCGCGGCCCTACTTCGCCTTTTTTACCACCGACGCCTGGGGCCGGATGTTGCTTCCGGTCTGGTGGTGGCCTTGCTGGTCTTTGACCTCTTTTCAGCCAGGAGCGGCTTTAATCCCTCCCCAGGGGACGTGGCGGCGGGCTTTAACCATCCTGATACGGCGGCTTTTATAAAGCAGCAAGACCCCTCCGGCCAGTACCGCCTGGATGACAGTGTCGGGACCATCCAGCAAGCCTGGCAGGCCAATACCGCCCAGGTCTACGGCCTTTATGACCTGCGCGGGGTCTTTAATCCCTTGCAACTGGCTTCCTATGAGACTTTCTGGAACGCCGTTACCAGTTCCCAGAAAGATTTCCGAGCGGGCCCTGCCTACAACCTGCTCGGCGCGAAATTCGTCCTGGCCCGCTCCAAAGAAGACCCTACCGGGGTTCAGTTCAAGCTGGCCTACCAGGATAAACGCCCGGGCGTGAATATCAATGTCTGGGAAAACTCCCAGGCGCTGCCCAAAGGCTTCGTGGTCCATCACAGCGAAATAAAACCGGTCGCCGGGACGCTTCCGGCCCTGCTTGCGCCCGACTTTAAACCAGCTGAAACGGTTTATCTTGAAAACGGTCGAAATCTTAACGGCCTGGTCGCTACGCCTACCGAGCAACCGCGCCTGCTCAGCCAGTCGCCTAACCGGCTTGAATTCGAGGCTGACCTTGCTGCCGAAGGCTATTTAGTGGTCAGCCAGGCCTATTATCCAGGCTGGCAGGCCAGGGTTGACGGCAACTTCGCCAGTTATGAAAAGGCTGACTACACTTTCGGGGCGGTCTACCTGCCCGCCGGAAAACATCATTTAACCCTTGAATTCTCCCCGCTATCGCAAACCCTCGGCGCCGTCGTGAGCGGTCTGACCTGGCTGGCGGCTTTGCTGGCCCTGGTCTGGCCGGTGGTCTTCCGCCGCAACCGGCCCCGAAAAGCGGCCGGTTTTTTAGAAAACCCTTAAAAATAAAACAAATCCTTTTCTTTTACGTAGAGTAGTTGTTATAAATAAAATGCGCCTGACCGTCCACGCAAGATTGCTCTACCAGGCCCGGCATAAAAGTAAAGAAATTGGAGGGGACCGGTGATTAATCCCACAGAAAAAAGTGACCTTTTAGAAGAAACAGGCCAGCCTGAAGGCCAACCGGCGTTGGACTGGTACGACGATTTGCCGCCCGCCAGCGAAAATCCCACGAAGGCGGAAAACTTTAGCTCCTGGCTGTCGCGCGCCCTGGTGCATGAACTCAACCAGACCCTGCAGGATGTCAATAAAATTCTGATTGTGCTGGACGAAATAGATAAAATGACCGCGCCCCGCCGGTCCATCAGTGGCGAAACTATTCCGTCGCCCCTGGCCGAGAAAATCGCCCTGATTATTAAAGAAAACAAACTTGACGAAGCCCTGCGCGATTTGCCCGACCGCCTGCAAAACTCCACCTTCAAAACTTCCCTGGAAGCGACCCTGCGCGAATACTGGTCTAACCTGAAAACCCGGGGCAGCGAGATAAAACAGGAGTTGAAAGTTAATTTCCCCCAGCCTGGTTTCGGCGTCACCAAAATCCAGACCGAAGATTATATGCCCGATGAAACATCACCAGCGCCGGTCAACGCGCCACTCCAGGCAACCCCTGTTGAGGTCAGCCCGGCCGATGTCCCGGCTCACGAACTTACGCTGGACGTTTTTGACGAAGCCGGTTCGAATGAAATACTGGTGGTTGCCGAGCATCCCGGCCTGATGGCGAACTCGATACTGATTACGGTCAATCACGATATTTTGACCATCAGCGCCAGCGATTTCAGCCAGGAAAGCTATCACAAAGAGGCTCTTTTACCCTACCCGGTCGACTCGGCTAATTTCAGCCAGCAGTACCGCAATGGCGTGCTGGAAATCCGGCTTAAAAAGCTGCCCCTGGCCGAGGGTTAATTAAAAACTAGAATCTGGATGGTGGAATGCAAATTCAGGAAATGTTGCAACTGCGGGTTGCTGAAGCGGCCCCGCGGGACGCCGGGCGGACGGTTGTGCGGCTCGACCCGGCTGACTTACAGGCGCTCGGCGCGAATGTCGGTGATATTATCGAGCTTAAAGGGCCAAGCGGCGTAACCGCCGCCAAAGCCTTGCCTTCCTTTTTAGAGGACCGGGGTAAGGGACAGGTCCAGATGGACGGCCTTTTGCGGGGAAATTGTGGGGCATCTTTGGAAAGCGAGGTGACTGCTCGCCTTTTGCCCACCATCCAGGCCCGCAACCTGACTATATCTCCGCTCGGCAGCGGGGCCAACTGGCAGCAGTTCAGCCTCAGCCGCCATTCGCTTTACTTCAAACGGCTCTTTGAAGGACTGGTTGTCCAGGAAGGCAACGTAGTCCGGGTCAACCTCTTTGGCACCGGCTTCCAGGAATTTCTGGTTGAAGAAATTGTACCGGCCGGGCAGGCCGTGGTGGTTGGCCCGGTCACGACTGTCCGCATGAAAGACAACCGGCTCGACCCGGCTAAAGTGCGGCCCCGGCGCAGCAGTACGGGCCTGACCTATGAGGACATCGGCGGCCTTTCGCGGGAACTCAGCCGTATCCGCGAGATGATTGAATTGCCCCTGAAGCACCCTGAAGTTTTCGAGCGGCTTGGCATTGAGCCGCCCAAAGGAGTGTTGCTTTACGGCCCGCCGGGAACCGGCAAGACCATGATTGCCCGCGCTGTGGCCGGGGAAGCCAACGCCCACTTTATCAGCGTGAACGGCCCCGAAATCGCCCACAGCCTCTACGGCCAGAGCGAGGCTCATTTGCGTAAGATTTTCCAGGAAGCCCAGAGCCGCGCCCCCAGCATCATCTTTTTAGATGAGATTGACGCTATCGCGCCCAAACGCAGCGAATCTTTTCATGAAATTGACCGCCGGATTGTGGCCCAACTGCTGGCCCTGATGGACGGCTTGCAGCCGCGCGGTCGGGTCGTGATTATCGGGGCAACTAACTTGCAGGACAGCCTTGACCAGGCTTTACGCCGTCCGGGCCGCTTCGACCGGGAAATCAGTATCAAGGTGCCGGACCGCAACGGTCGCCGCGAAATTTTAGATATTTACACTCGCGGTATGCCGCTTACGAGCGATTTTGACCTGGACCACCTGGCCGATATAACCCACGGCTTTGTCGGGGCCGACCTGAACGCCCTTTGCCGGGAAGCCGCCCTGGCTGCTCTGCGCCGTCTTTTCCCTGACTTTGAGTTCGTGCAGGGCGCGTTCTCGTTTGACCAGTTGCTCAGCCTGCGGGTCGAGATGATTGACTTCACGACGGCGCTATCTGAAATCGAACCGAGCGCATTGCGGGAAGTCTATACCGAAATTCCGAATGTTACCTGGGACCAGGTCGGCGGTCTTGAACCGGTCCGCCATGCTCTGGAAGAAGCTATCGAGTGGCCCCTCAAATACGCCGACCTGCTCAAAAAGGCCGGGGCGCGGGCTTCCAAAGGGGTTTTGCTCTACGGCCCGCCCGGTACCGGCAAGACCCTGGTGGCCCAGGCTATCGCCAGCCAGAACACCATTAATTTTATCTCGGTGCGCGGCCCGGAACTGCTTTCCAAGTGGGTCGGCGAGTCGGAAAAGGCTGTCCGCGAGATATTCAAGAAGGCCCGCGCCGCCGCCCCCTGCATCATCTTTCTGGATGAGCTTGATTCGCTGGCCCCGCTGCGCGGCAATAACGCGGTTGACCCGGTCGGCGAACGAGTTGTGGCCCAACTGCTGACCGAAATGGACGGGGTGGCGGCTTCGACGGGGGTAGTCCTGATTGGCGCGACCAACCGGCCCGATATGCTCGACCCGGCCCTGTTGCGGCCCGGTCGGTTTGATACAAAAATCGAGCTTGGCCTGCCCGATGAAGCGACTCGCCTTAAAATATTGAAGGTCCACACGGTGGATAAACCGCTGGCCCAGCCCGAACGCCTCGGCCAGTTGGCCGGGGAGATGGAAGGTTGGTCCGGGGCGGATATCGAGGTATTCTGCAACCGGGCCGCTCTCAACGCGCTCGGGCGGGTCATCCACGCCGCTACAGACGGGCCGCTCTCAACGCTTACGATTACCAACCAGGACCTGGATGACGCGCTCGATTTTGTCGAAAGCCAGCGTTTTTTGGAGCATTTGCACCGGACGCCTGACCTGAGTGGGGTAGGCGAGGTTAGCGATACGGACGAGGAAATCGAGGAATAAATTTGGCTTTAATCGTGAAATTTATTCCGGTAAATATTTAAAAGAGGCGGCCTGCTATTTCCTCAGGCCGCCTCTTTTATTTTGCTTTTAACTTCTTCTCTCCCCTTTCAAGTTGAAAACAAATTTTACTGCTCACTATATCCATAAAGCCACCGGTGGCCTGACGAACCGGCTCAAATAAGCTATAATAGGGCCAGCCGGATTAGGGCGATTTAATTTACAAGATGAAGACAAACTAAAAAATGCGAATAAGAGTAAAAGTTCCGGCCAGTTCGGCCAACCTGGGTTGTGGTTTTGATGCCTTTGGTCTCGCCCTGGCCCTCTACACCGATTTTATTTTTGACGCTGAAGCGCCCGACGCTGCTTCTATGCCCCTGGTTGTGCGCGGTGAAGGCGCAGACCGCTTGCAAAAGGAAAAAGCAGGCCTCGTCTACGATGCCATCAAGGTCTACCAGCGCGCTACCGGCTACCGCGTCCCGGCTTTTAAGCTGGAAATGGAGAGCCGGATTCCGCTCAGCCGCGGCCTGGGTAGCAGCGCGACTGCCATCATCGGCGGCCTGGTCGGGGCTGATGCCCTTTGCCGGAGGGCTTATGGGGGCGTAAACTTTCCGACCCGCGAACAACTGGTGCGCCTGGCGACCGAAATCGAAGGCCATCCCGATAACGTGGCGGCAACCTTGCTTGGTGGCCTGACCCTGGCCGTTTCGGCCCCGGCGGCGGCGCCCTCTTTTTTCACGGCCTCATCCGAACCGGTTGATAACCCGGCTGTAGAAGGTATGCGCAACCTGGATGGCGGTCCAGCCTGGCGCAACCCGGTTATCGTTAGCCTGCCGGTCCCGGCTGACCTGACTACGGTGGTCTTTATCCCGAACTTTGAAATGTCCACCAAAGAAGCCCGCGCCGTCCTTCCGGCCAACCTGAGTTTACAGGATGCCGCTCACAACTCGTCCCGGACGGCCCTTTTCGTGGCGGCTTTTACCGCGCCTAACGGCAAACTCGAATGGTTAGCCGAGGCTATGAACGACCGCCTGCACCAGCCCTACCGCAGCCGGATTTTCCCACAACTGCCCGTCCTGATTGACGCGGCGCAGCAAGCCGGAGCCTTTGGGGCCGCACTTAGCGGGGCCGGTTCAACCGTCCTGGCCTTTACCTGCCGCGAGAAAGCCGGAATCGTCCGCGACGCCTTCTTCCGGGTGGCCGGGGAAAGCGGCTTGCACGGTCGAGCCGAGCAACTTGAAATCGCGCCGGGCGGCCCGTCGGTCGGTTACGAGATCTAAAGAATTGGAGAACTTTTTTAGCGGAAATGCCGGCCGTCACCGGATGCAACTGGCGCTAGATAAGGCTAAAACAGCCCTCGCATCCGGGCAGCCCCCTTTGGCGCGGTCGTGACCGGACCGGACGGCCAGCTAGTTTCGGTTGTATACAAACTGGTTGAAGGCGACCGCGACGCCAGCGCACCCGGCGAAGTCGTAGCCATCCGGGCGGGTGGGCAGGCTCTCGGGAGCGAAATGCTGTCCGGTGGCACCCTTTACACCACCTGCGAACCCTGCCTGATGTGCGGGGCAGCCTGATTTTTTCGTTGCGGCCTTGTCCGGGTCGTGGATGGGGCGCGTTCGTCCGACCTGTCCGGCTACGCTTCGACGCTCGGTTACCGGGTAGAGGATATGGTAGAGGGGGCCAACCGGCAAAGTTGAATGGCAATACCCCTATAAACGTCACGCCGGGCTTTATGCGCGATGAATGTCTGGAGTTGTAGGCCCGCTGGCCGGAGCGCGTTTAATTTAAAACCCCGGCATTTTTAATAAAAAGCTTTTAAACAACGAAGTTTGACGTTTTGATAAAAAAATAAAGGGCAAGCTGCTTTACAACAGCCCGCCCAGCGAGTAATGTTTCTTTCGTCTAAAAAAAGAAGGAGCATTACTCACATGAACTTTACCATATTTCAACAA
>CADDZM010000076.1 GCA_902812345.1 Chloroflexota bacterium | reverse complement strand
CACTAAGATTAGCCCTTCGCGCGCGGCGTAACCGGAATGGCCCGGACAATCAGGCGGTCTGAATAAACGCCATAAGGCACGCAGGTTATAAGGGTCAGGGCCGATTTGGCCGAGTTCGACCTGAAACTCTACTGGCAAATCGGGATGGTAATCAAACCGGGCGCTTTCAAAATACTGGACGGTATAAGATTGGCCGTCCTGGGGATTTTCCTCCTGAAATTCTTCTGATAGCGGAAAGCCCAAACACGGGCAAGCCACCTTTTTCCCGCCAGAAATTCTTGAAGCCGCCCCTATAGGGTGGCGGTGCTAAAATTAACCTGCCCCACCACCGGACCGGTATTTAAGTTTGTTTTTGGCCTTTAACAGCCCCGCAGTTTTATCCCTCGAATGAATTTTTGCTTATGCTTGAAGTGCCGCCGGAGTTGGTCTACCATGCTTCGTATAAAGGGTTTTTTGCGAAGTTTGCCGGGCCAAAGAGAAAATTGGTTCCAGGGTGTAAATCCGAAATGATTAATTGTTTAAGAGGGGCCGCCCACTGGCACAAACTTTGCACCCCTTTGACTCTGAAAGAAGATAGGACTGGACAGATATGCGACTGACTTTTTTAGGCACCAGTGCCGGGACACCTTCGCGAATACGCAATGTTTCGGCCCTGGCCTTGCAATTTGACCAGCAAAGCGCTTTCTGGCTGTTTGACTGCGGGGAAGGCACCCAGCAGCAGATGATGCGCTCGCCTTTGCGCTTGAGCCAGCTTCAATATGTTTTTATCAGCCATTTGCACGGGGACCATTTCTTCGGACTGCCCGGGATGCTGGCGAGCCGCTCGTTACAATACAGCGCCGAAACGCCGGTGACCGTCTTCGGCCCGCCGGGCTTGCAACGCTTTATGCAGACCACTTTCGAGGTAAGCGGCAGTCAATTGGGTTATCCGCTGACTATCCAGGAGGTCAAACCGGGCCTGGTTTACGAGGACGAGCGATTTGTAGTGACGTGCCTGCCCCTGATTCACCGGATTGCTTCGTTTGGTTACGCGGTGGTCGAGAAGGACCAGCCGGGCCATTTTGACGTGGAAACCGCTCAGCAAATGGGTATCCAGGCCGGGCCGCTGTACGGTCGCCTCAAACGGGGCGAAACGATTACCCTTCCCGATGGCCGGACGGTGAACGGGGCGGAGTTGGTCGGGCCGCCGGTAACGGGCCGGAAGGTGGTCTATTGCTGCGATACTATCTTTTGCAAGAACTCAATTCAACTGGCCCGGCAGGCTGACGTGCTGGTCCATGAGGCCACCTACGCCGGGGAAGACCTGGAACTGGCGGTGCGCGGCGGTCACTCGACGGCTACCCAGGCCGCCGAGGTAGCCCGGCAGGCCGGGGCTAAAGCCCTGGTTATGACCCACTTCAGCTCCCGTTATGAGGCCCAGGGCGTGGACGGACCGGGCATGGAGCGGCTGCAAAACGAGGCGCGCCAGACTTTTGCCAATTCCTACATAGCGCACGACTTCCGGGCTTTTGATATTCCACGTCACGAGTCCTGAGCGAGAGGGGCAATTTTGTTTGAAAGTATAGAAGAAACCGCTGTCTTCCAGCGCATCGTAGCCGCAATCCAGGCCGGGAACGCGGGTCTGACTTCCGATATTGACGGCACCCTCAGCCCGATAGCCGCTACCCCATCCGAGTCTTTTGTGCCTGAGGGGGTCCGCACGGCCCTGGAAAAGCTGTACGCAAGCGGCAAGTTCAAGGTGATGGCGCTGGTTTCGGGGCGCAGCCCGCTGGATGGGCGCGGTCTTGTCAAATTGCCGCAACTGCTTTATTTAGGTAATCACGGCATGGAAAGGCTTGAACCGAACGCCGATAACCCGGTGCCAGCCGAAGCCGTCGTAAAGTATAAGCCGCTGGTGGGGGCGGCCCAGGACCAGGCGCGCCGGAATTTACTGGCCCACCCGCCCCAGGACTTTGGGTTTAGTCGCGGTGCCGGGCCGGAGTGGGTAAACTCGCTGCTTTTCGAGGATAAAGGGCTGACCGCCTCGGTTCACTACCGGCGCTGCCCCGACCCTGAAATGGCCCGGCAGGTTGCGCTGGCTGAAATCCGGGCGGTTACAGCTAACACCGGCCTGGTTATCACGGAAGGACGGCTGGTGCTGGAAATTCGCCCGCCGGTAACGATAAACAAGGGGACCGCCCTGGTGGACCTGGCCTTGCGTTACGGGCTGGAAACTCTAATTTTTATGGGCGATGATTTGACGGACGTGGACGGCTTTTTAGCGTTGCGCAAGCTGGAACAGGCCGGCGGCGCTTTCAAGCAAGGCTTCGCGATCGGTGTAACCAGCCCTGAAATGAACCCGAAAGTGCGGGAAACAGCCGATACACTGGTGAATGGCGTGGACGGCGTGGAAGATTTCTTGAACAAATTGGCCGCCCACTTATAGGCTGGCGGCCCGGCGTTATAAGGAGCGAAAAACTTTGGCGAACTCGGATAGTACCCCGGTAAATAATCAAAATCTTTCAAAATCTCACGAAGCGGCTTTGCAAAAGATTTGCCGTGAAGTCCTGGGCGACCGCCGCCTGGTGATTGCCAGCAACCGGGGTCCTGTTACTTACCAAAAAGACGAGAAAGGCGAATTGGTCGCCCAGCGGGGCAGCGGCGGCGTGGTAACGGCCCTTAGTTCTCTCACCCATATTACGCCTCTGACCTGGGTGGCGGCGGCTTTGAGTGAAACCGACCGGGAAATCGCCGGGATGGAGGCTGCCGAACTGCCCGCGGCGGCCCAGCCCGAGGACAATTTGCGGCTGCGCTTTGTCAACATTGACGAGGACAGTTTTGATAAGTACCTCAATGTAATAAGTAACCCGCTGCTCTGGTTTGTCCAGCACGAAATGAACGATTTGCTGCTGGAAGACCGCGATTCTGAAAACGATATGTGGGCGGCCTGGCGGGAAGGGTATGTCCGCGCCAACCGGGAGTTCGCCAGGGTGGTCAACCAGGAAATTGAGCGGGCAGATTCGGCCCTGTACGCCATTTTTCACGACTACCAGCTTTATCTTGCGCCGGGGGTGTTGCGGCAGGGCCATCCGAATTTGACCATGATGCATTTTACACATATCCCCTGGCCCAGCCCCGAAACCTGGCACAATCTGCCCGAAACCTGGGTGCGCTCCATTTGCGAAGCGCTGCTGTCTTGCGATATTGTCGGTTTCCAGACCATTAGCGCGGTCCGGGCTTTCGCGGATACCTGCCAGGAATATATGGAGGGGCTGAAAGTTGCCGAGAGCGAACAGGGCTATTTGCAACTTTCTAAAATCGGCAAGAGAGGCGAGGAACTGGTCACCTGGGTCCGGGCTTACCCGATTTCGATTGACCCGCAGGAAGTTTTGAAAGTCTATCGTTCGCCCGAAGCAGCCGATTGGAAGCAAAAGCTGCTTGACAAACTGGGCAAGTACGAAAAGCTTATCGTACGAGTGGACCGGCTCGACCCCAATAAAAATGTTCTGGCCGGGTTCGAATCTTACCAGCAGATGTTGCAGGACCGGCCCGACCTGGGCGGCAAGGTGATTTTCCTGGCCCTGCTGGTGCCGACACGAGAAAGTGTGCCGGAGTACGCCCAGTACAAGGCCCAGACCTTTGAATTAATTGACCAGATAAACGCGGACTTTGGCCGGAAGAACTGGCGGCCCGTCCACTGTATTTACGGCAACGATTACGCCCGCGCCCTGGCGGCCCTGAGTATGGCCGATGTGGTGCTGGTAAATTCGGTGGCGGATGGCATGAATTTGGTGGCGAAGGAAGGCGTTATTGTCAGCGAATGGCAGAGCGTGCTGGTGCTTTCGACCAATACCGGAGCCTGGGAAGAGCTAGGCGAAAACTCGCTGGGGGTAGCTCCCGACGACCTGGAAGGCACCGCCGCGGCCCTGGTGAAAGCTCTCGAAATGCCCGAAGCTGAAAAAGCCGAGCGCCACCGCAAGCTTACCCAGATTATTTATCAAAACGACCTCTCGAACTGGCTTGCCAGCCATCTTTCGGACCTGGGCAGGTTCCGCCGAAATAGCAATTAAGAAAATCTTTACCGGAAAATCCTTTTTATATGATGAAAAGAAACGGTAACTTTCCCTTCAAATAGAGTAAAATAAAAGCGCCGTGAGGATTTACAAATCTTATTTTACAGCTGTTCAAGTTAAGACTCCATCCGGGGAGACAGTTATGGTTTCAAAGCTGTTTGCGCTTATTTTTGGGGGCATTGGTCTTGTTATGCTGGTGATTGCCCTCGCATTCGGCCTAAATACCGCTCTTTCCATTTCTCAATCTTCAACCGCGGAAGGAACCGTTATAGATGCCGGCAATCCCAGCGGAGGCCGCAAAGTAAGAGCCCTTATAGAGTTTACTGCTTCCAACGGGCAGGTGGTTCAATTCCGCAGTAACACCGGCACAAATCCGCCCGAATTCCAGACCGGCCAGAAAGTAAAGGTCTTCTACAAACCGGCTGACCCGGCCGGGTCAGCCTTCCCCGACTCATTTATTTCGTTATGGTTCTGGTCGCTGCTGTCCGGCTTACTGGGGCTGGTTTTCGGCGGTATCGGGCTGGTATGCCTTATTATGTGGTATACGAGCTACCGCAAGAAAAAATGGTTGCAGCAGCACGGCCAGCGGATTACCGCCGAGATTACGGCGGTTCGGCAGAACAAAATGGTAAATAATATGGGAAAATCGCCGTATTATGTGCTGGCCCGGTCCCGCGATACCCTTAACAGCGTTACCCCCACTTTCAAAAGCGTAAGTGTCTGGAACCTCCCGGCAACCGCAACGCCTGGCGCGGATATAGACGTGCTGGTGGACCCCAATAATTACGGGCGCTACTATGTCGAGTTGCAGGACGCGAAAGAGAAAAAATAAGGCGCAGGCGGCGGGTGAAAACTGGTATAATAAGCGGGTATCTTGCTTAATAAAAGAGACCAGGAAGAAAGAGTTAACCGGGTTATGGGGACGTTTAGCACAACAAGTTTTCTAGGGGCTTTGCTGGCCTTTATTTTCGGCACCGGTTTCGCCAGGGGCATGCAGGCTTTCGTGGCTTACCGCCTGGGGGACCGCCTGCCCCGCAGCGAAGGCCGCATGAGTTTTTCGCCTACCCGCCACCTGGAGCCGCTGGGGTTGCTGCTGGCGCTTTTACTGGGGCTGGGCGTACCGGTGATAACCTGGGGTAAACCGCTTAACTTAAACCTCTTCGCTAACCGCCTAAAAAGAATCGGCGGCTCGATTATCGCGCTGGTAGGGTTTCTCTCCTATGTTTTGCTTGGCTTAATTTCAGGCCTGATTTTCAGGTCGGTAGGCGGAAATATCCCGGTCTTTTTCGCGGAACTGCTTATCTGGTTTACCTATTTTAATTTTCTGCTGGCCGCTTTTAATGTGCTGCCGATTCCGCCGCTCGATGGTTACGGCTTCATCAAGGGATTTCTATCGCCGAATCTTGATGTAAAACTGGTCTGGCTCGAAACATATGGCCCGGTGTTAATACTGGTATTGGCTTTAATTCTACCTTATTTCCTGGGTGGGTTTAGCGGTAATTTTAATATTCTTTACCAGTTTATTTTCGGCCCGATAGTGAGATTCTTTTTAAGTTTACTTGGGTTGCAGACAGGCATATGATTTTGCAAAAGGCCTTTTTGCGGGTACGCCAGTTTGTACGCTCAACCAGGGCATGGCCCCTGGACGCGCCGGAGCTAGCATATTTACAGAGCGTGTTGACCCCGGCCCAGTTTTCTCTTTTCAAAGCCCTGCCCTTTTACGAACAGCGCCACGCCCTGAATGTCTGCCGAACCCTCACCGGGGCCGGGTTCGGCTACGACCTCGAATTGCTTCAGGCCAGCCTTTTGCACGATTTGGGCAAGTTCGACCCGGCGACCGGCGCGGCTATCCCGGTCTGGGTAAAGGTTGTAAATGTCGCCGCGGGGAAAATTGCCGGACCGCTCTACCGCAACTGGCGCACCCGGCAAAGCCAGGTCCGACCGGGCGACTGGCGTTATTATTTCTGGCTCCAGGCGGCTCACGAAGCCCGGGGCGCGGCGCTCGCCAGGGAAGCGGGGGGCGGTCCCAGGGTAGCGGCCTTGATTGGCGAAGGTAAACAATTGCAGCGGCAGGGCGACCGAGCGGCGTTAGCCCTGGAATGGGCCGACGATTTAAACTAATCACGACTTTCGCTTTGGACCAGGGAATTGTTCCGGATATGAGAAAATCAAACTTATAATGGGTGTTTCAAGCGAAAGTTTTGCAAATGAGTGATGAGAAACTAAACGCTTTTGGCGTCCCGGCTTACCGGTACCAGATAAGCCTGCCCGGCGTTGCTTTTGAAGGCCCACTCGATTTGCTGTTGCAGCTTATCGAGCGCAAGGAACTGCCCATTACGGAAATTTCGCTTTCGGTGATTGCCGAGGAATATGTTTCGTACATCAACCGGTTAAGCGAGATAAACCCGGCGGAGTTAGCTGAATTTCTGGTTATCGCCACTCGCCTGCTCCTGATTAAGTCTTTTGCCCTGCTCCCTGCCCCCGCTGCTAAAAGCGGCGACGGCGATGACGCTCCCAGCGCCGCCGACGAACTGCTGGCCCAGCTGCGCGAATACAAACAGGTCAAGGATGCCGCCGCCAGCCTCCGCCAGCGCCAGGAAGAAGGCCAGCGGGCCTTTACCAGCCGCCGCATCGGTCCGAGCGATACTCTCGTCCAGCAGGTGAACGAGGCTTTGCAGGGACAGGGCGGCCCGACGGCGGGAGCGGCGCTGGGCGGTGTGAAGTTAAGCGATTTGCTGGCCCTGGTGCGGCGGCGTTTGCTGGCCCAACAGCAGCAGCAGCAAAAGGAACCCCAGGAAGCCGGGCCACAAGAGCTTAAAGCCCTGGTGCGCTCGGTCAAAATCGAGGACAAGATTCTTTTGCTGGAAAGGCGCCTGACTGCCGCCGAGCGGGAAGCCGGGGCAGATGTCCCTCCGGCCCCGGTGGAGTTTACCAGCCTGTTCGATCCGGTCGACCCGCCCAGTTCGGTTGAAGTAATCGTGACTTTTATGGCAGTCCTCGAACTGGTCCGGCGGCGGTTGGTGACGGTCCGGCAGGACGACCTTTTTGGCGAGATGTTTGTCAGCCGGATAACCGAAGACCGGCCGCCCGAAGACGATGAAGACGAATAATTTTTAAGATAGTTGTAAGATAAAAACTTTAACAGAAAGCTAGCCTAGAAAGTTATAACCGTGGCCGAGTTGAACAACCATTTGAGCAACCAGTTGAACGCCCTTAACCCCCGGAACGTGGAATTCTTCCGTTCGATGCTTGAGGTCTACAGCCCCAGCCAGCAAGAACAGGCCCTGGCCGAGTTGATTGTGGCGCGGATGGCCGGGCTGGGCTACCGCCAGGCTTACGTGGATGAAGCCGGCAACGCGGTCGGCGAACTTGGTGTAACCGCCGGAGAGGCCAGCAAGACGATTGTACTTCTCGGCCACATTGACACGGTGCCGGGCTTTATCCCGGTGCGGATTGAACCGGACGGCGACACGATTTACGGGCGCGGCTCGGTGGACGCGAAGGGGCCGTTCGCCTCGTTCGTCCTGGGCGCGGCGGCCCTGCTGGAACAGCCCGAACTTTTACAAGGCAAGCGCATTGTGGTGGTCGGGGCGGTCGAGGAAGAAGCGCCCACCAGCAAAGGCGCTCGTTTCGCCCAGCACCACTACCGGCCCGACTACTGCATCATCGGGGAACCGAGTTCATGGGACCGCGTGACTATCGGCTACAAAGGAACCTTGCAACTGCGCTACGAACTGGTCCGCGAACTAAAGCACACCGCCGCCGCCGGTCCTACAGCTTTCGAGGAAGGCGTGGAGTTCTGGAACCGGGTTAAAGAGTATTCCGGCAGCTTTAATGTAGAGAAGAAAATCTCCGAAACGCTCCAGGCGGCCCTGCGCGGCATCAACAGCAGTTCGGACGGCTTTCACGACACTATAACTCTGCGGGTAGGGCTGCGGATTCCTTACGGCTTTCCTCTCGCCGAATTTAAAGAGCAGTTGCGGGAATGGGCCGGGGAAGGCAAGCTGGAAGTTTTTGGCGAAGAGCCGCCGGTTACCTCGGACAAGAATAGCCTGCTGGTGCGGGCCTTTTACGCGGCTATCCGTGAGGAGGGCGGCCAGCCAAAGCCCTTAAAAAAGACCGGCACCAGCGATATGAATGTGCTAGGGCCGGTCTGGAATTGCCCGATTGTGGCTTATGGGCCGGGCGACAGCAGCCTCGACCATACCCCCCACGAACACGCCAGCCTGGCCGAACTTGAACGAGGTATCCGGGTTATTAGCCGGGTGCTGGCTAAACTATAAGGAAATTTTTAGTTCTAGCCAACCTCAAAGACAAAACTGGCTTTTTCAGCGATATTTGGAATGTCATAAGCCAGTTTGAAGCGGCTGGCTCCTTTGGGAATCTCAAAAGTAACCCAGCCTTGCTCTTTTTCTCCCCTGCTTAAAGCTTTATTGGTAACAAGAGAGGGGTCTTTACCGGCGTAAACTGCCGGGTAGGAGGGCGTTTGGTCGTCAAAAAGCCGCCAGTAGCGCGGGGTTACTTCCAGGCCGGTTTGAGAATCGCTTTCCATCACGACGTAATAAGCCCGGAAAGTATGGTCTTCCGAAGCGACAAAGTGGTCGTTAAAAATATCGGAGTGGTCGGTATCTTCAACCGTAACTATATAATCGTAACCAAACAGGGTACTGCCCAGGGTGCCGGTAATTTCCCGGGCAGCCGAAATACCTGAAGGCTGCCCGGGGGCAGTGGCGGCGGGAGTGCTTGAAAGATGCCGCCCAGGTCGGGCAAAATTAACCCACCAGAGGCCCGCCACGCCAATCAGGGCGGCCAACCCAGCCGCGAGACTTAATGGAACCAATAAAGAATTCTTACGATTCCTCATATAAGTTCTCGAAAAATAGTCCTCTAAGTTCTCGAAAAATAGTCCTCGAAAGACAGCCAATTTCCAGAAATAAGGTTATTCCAGTTCGAGGGTTACTTTGAACAGGGCATCCTCGCGCAAATACTCCTTTTTAAAGCCGAGCTTCTGGCAAATGCGCTGCATGGCCTGGTTCTCCGGGTGAATGTAGCCGACGATGCGTTCGAGTTTTTCGGCCCGGCCCACGTTTATAAGCTCTCGCAGCAGTTCGGTGCCAATACCGCGTCCCTGGTAGGGGTCGCCGACCAGGTCGGCGAACTCGGCTTCGGCATTGTTCTGGATTTTAGTCAGGCGGGCCACGCCCATGATTACCGGTTCGCCGGTAGCCGGGTCGTGCTGCTCGGCCACCAGGGCCATTTCTCGCTCGTAGTCAATAAAGCAAATCCGAATCAGCCGTTCGTGGGCGGTCCGCTGGTCGAGGTTGAGCATGTGCAGCCAGCGGAAGTAGACGCTACGCTCCGAAAGGGTCTTGTGGAACTGGACGATAAGCAGCTCATCTTCGGGGCGAATTGGCCGGATGGTCGTGGGGGTGCCCTGGGTGTCAGTCCAGGCGTTAATATATTGGGTCGGGTAGGGCCGGATGGCCGGTTTTGGTAAATCCTCCTCTTTGACTTCCGGGCCGTGCAGCACGACCCTGGCGTCAAGGGCCAGCAGCCTTTCAGGCGAGGCCAGCAGCGGGTTTATATCAAGCTCTTTAATCCAGGGCTGCTCGACCACAAGCTGGCTGAACCGGACCAATATTTGTTCGAGCGCGTGCAGGTCAACCGGTGGCCGTCCGCGTACTCCTTTAAGGGCTGTAAAGATGCGGGTCCGCTCCATCATCCGCCGGGCCAGGGTCGTGGTAAGAGGCGGCAGGGCCAGGGCGCTATCCCGGTAGACTTCGACCAGTTGCCCGCCTGTGCCAAAGAGAATAACCGGGCCGAATTGGATGTCCTGGCTGCTGCCCACAATGATTTCGTAGCCGTCCAGCTTTATCATCGGCTGGACCGTCACACCCTGGAAATGCTCTGCGCCTACTTTTTCCGCCACCGATTTTCGGATTTTCTGGAAAGCCTGCCGCACTTCATCAGCGTTAGTCAGATTTAGCTGGACGCCGCCTACATCGGTCTTGTGCGTAATCGTTTCGGAATACAGCTTGAGGACGACCGGGTAGCCCAGGGCTTCGGCGGCGGTTACGGCTTCGTCCTCGGCAGGCGCGGTATGGGTTTCGACGGTTGGAATACCATAAATCGAAAGAATCTCTTTGGATTCAAACTCGGTCAGGATGGTGCGGCCCTCTTTTCGAATCTTTTGCAAAATCTCGGCAGCCTGGGACCGGGCCGAAGCGCCTGTCGTATCCCCGGAAGGTAAATCGGGGGTCTGGTAGAGGCTGGCGAGGTTGTAGCTGTACTGCCACATGTAGTTAAAAGCCTGGACCGCCGTATCAGGGTAGGCGAAAGTCGGGATACCCGCGCCGTTAAGGATAGTTTCCCCGGCGGCTACGAACGGCCCGCCCATCCAACTGGCGAGGACCGGCTTTTTGGAATTGGCGGCCTGGTTCCTGACCAGTTCCGCCGTCATGGTCGGGTCGGTCATCTGTTGCGGCGTGACAATAACAAGCAAGCCGTCGCTGTCCGGGCTTTTTAGGGCTACTTCCAGGGCGTCGGCGTAGCGTTTAGCGTCGGCGTCTCCCAGGATATCAACCGGGTTGCCGTGACTCCAGGCGTCAGGCAGCAATTTGTTATAAGCGGCCAGGGTTTCAGGTGTGAGGTTGGCTAATTCGCCGCCGCCTTCGATAAGCGCATCGGTGGCGAGGACACCCGGCCCGCCCGCGTTGGTCAGGATGGTCAGGCGCGGCCCGCGTGGGCGAGGCTGTTTGTTAAGGACTTCCGCCATTGAGAAAAGTTCGTCAATGCTGTTAACCGAAAGGACGCCGCTGCGCCGGAAGGCTGCTTCCAGGACATCGTAACTTCCGGCCAGCGAGCCGGTATGCGAGGCGGCGGCTTTAGCGGCGGCCTGGGTCCGCCCGGCTTTTATAACGATAATCGGCTTGGAAAGGGCGACCTCGCGGGCCGCCGAAAGGAACGAGCGAGCGTCGCCGATGGTTTCCATGTACATGATGATGCTTTTGGTCTGCGGGTCGTCGCCGAGGTAGTCAATCAGGTCCCCCCAGTTGACATCGAGCATGGAGCCGATAGAAACGAAGGCGCTAAACCCGACATTCTCGCGCAAACTCCAGTCGAGGACGGCGGTACAAAGCGCGCCGCTCTGGCTGATAAAGGCAACGTTGCCGGGCCGGGCCATGGTCCCGGCGAAAGTGGCGTTAAGGCCAGTACGCGGATTCATCACGCCCAGGCAGTTCGGCCCGATGATGCGGATATTTGATTTAATGGCTTCGGCCATAATCTGGCGCTCGTATTCCACGCCCTGCGGCCCGGCTTCCTTAAACCCGGCTGAAATAACGATAACGCTTTTCACCCCGGCGTCGGCGCACTCTTTGATAAGGTTCGGCACGGTCGCGGCGGGGGTTACAATTACGGCCAGGTCAACCTGTTCGGGCAGGTCATGGATGGAAGGATAAGATTTAATACCAAGAACATTCGGACGCTTGGGGTTGATGGGAAAGACCGTCCCACCGAAAGGGTTACTGATAAGGTTCCATAAAACGGCCCGGCCTACGCTGCCCGCTTTCTCGGTCGCGCCAATGACGGCCACTGAGCGCGGCGCAAAAAAGGCTTCCATCGAACGGCTGGGGCCATAACGCATTACGTTCAACGAGGTAAGATGTTCTTGTTGGGTCAATTTACTTTCCTTCCTTCTTTTTAACTCTTTAACTCTTTCCTTACTCTCTTTTGCTAATTTCTTTCGTTAATCTTTGTAAACTGCTATCCCCACTTTATCATAAAAAGGTGTAAGACCGGTTAATGCCTGGTAAAAGATTTTTTGCCTGAAATAATTTTGAAGCTCTACGGAATGTCAACAGGTGAGGTAAACTTCTGTCCGAAGCCTTTTAAAATTTAATTTTAAGGTCTGGAATTGTAAACAGCCAGAATCGTGCCATCCGGGTAGGGGTACCTATATCTGGCCGAGATATTACGGTTGGTGGACCGGGAAGAAACCCGGCCCTTTAATTGACGGTAATGGCGTCTTTAACGAAAAACCGGTTTTCCCAGATTCGATTCAAATATGGCTCGTAGAACCAGGTTTCCAGGCGGCGCTGGTCGGGCTGTGAATAAATCCCAATTTCAAAGGAATATTTTCCGGTAGCGAGGCCGGAAGGCAGTTTGATTGCCTGATCAAAAGTAACCGGCTGGTTGAGAGGCCACAGCCAGGTCGGGTAAACTCCCTGTCCCGGTTCGAAATCCGATTGAGCTACTACCGTCCCTTTTGCATCCAACAGGTGGACAAAAATCACGTAACCGGTCTGTAAATCGGCCACCGGAACGTAACGCTGCCAGATATGGAGGGTCTGCCCGGCCTGGATTGTGGCGGGAGCCTTCCAGCCGGTAATTTCCAGCAGTTTTTGATCGCCTTGCTGAAAGAAAGTGTTGGCGTCAATTAAGGCGGGTGGTGAAACCGTGGGCGCTTCCAGCAGCATCTGGCCGGTACGCTCTATTTCGGCGGTATCGCCGTTGCCAGGCGGCAATGGAGTTTGTTCCTGCCCATTCACGGCGAAATCCTGGACCTTACGTTGAGTAACAGGCTGGTTATCTTTCCACCACTGTACCCACACCGAATATTTACCATCCGGCAACTTGAAAGGTTCGGGGGAAAGGGCATGGGTATCAATTTGACCCCGGCTATACCCATCCGCAAAACGCCACTTAACATATCCTTGCTGAAAGGTGTAATCTCCCTGAAATTCGGCCAGGGACATTTCCCGGCTGAAAAGAGGCTTGCTGAGCAAGGGTGCCGCGTTATCCTGGTAAGGTCCGACAACCAGGACCGGATTTAAACTCCATAAAGCGGATTTTCCACCTGCTACAACAACATTAACGGTAAGGACGCCGGGTTCTAAAACCCCTCGAAACTTCATATATAACGCCCTGCGTTCAATCATTTCTTGCACAAAGCCGGGAGTGCGGGTAAGAAGGGCATGTTTTAGACCCGCCTTATAAACCACCCTGAAGCGGTTCTCGTTTGGATGGTCGCGCAAAACAGCGTCAAATTCGTCGGTCAGGAAATATGGCAAACTCTGCGAGTTATACAACCAGTCTTCAAAACTGTGACGGCTGCTTCCGCCGTAATAATCCTGCGCCCGGCCGTTTCGCGGTTGGCCTAGCAAACCCACGTAAGTAAAGTATGCCGGGATACCGGGCCGCACCGAAAGCTCAATCTGGCTTTGATCAATTTTAGCCGCGCGAATTTGCCCGGTAATATTGACCATGGCCGTATCTACAGCTATGCGAGGGCGGGTCGGATTATGCGCGAGTAACTGGTTAGAAGTCACCAGGAAGGCTACCACGGCCAGAAATAGACCCATTAGAACGGCTCCCCAATGGAGCCAGCGGGGCGCGGCGGGTTGGTGGGGTTTCAAATAGCGGGCCACTCTAGCGGGGCTATCTACAAAGACCGCTTCCAGCAGAGGGGCCACCAGCGGGGGCAGGATTACCCCAAAACCAAGCGTGTAAAGCTTGCTGAGATGGTAGGCGTTGGCTGAACCACCCGGTGCCACAAGCAGATACCCGGCAATTTCCAGCACCAGGCCGCCAACCAGGACCAGGTAAAACCGCCCCACAAATTCCCGCCTGCTGATTACGACCAGCGCGCCAAGCCCCGCCCCCAGACATAACCAGCGTGTCAGGTTATCGAAGGGATAAAGGTGAGGCGGGCTAACTTTTGCCAGTTCACTTCCAATTTCGAATAAAATAAAACTAAATGTGCCAATTGCTACCATTTCGGAGCCGGGAATTAACCAGCCAGGCAATCGGAACCGCGCTTCTTGGCGGTCAAATAACCCTTTTACCAGCCAAATTAAAAGGCTCAACCCGGCAATCCCTAACCCTAACCACCCCAGGCCACTTCCTTCAATCGCTATGTTAGCCCCGGCTCCGCCCGACCATACAATAACTCCTCCCAGGCGGTCTTTTAGAAATAGGCCCAGCCCGGCGAATAAGGCCAGGCCGGAAATTCCAAGCGTAATCAGACGAACCCACCGGCCTAACCCTGGTCGTAAAAGAACCGCAGCAACCAGCCCAAAGCCAAGTATAGGCAGCCAATGCGTATAAGCTAAGGTTAAGACCGACCCTGCCAGGAGGCCTAACAACAGCGAAGGCCAATAGCCGGTCTTGAAAAAATGTAAGGCGAAATAAAGACCAAAAGCCAGGGCGACTTGCCCGGCCAGTTGCCCATAGAAGTCCCAGTACATAAAGGTTTCGAAGCAAAACCCATACGCAAGATAAGCCAGATAAGCTGCCAACAATGCCAGGAAGGGCCGTAAAAAGGTTGGTTTTAACAGGGTATAGGCCAGGGCGGCGGTGATAGCGCTGCAAAGGGCCATAAAAAAGGCGGCCAGGGGGAAAATTGTGTAAGCCAGGTCGGTATGGGTGGTTTCACTATAAAGAGCGGCGCTCAAATGAAAGGCCGGAGGATAGGCGGTCATTTCTACCAGCCGGGCGGCATCGGCTGGCGCAGCCCTGGTGGGCAAAGTGTGGTGGGTTTCGATGTAATCACTAAGGGCATAGTGATGGGTCGAGTCGGCTGTGATACCCATGGGTAAATTATCAAATGGAGCCGCCTGGTTAAGGCTATAACCAAAGGTGGTCAGGAAAGCCAGCCCAACAATGATGAGACCGCCCATTTCAAGGTCAATCCGAGCCTTGCGCCGCCAGACTTTCCAGCCTTCCCAGACCGCCCAACCGAGTAACAGGAGCAGCCCGGCTAAACCAGCCGCCAGGGCACCTTCCGGGTTGGTTCCAAATCCTGCCAGGTCGGTCAAAAAGGGCACTACAGTCGCAGCGGTAAAAATAAAGATAGCTGCCGCCATCACAAGCCAGAGCAGCGAGAAAGAAACTTTTTCTTCGACCTCTACATGTTTTTTTTCTAAATCTGGCGGAGTGCTTGTCAGGAGCATAAAACAGGTATTTTCCTTGCCAAATAATATAAACTTGTATATTTTATGGCGCATCTGGTGAACCCGGACGGTGCAAATCTATTCCATCCGGGACACCTGCTTTGTACTAAACGGATATGTGCCGAAAAAGTTGTTATTACACTTACTTGAAAATAAGCTGCCTTACCTTACCTTAATTACCGGCGTTGGCGCGGTCCTGCTCGATCAGCACCCGGCGCAGGATTTTGCCGGAAGCCGACTTGGGAATCGCGTCCACGAATTCAAGCTTGCGAATCCGCTTGTAGGGCGCGACCTTTTCCGCGACATAAGCCAGGATTTCTTCGGCTGAGAGCGGCGATTTCAGCAC
This sequence comes from Chloroflexota bacterium, assembly GCA_902812345.1. Lineage (GTDB taxonomy): Bacteria > Chloroflexota > Chloroflexia > Chloroheliales > Chloroheliaceae > 54-19. The sequence continues at coordinate 5,051 of CADDZM010000076.1, read as the reverse complement.
GACAAAGGCTTTCGGCACTTCGCCTGCTTCGGGGTCAGGCCGCCCGATAACCGCCGCGTCCGCCACCGCCGGGCAGGAAAGCAGCACCGCTTCCAGTTCAGCCGGGGCAATCTGTAAGCCCTTGTACTTTATTAGCTCCTTGATGCGGTCCACGATGAAAAGATAGCCGTCGTCATCAATATAGCCAATATCCCCCGTATGCAGCCAGCCGTTTTCGTCAACAGTGTCGCGGCTGGCTTCGGGCTGGTTGAGATAGCCCTGCATGATGTTGGGACCGCGCAGCCAGATTTCGCCGGACTGGTTCGGGCCTAAATCTTTGCCGCTGGAATAATCTACTACCCGCATTTCCTGGTTGCAAACCAGCAGCCCCGCTGAACCGGGTTTACGTTTTTCAGGGTCGACCGGAATGACCGTAGCCCCGCAACTTGTTTCAGTCATGCCCCAACCCTGGACTACCTCACATTTGAGGCGGGCCGCGCAGGCAACCTGTAATTCGGCGCTGAGTGGAGCGGCCCCGGAGAGCAGCCATTCCAGGTGCGAGAGGTCGTATTTATCTACCAGCGGATGTTTCGCCAGGGCCAGGATAATCGGCGGCACCAGGCAGGCTCCCGCGATTTTGTAATCCTGCATAATTTGAAGGAACTGTTCTAATTCGAAGCGGGGAATCGTCACCATCGTGCAGCCTTCCAACAGGCAGGTGTTCAAAATGCCCACCATGCCGAAGATATGGAAAAACGGCAGGACGGCCAGGTAATTCTCCCCCTCCGTATAACCGGCGACCGACCGGACCATGCTGATAAAACTCACCACGTTGTGATGAGTTAGCATTACGCCTTTAGGCAGGCCGGTAGTGCCGCTCGAGTAGGGCAGCACCAGCAAATCTTTGTAAATATCTATCTCCACCGGCGAGCCTGACTCGGTGGAAGCAAGCAAGGCCATAAAAGGGGCGGTGCCTTCCGGCGCGTCACCCAGGACAAAGATTTCTCGCAAAGGCGCACCGGCGGTAGCCTTGCGGGCTTTACCTAAAAACATGGGCAGGGTCAGGAGATATTTAGCCCTGGTGTCGGCAAGCTGGTAACGCAGTTCTTCGGCGGTATAGAGCGGGTTAATTGTGGTGAGGGTGCCGCCTGCCGTAGCCACCCCGTGAAAGGCGATGGCGTATTCGGGCAGATTGGGCAGCATTATAGCGAAGACGTCGCCTTTTTGAAGGCCGTGGGCCGCCAGGTTAGCCGCCACCCGCCGGACAAATTCAGCCAGTTGAGCGTAGGTAACGGTGCGCCCGGTGGGGCCGTCCACCAGGGCCGGTTGTGTGCCCCGGGCGGCGGCGTCTTGAAGGATAAAGTCGCTAAAGGTTTTCTCCGGGATAGCCGTATCCGGGAAAGTGCTGCGGAAAATCATTTTAATGGCTCCTTTTCCCCTCGTTGGTATAAAGAGTTAAAACTTGTTATAAAAGTTATAAGAAAACTTTAAGAAAACTTTTAAGAAAACTTTAAGAAAACTTTAAAGAAGTATCCGGCGAAATTGGTGAAATTTAGAACAATTATAGCAGCAATTTCGTATTATACTATAGGGAGATTGGTCAGAGCAGACTTTACATAAATTATTTTCAGCATTACAATCAACCAGAATTTGACGCCGGGGACGGCTTGCGCTTATGATTTCCCGACCCCCGAAGAGGCGGCCTAAAATAAAAAAGCGGTGGATAAAGCATTTACAACCGCTTGAAAAATGTTTATAATACATTTGTTCTAAAAATCAGCGGGCGGTTAAAACGGTTTTTTGGTCAGTCGTACCGGAACGAGTCCGGGCAAAAGCAGCCTGGTCCGGTCTATTTCCTCGGGATTTCGGAGAGAGGAAAGCGGTTTTTCCGCTCTTACCGCAGGCCAGCCTGTAAGGCAAAAATCAGGTGAGATTTAGCCGGTAAGAGCAATTTTTGAGGTTAAGAAATGGCAAAAGCGGAAACAATAAATAAAAGTGTCACTGAGCAGCCTTCCCGGGCCGCCCGGCCGGTAACTGCTAGAACGCAAAAGAATTTTCAGCAGCAATCCCTGTTCGACCTGGACCTTTCGTCCGGCCAGCCGGAAGAAGCCCCGGAAACCGCGGTCCAGACCGATGGCGCGTTGGCTCTCAAACGGCAGCCTACCCCGGCTCCACTAGTCGAGGCTCAGGCCGAAGCCCAGGCAACCAAAGAATTTTCCAAAGTTAAAAAAGGTAAGGGATATACCAGCGCTGACATTCAGGTGCTGGAGGGTATTCAGGCTATTCGCCACCGCCCCGGCATGTACATCGGCGCGACCACTACCAGCGGTCTTTTGCACCTTATCTGGGAAGCCCTCGATAACAGCATTGACGAATTTAACGCCGGGTACGGCCACAATATCTGGATTTCCATTGACAACGAAGGCTGGGTGACGGTGCGGGACGAGGGTCGCGGCATGCCCTTCGATCCGATGAGCTACCAGGGCAAAAAGCAACCGGCCGCGACAATTATTTTAACCGTGCCTCATTCGGGCGGCAAGTTCGAGGAAGGCGCTTACAAGACCGCCGGTGGCCTGCACGGCGTCGGCACGACGGTTATCAACGCCCTCTCGGAAAAGCTTGAACTGACCATCTGGAAAGAAGGCCGGATGTTTTACCAGGAGTTCGCAAAGGGCAAGGCCCAGATGCACTCGGTTACGCCCTGCGACCCGGCCATGCACGGGACGCAGATGCGCTGGCACTTCGACCGGACCATTTTCGATAGCGACGTGTATTACCCGCACGAAATGCTTGAATCGCGCCTGAAAGCGGCGGCCTACCTGAACCGGGGCGTCTCGATTCACCTCGATTTGTGGGACGAGAACGCCGAAGCCCAGGTTAAATTCACCTTCTTTTCAAAAGAAGGTCTGCCCGATTATATTCGCGACATGAACGCCGAGGCCCAGCCGCTTTTCCGGCAGATTGCCTCGATTATTAAACTGAAAGACGATGTTTCGGTGGAAGTGGCCTTGCAGCCAAACCGGGGCTACAAGCACCAGTTGATGAGCTTTGCCAACGCCGTCCGTACTCGCGATGGCGGCGTCCACGAAACCGGCTTCAAAGCGGCCCTGACCAAAGTGGTCAACGATTACGCCCTTAAAATGGGGGTTATCAAGAACCGCGAGAAAGAGGGTTTCAAGCCGGAAGTTATCCAGCAGGGTCTGACTTCGGTGCTGTCGGTCAAACTGCACAACCCGCAGTTCCAGGGCCAGACTAAAGACCGCCTGAATAACGCGCCCGTCGAAGGCATCGTGCGAAGCGTGGTCAACGAAGGGCTGTCAGAGTGGTTCGAGAGCCAGCCTGCCGCCGGGAAAGAGTGGCTAAAGAAAATCCAGGCCATGCAAAAGGCCCGTAACGAGGCACAACTGGCCGAAGAACTGGCCCGCACCGGCAAAGGCAAGAGCGGCGAACTGATTGATACGACGGTCAGCAAGAAATTCTTAAAGTGCAATACAAGCGACCCGGCCCGCTCGGAACTCTTTATCGTGGAAGGTGACTCCGCCGGTGGCACGGTCAGCCAGGGCCGCTTTAGCGATTTCCAGGCGATTCTCAAGCTGCGCGGGAAACCCCTTAACGTGGCGAAAGCCGACCTTGAAAAGATGGTCGCCAACGAAGAAATCCGGACGATTATCAATGTCCTGGGAACCGGCACGCGAGCGGTCTTTGACTACAGCCGCCTGAAATTCGGCAAGGTTATCTTTATGGCCGACGCCGACGTGGACGGTCTGCACATCCAGTGTTTACTCCTGACGCTCTTTCACCAGGAATTTCCCGAACTGATTGAGCGCGGCCACGTTTATATCGCCTGCCCGCCGCTTTACAGCGTCAAGTACAAAGGCAAAGTAATCTGGCTGCTGGACGACCCGGCCCGCGAAGACTTTTTGCGGCAGCACTCGGATGCCCGCACCCTGGAGTTCAAACGCTTCAAAGGTCTGGGCGAAATGAACCCGAAGGAGTTGCGCGAAACGACCCTCGACCCGTCCACCAGGGCGCTCAAACGGGTAACGCTTGAAGATACCATGCTGGCTCAACGGCTGGTTATGCAACTCATGGAAGACACCAACGCCGAAGCCCGGCGCGAGTTCCTGGCCGAGCACGCCCGCAAGGTGGCCGAACTGGATTACTAATTCGCCTGGATGAGGCAGAAGGAGAAGGCAATATGGCGCTTGTCAGCGGTCTCCTTGAAATCATTTTGTATGTCAAAGACATGCAAAAACAGGTCCGGTTCTACCGGGACGTGCTGGGCCTGCCCCTGGGCGAACTGGCCGGGGAGACCGACTTTAGTCATCACTTCTGGGTCGAGTTTGATACCGGTTCCTGCACCCTCGTTTTGCACGGCGGGAGCGAAGGCCGGGTCGGACAGGACGCGCCCCGGTTGGTCTTCCGGGTGGACGACGTAGAGATGGCCCGCCGCGCCCTGGTTGGTAGGGGCATCAAAATGGGCCAGTACCGCCTGGCTGCTCCCGGCGTGAAGGTCTGCGAAGGTACCGACCCGGAAGGCAACATTTTCTCCATAGAGTCGCGCCAGGAAGTTTAAGATGAGCCAGGAAATTACTTCTCAACCCAGCGTGGACCGCCTTAAAGATTTGCTCAACGAGGCGTCGGACTACCTGCCGGAAGTTTCCAGCCGGAAAATGTTCGGCTGCTACACCCTTTTCGCCCGCGACCACATTTACGCCCTGGTCTGGCCGCACGAGGGAGGCCGTATCGGGTTGAAAATCCCCGACCAGACCAAATACGACGAGCTTATAGCTAGGCCGGGTGCGGCGGCCTGGTCGCCGGGCGGTGGAAAAATGGGCTGGTGGGTGCTGCTGCCGCCGGGTCTGCCCGAGGACAAAGAAACGCTAATACAATGGGTCGAACTGGCCCACGCCTACGCCCTGACCGCGCCGCCAAAACCGAAACGCAGCCGCTCCAAAATTCGTAAATAAATTATAAAAAAAGAAGTAAGGAATGACGACTTTATTCGACAATAATATTCAATCGGAAGAATTTGCTTTAATCTTGCAGCGGGCTTACGCCGCTTACGGCCT
>CADDZM010000075.1 GCA_902812345.1 Chloroflexota bacterium | reverse complement strand
AGAAATAGAAGGTAGAAAGAAATAGAAGGTAGAAAGAAATAGAAGGTAGAAGAAAAAACAAAAAGCCCCTGTTTGCCGGGGCTTTTTGTTTTTTCTGAAACCAGGAAGTTATTTTAAGAGACTTTTGGCGATTACCATCCGCTGGATTTCGGAAGTGCCTTCATAGATTTCGGTTACCTTAGCGTCCCGGAAGTACCGCTCGACCGGGTATTCCTTGATATAGCCGTAACCGCCGAAAATCTGGACCGCTTTTGTAGTTACCCACATGGCAGTCTCACTGGCGAAAAGTTTTGCCATGCTGGCCTCCCGCCCGCAGGGTTGCCCGGCGTCCCGCAGGGTTGCGGCCCGGTGGACCAACAGGCGGGAGGCTTCCAGGCGCGTCGCCATATCAGCCAGCATAAACTGGATGGCCTGGAAGTCAAAGATTTTCTGGCCGAACTGCTGCCGTTCGGTGGCGTACTTCAGGCCGAACTCGTAGGCAGCCTGCCCGATGCCGACCGCCTGGGTGGCAATGCCGATGCGCCCTCCGTCGAGCAGTTGCAGGGCGACCCGGAACCCGGCCCCTTCTTTCCCCAGGACATTTTCAACCGGAACCTCGCAATCTTCAAAGATTAGCTCGGTGGTGTCGCTGGCCCGCATCCCCAGTTTATCCAACTTTTTGCCGACCTTGAAGCCGGGAAAGCCCTTCTCAACGATGAAACAGGTGATACGGTCGGCTGGTTTGGGCGCTTCTTTGTTGGTAACGGCAAAGACCAGGAAGACGTGGCCGGACTGCCCGCTGGTTATAAACATCTTCGAGCCGTTAAGAAGGTATCTGTCACCTTCCCGGCGGGCGCTGGTCTGCATATTCACGGCATCGCTGCCGCTGCCCGGTTCACTCAAGGCATAACCGCCCAGTTTTTCGCCACTTGCCAGGGGAACAAGATATTTGAGCTTTTGTTCCTCGGTGCCGAATTTCCAGGTGCCGTAACAGGCCAGCGAATTGTTGACCGACATGACGGTGCTAAGGGCAGGATTGCCCCTGGCGATTTCCTCCAGGGCGAGAACATAACTTAGGGTGTCCGCACCCGCCCCACCATATTCTTCCGGGATTACCAGGCCCATGAGGCCAAGCCGGCCCATTTTTTGCCAGAGTTCGCGGGGGAATTCCTGGGTTTCGTCGTAATGGGCGGCGGTTGGCAGCAGTTCTTTGTCGGCAAACTCGCGGGCCATTTGCCGGATCATTTGCTGCTCGTCGCTAAAAGTTAAATCCATCTTTTTATTCCCAAAATTACCTGGCCTCGCGCAGCAGGTGCCGGGCGATAACGATGCGTTGAATTTCGGAAGTGCCTTCGCCGATAGTTGTCAAACGGACATCCCGGTACATGCGCTCGACCTGGTATTCTTCGACATAGCCGTAGCCGCCGAGGATTTGAATCGCTTCCCGGCAGACGAACTCGCCGATTTCGCTGGCGAATAATTTCGCCATGGCGGCTTCTTTGCCAAAGGGCAAGTGCTGGTCTTTGAGCCAGGCCGAGCGGTAAATGAGCAGGCGGGCAGCTTCAATCTGGGTCGCCATGTCGGCCAGTTTAAACTGGATAGCCTGGAAATCGGCAATCGGGCGGCCAAATTGCTGGCGTTCTTTGGCATATTTTACAGCGATGTCGTAAGCGCCCTGGGCCAATCCAAGGGCCATCGCGCCAATCGAAATGCGGCCGCCGTCGAGGATTTGCATGAACTGCTTGAAGCCGTCGGCGGGCTGGCCCAGGATATTTTCTTTGGGGATACGCATGTTATCGAAGAACAACTGGCTGGTGACGGAAGCGCGCAGGCCCATTTTCTTTTCGGTCTTGCCGTATTCAAAGCCGGGCGTGCCTTTTTCGACTATAAAACTGCTGATGCCGTGCGCCCCTTTAGTTTTGTCGGTGACAGCCGTAAAGACAAGGGTATCGGCAATAGAACCGCTGGTAATCCAGTTCTTGGAGCCGTTTATTACCCATTCGTCACCATCCAGGACGGCGGTAGTTTTGGTGCCGCCCGCGTCACTTCCGGCGGTCGCCTCGGACAGGCCAAAAGCGCCGAGTTTCTGGCCGCTTGCAAGGGGTTTAAGGTATTTCTCTTTTTGCTCCGGGGTGCCGAACAGGTAGAAAGGCGACGCGCCCAGCGAAGTATGGGCGGCCAGGGTTATCCCGGTCGAACCGTCCACCCGGCTGATTTCCTCAACGGCCATGGCGTACATGAGGGTATCGCCGCCGGCCCCGCCATATTCTTCAGGGAACGGCACGCCCATCAAGCCGAGAGCGGCCATTTTTTTAAGGCTATCCCAGGGAAACTCGTGGGTCTGATCTATTTCAACCGCTTTTGGGGCAATTTCTTTGTCAGCAAATTCGCGGACGGTATCACGGAAAAGCTGGTGTTCAGGGCTGAGGGTAAAATCCATCGCGTAGACTCCTTTGTCAGGCTTGTTTTCTTTTAACCCTTTGTTCAAAAAATTTACCGGTTTAGCTCGGTATTGAGCTTGGAAAGGGTTTTACATACCGGTTAGCAATTATTAACCTGCTGGTATTTTATAGAGTTTGGCGGTTTTTGTCCAGTGGTGAAATTAGTGGTCAGGGGCAAGTGGCAAAAGCAATTTTTAGAATTGACCTTTGAGGTTGAGCGTGCTAAAATAGCGTTCGTACGTCCTCAGAAACGTGCGGGAGTAACTCAGTTGGTAGAGTGCCTGCCTTCCAAGCAGGTTGTCGCGAGTTCGAGTCTCGTCTCCCGCTCTTTTTAATTTATTCCCTTTCATTTCTTCACCTCCCCTTAATAAATTCTTCACTCACAAAGAAATTAGTCTATATCGTAAGCAAAAGGTAAAGCAAATTACACGAACCCTTAATGTTAAGCCTTTACAATCCTATTGTTCGGGACTCGTTATACAATCGGGCTGTAATCTTTTCCTATATTTGATTTATTTTACATTTATTTCCCATCAAAGATGAAGGACTTACCAATGGCAATGGCACAAAAATTACTTTTTGTTGATTCATCGGCTTCACACGCCGTAACTTTTGAGTGTTTCTTCCAGGATGCCGGATTTGATGTTACTTGCGTGGCATCTTGCGCCGAGGCTTCTATTTTGCTGGAAAATTCGGAGTTTGACCTGATTATTAGTGATTTTGATTGCCCGTTCGGAGGTGGCAACGAGATGGTCAAGAAAAACGCCGCCCGGCCCCGGCCAATTCCAATGATTGTCCATGCCAGCGACCCGGCTAGCATCGCCCCGTCCCCCGTGATTAAAGAGATGGTTTTGAAACCGGCCTCGATATTCAAGCTCTCGGAAGTAATAGAAAAGTCATTAAGCGTTAAGCTTTGCTAATCTAAGGAAGGGACCGCCCCTGGCAGGGGCGGCCTTTTTAATTTCATAATTTTTACCTGTACCAAAGTACAGGCCGGGCCGCCCGATTAGCGGTTGCGGCTTTGGAGCAAGGTGGTTATATTTGTAATAGCTCTCCTTTTTCTGTTTCAATTTGCAAGGAGTTATTTTATGACGATGACCAAACCACGGCTTGAAGGACACCTGGCGGGCTGGGAGCAGGTAGCCAGCCTGGAACAGCTTACGGCCAAAGGCAGCCTGACCATTCACACCGACGACCACGTGATTGTCCTGTTTCTTTTCGGCGGGCAGGTGTACGCGGTGGATAACCGCTGCCCTCACATGGGTTTTCCGCTGGACAAAGGAACCGTGCGCGATGGTATCCTGACCTGTCACTGGCACCACGCCCGGTTTGACCTGGCAAGCGGCGGCACTTTCGACCAGTGGGCCGACGACGTGCGCAGCTTTCCGGTGCGGGTGGAAGGGAACGAAATCTGGCTTGATTTAAGGCCGCAGGGTGATTTCCGGGAGCGCCAGCAGAAACGGTTGCGGGATGGTCTGGAGCGCAATATCCGCCTGGTAATTGCCAAGAGCGTCCTGGGGCTTTTGCAAAACGAGAACGACCGGGATACCGCGGCGGCGGCGCCCTTCGGGATTGGCCTTGTTTACGGCGCGAGGAACCGCCGGTCGGGGTGGTCCACCGGGCAGACCATCAACACTTTACTTATAAATTTGCTGCCCCATCTTGAAAATGACGATAAACCGAGGGCGCTTTACACCGGCCTGAACGCGGTCGGGCAGGATTGCAGCGGCCAACCGGCCCGCTTTGCCCTGGACCCGCTGCCGAATTTCTCAACCGATTCGCCGACCCTTAAAAAGTGGTTCCGGCAGTTCGTAGAGGTGCGCGACAGCGAAGGTGCCGAACGCTGCCTGGTATCGGCAATCGAGGCCGGGCACCCTGCGTCTGCTGTCGCCGACATGCTTTTCACAGCGGCAACGGACCACCGTTATATGGATACGGGCCACCTCTTAGATTTTATAAACAAAGCTTTTGAGGCGCTCGACCGGGCCGGTTGGGACCACGCCCCGGTGGTGCTGGCGAGCCTCGCCCCGGTCTTTGCCGGGGCCTCGCGCCTGGAAGAAACAAACGAATGGCAGCAACCCGTGAACCTGGTGGGGATTTTGCAGGAGGCTTTCACCCGGATGCCCCAGGCTATCGAGGAAGGCGTGGGCCAGAACTGGGACATTAAGGCTAACTGGAACAGCCTGGTAGAAACACTGCTCGGCGACGCCCCCCAGGCTACCGGCGATGCTCTTTTAGCGGCTTTACGACAAGGCGCCACTTTCGAAGAACTGGCCCAGGTCGTGGCTTACGGGGCCGTCCGGCGAGTGGCCCAGTTCCATATCTCAAATGAGTTTGGCGACTGGAATACGGTCCACCATACTTATACCTACGCGAACGCCCTCCACCAGGCTATGCGCCGCAGCCCTTCACCCGAACTTTTGCGGGGTGTCTGGGACGGCGCGATGAGTATTTATCTCGACCGTTTCTTGAATATCCCGGCAACGCGCCTGCCTCAAATCGACCCAACGGCGGCTGGGAACTCAAATCCCGAAACCATGTTGGAAGACCTTCTAGAGCTTTTCAACCGCCAGCAGCAGGTCAACCAGGCCGGAGAACTGGCGGCGAGTTACCTGGCTTCCGGGGCAGACCCGGCCCGGCTGGTGGCTACGCTGGGGAAGGCTCTTTTGCGCGAGGATGCCGGGTTCCACCAGTTACAGTGCGTTGAAGCCTCTACTCGCCAGTATTACTCTCTTGCCAGCCGTCCTGAAACCGCCCCGGTGGCCTATCACGCCCTGGTTGCCGCGGCCCGGTTCCTGGGAGCGCACTTCCCGACGCCTCGCTCGGCTAACCAGACCTACCAGATTGCCCTGCGGTTGCAGCGTGGCGAGAAAATTTTCGAGGAGTAAAGTTTTAGAGTTAGGACTTTCGCCCCCGATTGTCATTCCGCGCGTAGTCGAGGAATCTCGTAGCCCTTTATTTTGCAAGGCTTCAGGAACGAAAGCGAAAGTCCTAAGAGTAAATAAAAAGACCGCCCCTGATAAGGCCGTTTTTTACTGATTGAGGTAATTTAGAAGTTTTTTATAATTACTTTCGAAGGGGTCAACGGCGTCAAGGGTAAGGTGGGGTTGTATCCACTCTTGATAGTAACCCTGGACTCTTAAGGATTCGGTCCAGGTGGCCGGTTTCCAGCCTGGGACCATAATGGGCCTGGTTTCGAGACGGCTTTGCCAGAGGTTTTTATCGCTGCAAATGCAATCAATTCCAAAGAAGTCTGCTTCATTGTTAGCGGCTATCCTGGTTAGAAGGTTACGTAGATCATTCGTGCCAAAGACCGCATCGAGAATTATAGAAGCGCCGTGCTGCAAATTAAATTCCGCTATCTCGATTAAGAGGTTGTAGGCTAAACGGCCTGTTTCGCTGGCAAGTTTTGAGTCAATAAGAGTTCTTTCAACCTGGTCCTTTGCAAGTAGCGCAATTCCAAAGTCACGGACAAGCCGGTAACTTAAACTGCTCTTGCCAACCCCCGGCGGTCCGCTGAATACTATTAGCCTCGGTTTATCCTGCATTGTTTTCGACATATTAGAAAAAGGTTTAAGAAATATTGTTCAAAGTTAAAAACTACTCCTGGACGGTTTGTCTTACCTATTTTAATGGATAAAGCCTTTATTTAGCAAAAGCTTCGCAAGTAGTATTTCCCACAATATGGTATAATAAAAAGAACATTTGTTTGTGAATTAAAGCCAAAAAGAGGCCAGCTTATGGGCAAAATCCTGGTTATTGTTGAATCTCCGGCTAAAGCCAAAACGATTACCCGCTTCCTGGGGCCGAATTACACCGTGCGCGCTTCAATGGGCCACGTCCGCGACCTGCCGAAACAGGGGCTCGGCGTGGAGGTTGATAACGGCAGCTTTCAGCCCACCTATGTCGCCGTGATGGGCCGCGCCAAGACCCTCAGCGAGATAAAATCTCTCGCGAAAGACGCGCCCCAGGTTTTCCTGGCAACCGACCCTGACCGCGAAGGCGAGGCGATTGCCTGGCACATTATGACAGCGGCAGGGTTGGGGCACGGACAGCAGCGGGTCAGCCGGGTGGAATTCCACGAAATAACTCAGCAAGCTATCACGAACGCTATTAATAGCCCGCGCCAGCTAGACATGAACCTTGTAAACGCTCAACAGGCCCGCCGGGTGCTGGACCGCCTGGTCGGTTACAAGCTCAGCCCGCTGCTCTGGAATAAAGTCCAGAAAGGCACCAGCGCCGGGCGGGTGCAAAGCGTGGCCCTGCGGATTGTCATCGAGCGAGAGCGGGAAATCGAAGCCTTTGTGCCGCGCGAATTCTGGACGATTGAGGCCGACCTGGCGAAATCGCCTTTTTCTAAACTTAAAGCCGACCTCTTTCACGCAGCCTTATGGAACCTTAAAGATAACCGCCGCCGCGAATTTGAAAACGGCGACCAGGCCGGGGAAGTCCTCGCAAAGCTGGAAGGCGCGAAATGGTCGGTCGGCAATGTTACGAAAAAGGAAGGGCAGCGGCGGGCCAGCGCGCCTTTTATCACCAGCACCTTACAGCAGGAAGCCGCCCGCAAACTGCGCATGAAGACCCAGGACACCATGAAAATCGCCCAGCAGCTTTACGAAGGCGTGGGCCTTGGCGCGGAAGGCCACCAGGGCTTGATAACTTATATGCGGACCGACTCAACCCAGGTGGCCTACGAAGCCCAGATGGCCGCTCGTGATGTTATCAAAGAGCGGTTTGGTCCCGAATACCTGCCTGACAAGCCCCCGTTTTATGCCAAGAAAGCCAAAGGCGCGCAGGAAGCCCACGAAGCTATCCGGCCTACTAAACCAGGCCGGACCCCGGAAGGGGTCAAGGCTTACCTGACGCCGCCGCAATTCCGGCTTTACCAGCTTATTTGGCGGCGGTTTATCGCCAGCCAGATGGCCCCGGCCCGTATTGAGCAAACCACCGTTGATATTGAGGCGCGGCCGCTTCCAAAACTTGCCCCGCCTGCTGTTTATCCTTTCCGGGCCAGCGGCGAACGGGTGCTTTTCCCCGGTTTCCTGGCGGTTTACCGCGAAGGCCACGGCGACAACGAAGAAGACGAGAACGCTCAACCGGGCGGCCAGGCTGACGAAGGCAGTTTGCCGAAGTTAGAGGCGGGCGACCTGCTGGACTTACTCAAACTTTTGCCGGAACAACATTTTACCGAACCGCCGCCCCGCTTTGGGGAAGCCAGCCTGATTAAAGCCCTCGAAGAGCTTGGGGTGGGCCGCCCCAGCACTTACGCCACCATAATGTCAACCATTCGGGACCGGGGCTATGTGGTTGAGTTAAAAGACGGCAAAGAGCGCAAGTTCCACCCGACCCAGCTTGGCCGGGCGGTCAACGACCTGCTGGTGGCGCGGTTCCCCGATTTGTTAGACGTGCAATTTACGGCCCGGCTGGAAGGCGAACTTGACGAAGTGGCCGAAGGCAAGCTGGCCTGGACCCCGCTGGTCGCTTCTGTCTACAAGCCCATGATGGAGCAACTCGAAAAAGCCCGGCGCGAGGTTGGCAAAATTGAAGTGCCCGCCGAAGATTTGCCGAAGGAGGAAAAACCGGCCAGGCGCAATTTTGGCGCGGAACGTGGCGGCTATTCCCGGTCCGGTTCCGGTAGCAGCGGGTATTCGCGGAGCGGTTCAGCCAGTGGAACTTATTCGCGGAGTGGCTCGACTAGCGGTTACAAGCGGGCGGCTCGTCCGAAGACGACAACTTTTAGCGGTGATGGTAGTGAAGAGGCAAGTCCGCCGTGGAAGCCTAAAACCGCCGGAAGCTCGACCGCAACCGCAGCCCGGCGCGGCCAGCCCGGCCGCGCCCCGGAAGCTGAAGGAGAAGTTGCGCCGGTCAAAAGGACGACTCGCCGCAAGACCGTTGCAAGTGAAACGGTAGCTGAAAGGCCGGTAACAACGGCTCCTACCCAGGCTAACTCTTCAAGCGGAAGTACCGCAACGGCTACCGAAACCTGCCCGCTCTGCCAGCAGCCGATGGTCAGGCGAAAAGGTCCGTACGGCGAGTTTATGGGCTGCTCCGGTTATCCCAGGTGCAAAGGCACTCGCAGGCTGTAAATTTTTAAAACAAAAACACCACCTTGAAAACCGAGGTGGTGTTTTTGTTAGAACCTAATTCTTGTCGATTTCGCGAGCTAACAAAATAGCTTCGGCAATCTCGCGCATGCTCTTGCGTGTATCCATGCTGAGCTTTTGAATCCGCCGGAAAGCGTCGGCTTCTTTCAGGCCGTACTGGTCCATCAAAACGCCTTTGGCGCGTTCGATAACCTTGCGGGCTTCGAGAGTTTCTTTCAGGTCGCCCATTTCTTTTTCAAGTTCGCGGAACTCGCGGAAACGGCTGAGGGCAACTTCAATCGCGGGCATCAGTTCGTCCTGGCGGAACGGCTTGACGATATAACCAACAACCCCGGCTTCACGAGCGCCCGAAACCAGTTCTTGCTGGCTGTAAGCGGTTAAAAGTAATACGGGCGCGATTTTTTCTTCAGTAAGGACCCGCGCGGCCTGGATGCCGTCCATTTCCGGCATTTTAATATCCATTATAACAAGGTCCGGTTTTAATTCGCGGGCCATCTGGATAGCCTGGCGGCCGTCTCCAGCCTCTCCTACCACCTGATAACCGAGACCGTTCAACATTTCCTTCAGGTCCATCCGGATAATCGACTCGTCGTCAGCTATAACTACTCTGGTTTGAGCCACCTTGATAACCCCCTCTTTTTGAGGCCGCAAGTTTGGTACAGCTACCATAATTGTTTCCTTCCCCTCCAGCATAATGCTATTTCCACAGCAACGGGGTATTACGGTGCGACTCCAGCGGCGCGTTTTAATAAAAGAAAGATTGCTATAAGTACTTTGTTAAGAACCCTGATCAAAAGTAAAATGTTTTGATCACGCTTGCAATTATACACCACGATGCAACCTATGGCAATTTGTATAATTGACATTTTCATTTGGGCAAAATGCACAAAGCCCTTCTTTTTAACCCATTATAAGTATTTTGAGTAACTTTTTGAGCATAACTTTTTTATAAAGCGTTTGGAGAAAGATACTTATCCACCGGATTGAAGGCTAAAATTCGCTCAACTTAAGGCAAAACATCACCAAAAGAAATTTTATATCCTCCAAAATATGTTAAGAGAAGAATCGCAGGGTTTTTAAGGGTTAGTTCTTATGCAAATTGCCTTAACTGACTCTTTATATAAAAAATACCCCGGCGTTAACCGGGGCATTGGATTTTCTTAAAGTTCTTAATTAAGAACCGAGACGCAGGAAGGTTTGCGCGGGAAAAGTATCTCAAGTAAAACTGCTGCGCCATTATTGCTCGGGTAGCAGTCAGGGTAAATATAACGCAGTTCTTCCAGGGTGCGGTGGCCGAAAAGCAAACTGAGGAAGGTTGTATCGGGGAAAAGGGCGTCGCCTTCCGTATAAGAAGTGGCCTTGAAAGGGACAACTTCTTTCAACCGCCCGTACTCGAAATTGAGCGAAAGCTGGCTGGTGTAAAAGTTCAGGCGCAAAGCCCCGGAATGATTTTCCATTACGCTTCCAACCAGCCGTTTTTCCAGGACTGAGCGGATATGCATCAGGAAACCGGCCAGGTCCGGCACTCGCACATAAAAGGCGTAGGGTGGGACAATCCGGCCAAAGACGTTGCCCATAGCAAGATAGGCTGGGTGACTTTCGCCAAAATTAAAACTAAGGCTGACCAGCGGTTCCTTACGGCTATGGTTCATTTCTTCGGCTATCGCCTTAAAAGCGCGGGCCGCAAACTGGCTGACCGCCCGTAAGGGAAAGCCCGGCCGGGCGGCTAACTCCCGTATGGAAAGGGGCATGTTAGGCTGGTCCGGGCCGGGAATCGCTTCGGCATATCCGGCGACGGTTCCATCAAAGGTCTCGATGATATAGAAGCGGTGATGAGAAAGAGACTTCTCCTCGCTCATGCTGAGTTCAAAATGCCATTCGTTGTTGTCCCTGATGCGCGATACCAGGCTGCTCGAACAATGGATAGCATAGAGTTCGGTCAGATCCGGGATATCGTCAAAGGTGGCCGGGCGCAACCGGAAACTTTCCTGGGCATTGTTTTCCAGTTTTGGGACGGCGTGAAATTCGAGGCGGCGCGCGCCGGATAAATCGAGGGACATGCCGTAACCGAACTGGCGGTAGTAGTAGGGTATCCCGGTAATGACCTGGACCATTTCGCCCCTGGATGCGCTCAGGGCATGGATAACCTCAAATTCCGTCCTGACCAGGCCGCGACGACGATAGTCCGGATCGGTGCCGACGGCCTCGGGACGGCCTACCTGGAAAGGGATGCCGCCATAACTCCAGGTCTGAGAAATCAGGTTCAGGCTGGAAACAACTTTGCCGCTCCTGTTCTCGTCTATGACCACTAAAAAATCGTGGGGCTTGGTGGTGGGATGCTTGCCGCTCATCAGGTCGCGAGTCCAGTTGGCGACATAAACATCCGGTTCGCTGGTTGCAGAATGGATGCGCCCGTTAAATTCAGCGACGGCCTCGACATCGCCGGGCCGGCCCCAGCGTAAGACCAGGCCATCGCCTAGTCTTCGGGGTAAATTAAAATTATCAACTACAGGTAACAACTTACTCTCCTGGTTTCTTTTTCATAGCTAGGTTAGATGTTTATACTATATCAATCATTTTGAAGCGAGTCAATAATACCATTCTTTACGCTTCTCTTTTTACTTCATTTACCATTTATTGTCCGAACTTTACTATTGGTTGTTATTCAATTTCTTAAAATAAACCATTTCTTTTCGGGTTGGCCGGAAGAATAATAAAAAAATAAAGAGGTGGGAAAAGGTACCAAATTGTTGAAATCGGAGCGGCTCTGTTATACTTTGCTTAGAAAATCCTTTCGAGCGGCTATTAAAACCTTAATTTAAAAAGAGGAAAAGAGAGATGACCCAGGCTGGAGTACCTCCTGAAATTATCGAACGGTTGCGCGTAAATTTAAAGCTGGCCCGCATTAATATCAGTGAGCCTGACTTACAGGGCATGATTGATAAAGGCTTTCTCGGCCCGGTCCTGGCTTTTGAGAATTTTGTCCTGGAAAACACCGCCCCTGACCTGCCGGATTACCTTAAGGGCTGGGCCGATGGCGGGACGGAAGCCGCGCCCGCTGCCGCCGAACCCTTGCAACGATTTGAAATTCCAAAGTCTGAAGGAGCCAAAGTTACCCCCGGCGGGCCGGACTGGGCTAAAAAATACGGCACCCTGGTCGGTATTGCGGCAAAAATCCAGGCCAAAGAGGTTTCCCCGGTAGAGCTAACCCGGGAAGCCCTTGACCGTATCGCCCGGCAAGACCCCGAGCTAAACGCTTTTCAACTGGTGCTGACCGAACGCGCCCTGCAAGCCGCCCGGCAGGCCGAGCAGGAAATCCAGGCCGGGAATTATCGCGGTCCTCTGCACGGTGTCCCGGTAGCGGTAAAGGATTTGCTGGCGATGAAAGGCACTATTACGACAGCCGGTTCCAAAATCCAGGCCGGGAACCTTACGGATTATGACGGGACGGGTGTTACTCGCCTGCAGGATGCCGGGGCGGTAATCGTCGGCAAGACCCGCATGTCCGAGTTTGCCTACTCGCCCGGCTCGAACAACGCCCATTACGGCCCCACTCGCAACCCGGCTAATCCTGCTTTCGATACCGGGGGCTCGAGTAGCGGGTCGGCCGCGTCGTTGGCGGCGGGCCTGGTCTATGGGGCGCTCGGCACCGATACGGGGGGATCGATTCGGATTCCCTCGGCTCAATGCGGGTTGGTTGGCCTTAAGCCCACTTTTGGCCGCCTAAGCCTTTACGGCGCGACGACCCTTTCCTGGTCGCTCGATCACCTCGGCCCGATGGCCCGGACCGTTCAGGATGCGGCCTTGCTGCTGTCGGCTCTGGAAGGTTACGACCCGCGCGATATCCGGTCGCGCCAGGTAGCCCCGGTAGCGGTTGACTGGCACAAAGATGTTAAGGGTTTACGAGTGGGCGTGCTGGCCGAAGCTGAATTTCTGGCAACAACCGAAGCGATTGAAGCCTGGCAGATTGGCCTGGCCGAACTGCAAAAGGCCGGGGCCGAACTTTACGAGGTACCTGTGGCTGACTTTGATTTGCTCCGCAGCCTGAATGGGGCTTTGCTCGGCATAGAAGCCAGCACCTTCCACCAGCCCAATTTAAGTTCCCGCCTGGACGATTTTGGTGAATTTCCCCGCCAGCGCATCCTGGCCGCTTACGCCTATTCTCCAAATGCCTTTGTCCTCGTCCAACAGGCGCGGCAGGCGATACGACAGCGTTTTGAAGCTATTTTCCGCCAGATTGACCTGCTCAGCACCCCGACTATGCCTGCAAAAGCGCCGCCGCTTGGCACCCCGGCCTCGGTAACATTCACCGGCCCGTTTAACTTCCTGGGTTGGCCGACCGTTTCGGTCCCGGTCGGACGCACCGCCGAAGGTTTGCCGCTTGGATTGCAACTTGTCGGCAAGGCCTGGGACGAAGCGACGGTCTTAAGGGCCGCTTACGCTATTGAAACCGGCCTTAAGGCGTGGTAAACCTAAAATTTAGTATTTGAGGCTTCAGGTGTCGCGCCGGGAGCCTCTTTTACGTTTGCGGCGCTGGTCTTATTCTTGCGTTGGTTTTATAAAATATCAGCTAAACTCATTGAATATGGGGAATTCAAAAAATTAGCAAGGGTAGACTAAAGCGTTGGACTTATGAAAAAGGTATTGTTTGTTAATGAAAATGCCGGGCGGGCCAGAAAAGGCAAGGAACTTGATAATTTGCTGGCTGAAGCCGCCAAACAACCCGACCTGGAAGTTCATATTATCGAAAAAGGGGAGAACCTTCCCTGGTTAGTGAAAAATTACCTGCGGCGGGATGTAAAAATAATTGGCGTGGCGGGTGGTGACGGCACTATCAATTCGATTGCATCCTGCCTGGTTAACACCGGTATACCGCTGGTGGTCGTTCCTTTCGGCACCCTCAACCATTTCGCCCGTGATATTGGCGTTTCGGCCAACCCGGTCGAGGCGCTGGGCTTGTTCGCCGGGACGGAGGCGACCGAAATCCGCATTGACGTGGGGGAAGTTAACGGAAACTATTTTCTAAACAATTCCAGCATCGGGATTTATCCCCGGCTGGTTAAACAGCGCGAAAAATACGAGGCGCGCCTGGGGAAACTTTTCGCCTACCTTCTGGCAGGCTGGAATGTCTTTCGCCGCCCGCACCTTCTGCACGTTAAACTGGAAATCAATGGGAAAAAGCAGGATTTGAAGGTTGGTTTGCTTTTTTTCTCCAACAACCGGATAAATATGACTCCCCTGCAAGCCGGGCAGCGGGCCAGGCTGGACGACCAGGTTTTTGATGTCTACATGGTGAAAGCGGCGACTTTTTTCGAGCTGTTCCGGGTAGCGGCCAGCTTTCTACGCAATAAACTCGAGCAATCACCCCTGGTTACCCAGGCCGAGGTTTGCGAGGCGGTCGTTTATACCTCGCGCCACCATTTGCCGGTAGCTTTTGACGGCGAAACCCGCAGTTTAAGTTCACCGCTCGAATACAAAATCCATCCAGCGGCCTTGCTGGTCAGGGTTCCACCGGAAAAAGTTGAGAAAAATATTGATGCGACAAACGCTGAGACGAACCAGAACCGGGCCGAACAAACAGGCGTTTCCTGAAACTTTTAGGGTTTTTAAGCAGCAGGCTCGGCCATTTAAAAACTTTTATACTTTTATATTAGAAGGGAAGTATTGGAAGGGAAGGAAAATCAATGAATCCAGGTAATTCAAAGTTGAATCCGCTAAACTCCGCGCCCGTTAAAGAAGCCGGGCAAAAAGTTGACGAGACCGCCCATAAACCGGCGACTATTATGCTGGGCCGGTTTGGGTACGCCGCCAAAGGGGTAGTCTATATGGTGGTTGGCATCCTGGCGGCCCTGGCCGCTCTTGGGACGGGCGGCGGCCAAACCACCGACCGCAAGGGGGCCGTTCAGAAGATTTATGAGCAACCTTTTGGGGTATTTTTGCTGGCCGTAGTCGCGTTTGGCCTGGCCTGTTACGCCCTGTGGAGATTTTTTATGGCGGTGGCCGATACCGAGGGCAAAGGCACCGAGCCAAAGGGCATCGCCACCCGCCTGGTCTATGCCGGAATTGGGGTATCCTACCTGGCTTTTGCGATTGGGGCTATCCAACTTTTGACCGGGGCCGGGAACCAGGGCAAAAACTCGGATGCCAGCGCCAAAGATTGGACCGCTCAGCTTCTCGATAAGCCGTTGGGGGTAGCCCTGGTAATTATCGCGGGCCTGGTGGTACTGGGAGTGGCCGGCTACCAGTTTTATAAGGCTTACCAAGCCGAATTTAAAAAGCATCTCGAACTGGAACAAATGAGCGCTACGGTTAAAGAGTGGATTGTGCGTTTCGGCCAGTTTGGATTGGCGGCGCGTGGGGTAGTCTTTGCGGTAATAGGTATCTTTCTGATTTTGGCGGCCCTCCAAAAAAATCCCGACCAGGCTAAAGGGCTGGGCGGCGCGCTCTCTGAATTAGCCAGCCAGACTTACGGCCAGATTTTGCTGGGCCTTGTGGCGGTTGGCCTGATTGCTTACGGTATTTTCTCACTGGGCGAGGCCCGCTATCGCCGCATGATTGAGAAATCAAGTTCAAGCTCAAGTTCAAGGACCCGCCATTAAAGCCTTTACTGACGAAAATCTAAAATTATTTCAAATTTTCTGGTAAAAGCGCCTCAGCCGGGTAAGAAGCTGGGGCTTTTTATTTATAGCGGGCTTCCGGTTTGATTTGTGCTGGATTGCTATCCTGGTTTATAACAACAGGGCTTGGACTGCTCAATTTACGAAACTGCTAATTTTGCGAAAGGAAGATTTTGTGAAAATAACCAGTATTAATGATAAGACGGTTTTAAATAACGGGGTGGAAATGCCCTGGTTTGGCCTGGGGACGATGAATACCGGCAAGACCGATGATGAAGTGGCCGAGGTGGTAAAGACAGCCGCTGCCCTGGGGTATCGCGCTTTCGATACGGCTAAAGTTTACCGCAATGAAACCGGGGTCGGTAAAGGGCTCAAGGAGAGCAGCATACCGCGCGACCAGCTTTTTATCACAACCAAACTGGCGAACCCTGACCAGGGTTACGACCAGGCTTTGCGGGCCTTCGATGAAAGCCTTGAAAAGCTCGGCCTCGATTACCTCGACCTTTATCTGATTCACTGGCCCGTGCCGGGACATCTTGAATCCTGGAAAGCCCTTGAAAAACTTTACAAGGACGGCCGGGTGCGGGCAATTGGCGTCAGTAATTTCCTGGTGCACCACCTGGAAGCCCTCCTGCAAGTCGCGGAAATCCCGCCCGCCGTTAACCAGTACGAGTTTCACCCACTGCTGACTCAGCCCGAATTAAAGGCCTATAACGAGTCGAAGAAAATCCAGGTTGAAGGTTATTACGCCCTGCGCGACAGCCAGGACAACCCGCGTATTGTTGAAATTGGCCGCAAATACGGCAAGTCCCCGGCCCAGGTTATCTTGCGCTGGAACCTCCAATCGAACGTGGTAATAATCCCCAAGTCCACCAGGGAAGACCGTTTGCGGTCAAACGCCGACATTTTCAATTTCGAGCTATCCGATGAGGATATGGCCGCGATAAACAACCTCGGCAACGAGAAGCGGCTGAATCCTCACCCTGACGAGGTTGCAAAAAGATAAATTGACCCAAGCGAACCCGCCCGGAAAACTGCGCCAGTGGGCGCGCAACCTCAAACGAGATGTGCTGGCCCTTTACCTGGCCGCCCGTGACCGGCGGGTTCCCTGGTACGCCAAACTGGTCGCCGGGTGCGTGGTGGCTTACGCGCTTAGCCCGATTGACCTGATACCCGATTTTATCCCGGTGCTCGGTTATCTTGACGACCTGATTCTGCTGCCGCTTGGTATCGCCCTGGCCGTCCGGCTCATTCCGCCCGACCTGCTGGAAGAACACCGCAAGCAGGCCAGCGTCCTGGCGACTCGCCCGAGTAGCCGGGCCGGGGCTATTGCTATCATTGTTTTATGGCTGCTTGTTCTGCTGCTTGTTTTAGCCTGGCTGGCAAAGTGGTTTTAAGGCCGGCCTTTTCCTGGGAAGAAAAGTTGGAAATTATCGAGAAATATTTAAACTCAAAGACCGGGGATCTGGCGGCCTGTGAGGATGGGATTTTTTATAACGAAAACTTCGCCGCCGTAATTGATGGAGTGACCAGCAAATCAACCAGGCGCTGGAACGGTAAAACCTCCGGCCAGGTGGCGACTCGCCTGGTACTGGAAATGCTTCCCCGGCTTGCTCCTGAGATGGCGGCCCGGGACACTTTTGCCCGGCTTAACGGGGTTTTCCGCGACTTATATGACAGCCTCGGCCTTACAAGCGAACTTGAAAAGAACCCGGTAGAGCGTTGCGCGGCCTGCGTCCTCATCTACAGCCGTTACTACCGCCAGCTTTG
Source organism: Chloroflexota bacterium (assembly GCA_902812345.1). Classification (GTDB taxonomy): domain Bacteria; phylum Chloroflexota; class Chloroflexia; order Chloroheliales; family Chloroheliaceae; genus 54-19. The sequence continues at coordinate 3,656 of CADDZM010000075.1, read as the reverse complement.
GTCGATTGGTGACTGCCAGGCTCTTATTGATGGAACCCTGTTTATCCACCCCAAACCCGCTGACAACCTGCTGGCAAGCGCGCGGGCTTTCTACCTGGAAACCGAACTGCTGCTGGGTAAAACCGTTGAAGAACTGCGGGAAAACGATACCGGGCGCGAGTTTATTTTCCCACTTCTCCAGCGCGAACGGCTTTTCCAGAATAACCCGGCCTCGCCCGAATACGGTTCGTGGGTTCTGGACGGCTTTCTCGACTCGGCCAGGGTCAGTATAGCCTCGCTACCCGACCATACCGATTTTATCGTCATGGCTTCGGACGGTTATCCCGAACTGCTGCCGACCCTGGCTGCTTCGGAAAAGCGCCTGGCCGAAATTCTCGCCCGCGACCCGCTCCTTTTCAGGGAGTACAAGGCCACCAAAGGGCTGCAAAAAGGCCAGGTCTCTTTTGACGACCGTTCATACCTGCGATTGCGGCTGGACGACGCCAATCGTAATTAAAATGTTGGCGTAGGTACGTTCTTCCCCTGTAGCAATCACCAGGGCTACATCAGTTTCTTTGGCGGCGGCGTAGAAAGTAAACCGTTCCAGGGGTTGCAGGGTAACGTCGCCCGGCAAAATTTCGCGGAAATCCTTAAAAATGGACGGCTCCTCGCCGTCCTTGCCCATTACCTGGGCGGCCTCAACCGGGATGGCCTGGGCCAGGGCTTGCAGGACTATGGTGGCCGATAACTGGTTCGGGGCCAGGTTTAGAAAAACTTTTTTAGCATGGGGATTTGAGCCGGTCGAAAAAGGATAATTGCCGTCGGCAATCAAGATTTTACTACCGTGTCCGGCCTTTCCGAGAGCTTCCAGAATTTCCGGGTGAATCAGTTTTCCGCGTAACATCTGTAATTTCTCCAGTTCATTTTAGATTATTAAAAAATCAGGCTTTGACTTTAAGCTGGTGTATTTCTTTAGGCAGGCTTGAACCCCGAATTTCAAGCGAAGGGGCCAGCACCACTTCCTGACGGGCCTGCTTACCGGGATTTTGAAGGTGCTGGAAAAGCCTTAAGGCCGCGACCCTACCCAGTTCGTAGGCTGGTTGCATTACGGTCGTGAGTGAAAGCGAACTCAGCGAGGACCAGTAAGTCTCGTCATATCCGACCATGCCGATATCGTCCGGCACGCGCAAATTATGCGCGTGAATAGCGTCCAGGGCTCCGAGGGTTAAAAGGTTGTTGCCGGAAAAAAGCGCATCAATAGGCGGGTCAAGCTCCAACAACTCCTCGGTCAACTTCCGACCGGTAGCCGCGTCGAAGGTGCCGGAGCGTTCCAGGGCCGGGTCGTGCTGGATACCCGCTTCTTGCAGTGCCTGGCGGTACCCTTCCAGGCGGTCTCGCCCGGTCGTGACGGTTAGCGGCCCGGTTATCGCGGCAATCCGGCAGTAACCGCTGGCGATAAGGTGCGCGATAGCCTCGCGAGCGCCCCGCAAGTTATCAACCAGAACCGCGTCCACGTCCTTATCTTTGACGCGCCGGTCCACCGTTACAATCGGAATTTGCCGTTCGCGGAATTTGTTGAGGGTCGCCTCGCCAAAACGCTCTCGGACCGGCACGATTATCGCCCCGGCTACTCGCTCGGAATAAAGCACGTCCAGGTATTGCTGCTCCCGTTGCGGATTTTCGTTGGAATTGCAAAGAATCAGGCTGTATTCGTGGCGAAGCGCCTCCTCCTCGACTCCCTGGATAAGCCGCATGAAAAAGGGGTTCTGGATGTCCGAAATCAAAAGGCCAATGATGCGAGAGCGGTTCGTCCGTAGAGAGCGGGCAGCCGGGTTTGGCTGGTAATTAAGGGCCAGTATCGAAGCCTCGACCCGCCGCCGGACATCTTCATTAACTTTAGCCGTATTGTTCAGCACCCGTGACACAGTCGAAATAGAAACACCGGAGTGTTTCGCCACTTGCTGAATATTTGCCATATTCTGCTTATGCCTCTTGTAATTGCAAATATTTTAATATAATCGCTTGTAGACTAATTTTATTATACCCCAATTCCTACATCATGTCAGTGTTAGCTTTATTAGTCCTGCCAAAAGTTTTAAAATGCTTGAAAATATTTTCATAAACACGACCCGGGTAAATAGTGGCAAGTTTTAATATATCGGGGAAAAGGCGGTTCGTCAAGGGGTAAAAATAATTTAAAAAGCTTTATTATTCTGAATTTTCTGCCTATCCTGAAATACCCTATTGACAAACTTTCTGACCTATTGTAATATCAGCCTAACTTGTGAAAATGATTTCACCAAGAGTTTTAGTTATATATTTGCCCTGTGGACGTAACGCTTTAGCCCGGGGCAATTATAACACCGCGAAGATTCGCAAAACTCTTCAAAGAGGCCGGGGTAAATATATTGTCCCGGTGGCCGAGCATCACGACGGTTTCGCTATGTACGACAGCGACCTTTCGGAGTGGACCGCCGCCAAAATGGGACCGCGCCGCGATTTAATCGGTGAACTGGCTGCCGCCGTCCGCGAGGAAGGGCTTATCTTTGGTCTATCTTTGCACCGGGCCGAACACTGATTTTATTTCGATGGGGGTATGCAGTTTCCTTCAGATGTGCAAGACCCCCGCTATGCCGGTCTTTACGATCCCGCCGAGCCGCTGCCGCCCGAACAACTAAACATCAATTCCGGCCCTGGCCCTAAACCTGATTTCCTGGTCGGCTGGCTGGCCCGTTGCGAAAAATTGATTGATAAATACCACTTTGAACCTGTGAAGTTTCGGGCTACAAGGCTATCAAACCAAAAATGTTTCAAGCGAAAGTTTTAAAAAAGATAAATTCTGATGGCGCTACAGACCCAATCGGGTTTCCCCCTGGCCGGAGATGGCGTAAACCCTGCCGAAGTACCTCAACGGACCCTCTACACCGGGGTTAAAATGCCCGCCATCGGTTTAGGAACTTTCGGCTCCGACCACGCCTCCGCCGCCCTGATTGCCGGGGCCGTTCTGGAGCCCGCCAGCGTGGGCTATCGCCATTTCGATTGCGCCTCGGTCTATGGTAATGAAGCTGAAATCGGCGCATCGTTCCAGACCCTTTTCAAGAACGGCCTGCGCCGTGACGAAATCTGGGTAACTTCCAAGCTCTGGAACAACAAGCACGCGCCCCAAGACGTGGTTGAAAGCTGCCGGAAATCACTCAAAGATCTAGGACTGGATTATCTGATCTGGATACTTACCTGGTCCACTGGCCCTTCCCGAACTACCCCCCTCCTAAAGCGGATGTAACCTCGCGCAGCCACGACGCCAGACCCTATATTCACGAAAGTTACATGCGGCCAGACTCCCATAAGAAGTGTGCGTGGGGACTGTCTCCTTCAGGTGACAGAGGAAACGCGCTTCTTCCTCACCGCAGGTGAGGTATTCCTCTTAACCCTTTGCATAAACTCCATATATGGTAGAATATATGTGCTATGCAGAGAACAATAAGACTCAAACTTAATACTACTCAGGCTCTAAATCAAGTCCTCAAACTAACTCTTGAGGAGTTTACAAGGTTCTGGCTCACTTTTGCTGAAAAGGCTAGAAATTGAGTTAATGGGCGCCCCTTGACTACTATCCGTTTTCTATTTAATTTAGCCCTTTGTTTCTAACTCCCTCCTAATACTCTTGTCCGCAAAAG
>CADDZM010000074.1 GCA_902812345.1 Chloroflexota bacterium | reverse complement strand
CTTCCAGGGACCAGGTGGCCCCCGTATCCTGAGCTGTCATTATTTTTCGCCCGCCTTAAATTTAAAACTATCTCAACTTTACTCGGCCTGCCCGGAATTGAGGTCAAGTTTAGACAGCCGGATACGGTTTGTCAACCTGGTGGGAGGTTTATTGGAAGCTGGCGTTATAACGCCACTGGTAATATTGCGAGCCGACGTTACCCATTTCCACCTGATAAGCGGCGGTGTTGGAAGGCGTGTAGGTCAGCACCCGGCGTTCGAAAAGCTGCACCAGCACATCTTTCTCGGTCCCGCCGACAACAGTCCTGGTCCAGTACGGCTCGGTAATCGGGTAGCCGGTGGCGTTGAACAGCGGGTCAAAGATGCGGCCGTTTTGCTGGGTCTGGTCGAACGAGCCGGTATTGACCAGAAGCGGGCCGCTCGAATTTAAGAAGGTCCAGAACGGGCTGGCGATATAATGTTTGGTTTGCTCAACCAGGTTGGTTGCCGTAACATCGTAGTGGGCTAAATCCGGCGCCTGGGTCACTTTGCCCTGCTGGTCGAGCCTATCCGTAATAGTCTGCCCGTCTTTATTATTGTTGACAGTTTGCAGGGCGGTGTAAGCCGCGAAATTCGGTGTCTTGTTGGCGGCGGTAAAGTCCCCGGCGGTTGGCACCTCGGCCGGTTTGCGGGTTTCAAAGGTGTTGTCACCCAGTTGAAGCTGGCCGGTAACCAGTTCGCGCACGAGAAGGCCGTTAGTGACATAATAGGGGTTGTTGACGGTTGGAGCGGCCGGGTTGTTGATTTCCATGCGGGCTTTGTCGTAATAAGTGACGAACCGCCAGCCTTTCGGTGATTCTTTATAAGGCTCGATGACCTCATAACTGACCGGACCCCACAGCCAACTCCGGCTGACCGCGCCGGAAGCCACCAGGTTGTCAGTCCTGGCCCAGTTGTTATACACTTCCAGGCTGCCGGTAGGGTCGGCATAAGAGCCTCTGGTATTGTCGGTAACGGTAAAGGTAACTTTGGCGCTTTCAAAAGAAGGGACCACGCCGTAAACGATTGTTACCGGGCCGTTGGGCAGGGTTATTTCGTGCGGGTCAGCCGTGCCGTCGCCGGAAAGAGCAATCCCGGCCCTGGGTAAAGGTCCGGTCCAGGTGAAAGTGCCGTCCGACCTGACCGGGGCCGCGCCCATACGCATATAAAAATTATCGTTCGGTTGTAGCTGGACGAAAATACTTATCAGGTTTAGATTTTGATTATCCTTCGGGATAGTCCCTTTGACTGTCAGCACCGAACCGGTCGGGCCGGAATTGGCCGACAGTTCGAGCGGGGCCGGGTCGGTAGCCAGGGCCGGTTTGAGGGTAAAAACCAGCAGTCCCATATTCAAAAGCAGGACAGTTAAAAAAGCCGCGCCCCACCGGCCTCTAACCGTCCCCACCCGGTTTAAACGGCTTACCAACAATAAATCCCCGCTTGATACTCTAAACATAATTTTCCCCTCATATATTTATTCGCTTACTCGCTTTCCATTCGTTCCCGGCGTCCCGGCAAAGCGTGGGGACAGGGTCTTAATTTCCAGGAAAAGAAACTTTTGAAAAAATCGTAAAACTGCCACGCCATTAGCAAAAGACCGGGCTATATTGCCAGTTCCGGCAGAATTTTGCAATTTATAAACCCTGTTTTGTTTGCTACCGCAAGTGTAGCAAAGCTAATCGTTGAAGTTGAGATAAGCCGTAAAGAATGGGGTAGTAAGATTAGAAAACAAATGAAAAGGTTGCGCCAGACAACTACCTCGTTTATAATGCCGCCCTATGGGAAAACCGGGAATTTAGAAAATAAATTTTGGTTTTTCAACCGGTTTACCTTAAAATAATGTCCTATTGCATTAATATGCTATATTGCATTAATATGCTATATTGTAATAGCGCATTATAAGCATACTCAATCAGGGCATAATAACGGGTTAATTAATTTAACCGTTTAACATCTGTGGCAATGCTGCCAACAAAAGAAACAGGCCGGGACCTCCAGTAAGTGCAAAAAGGCAAGTTTACCCGGCAATTCTTTAAAGTGTTGAACGGTCAGTGAAGGTTGCGCCAGACTTTTGGTTTGCTGCTAGTTTTCCGACTAACCGGAGATGAGGCCGGTTAGATGTTGTCTGGGCAAGCCTTCAGGAGTGAAGAATATTTGATAGAAAATAGAAAAGGGTTGCTCCGCCATCCGGCCATACCGCGCCGGATAGCTGTGTTCGTGGTCAGTTTACTGGCTTTGAACCTCGCCGCAAGTATAGGCATTGGTCCGGCCGAGGCTGCTCCTGTGCCGGTCTCCAAGTTCCCACCGCTCACAACTCCCCAGACCAAACAACTTCTTTCCGAAAACCCGGCCCGGCTCGGCCTGGCGGGTTATACCAGTCTTCTCAATACGAGCCTGGACATAGGCGATAGCCTGAGCCTGGGAACAGATAATTTTGTGCCGCCGAGTTGGAGCGGCGGCTGGGCCGATTACGGCATGTACACCAGCCAGCCAAAACGCTTTGACGAGCCTTTCAACACCCTGGATGTTTCCTGGAACGGCCAGCAGCCGTCCGGCACCGGTATTGAAGTAGACGTGCGGGTCAGCCCGGACAACCACAACTGGACTTTGTGGCAGACCCTTGATGCCAGCGGGCAGACGGCTTCGTTCGGCGCGTCCAATGCTTTTCTTTATGCCCAGTACCGGACCCGGCTCTTTTCGAACGCCGCCGGGAAGTCGCCGAACTTCGGCGATATCAAGCTGGAAGCCAACCGCCGCGACCTTAATAACGTCAGGACGGCCAGCTACTTTTCACTCTCGAATATCGCCTCGGCCAGCCCGGCCCAGGACGCGGCTGCCCCGACCTTTTCGGTTTACGGCACCCGGGAAGGCCTGGTAGGAGGGCGCACCGCTAACGGACATATCATCCAGGAGAGAGACCATTTCGTGTCGCTGCCAAGTTGGACCGCCCTGAACGACCTCGGCCAATCCGACTACATGGTTAAAATTACCGCTTCCAACGGTCGGACCGCCACAGCCCCGGTTATGGATGTTGGCCCCTGGAATTTCAAGGATAACTACTGGCATAATCCCCGTAATGAGTTCAAGGATTTGCCGGTTGGCGTACCGCAGGCCGAGAAAGCCTATCTGGAAAAGCACAACGGCGGCCTGAACGAAAACGGCGGCCGGGTGGGCAATCCGAGCGGTATTGATATTGGCGACGGTACCTACTGGGACGACCTGGGGCTGAATGGCGCGTCGGCGGGTAAGCTGGAAGTGACCTTCCTGTGGGAAGGGTCCGCGCCGCCTGCCGCCGGTATCAATGATGTTTCCGCGTCAGGAGCCTGGCATAACGGCGTGGTCATCAGGTGGACGACCAATGTCGCTACCAATGGCTGGGTCGAATACGGCCTGAGCAACCGCTACGGGCAGACAAGTTATGTAAACTCAAACATGGTCAGCAGCCACAACTTTGTGATTACGGACCTTATTCCAGGCCAGGTCTACAACTACCGCGTCCATGGTAAAGACATTTACGGTAACGAGGTCGTTTCGGCCAACCGGACTTTCGAGACTTTAGCGGGCGTGCATACCGAACTGGTGCCGTTCCAGAACGACAAAGGCATTAACCTGACCCTCGGCAACAACAGCCAGAGCCTGCAACTGGCGGGAGCCAGGGTTAACCCGACCTACTGGAACGATAACCCGAATAACGATTTCCTGGCCGGGGCCGCCACCAGACCGGGCGCGCTGACCACTTCTGGCAACCTGGACCTTGATTTTGTGCCGGTCTGCGACGACAACGACCGCAACTGCGTGATGGGTTACGGGAGCGGCTATAAAAACTATGTCCGCTTCACTAACAGCAGCGGCGAGACTTTCGAATTCGGGGCTATCCACGATTTCAGCCTGTCGCCCAAAGCCATGACCGCCATGCTCGAAGCTAACTTCAAGGATGGCAGCAAAATCAGGCGGTACGGAACTCCCGACTCCTACGACCAGAAATGGCCGCATCATTATCATTTCTTCTGGTGGGAGAACAAAATCCTATTCCAGTACGACAACGGTAAGCCGGAAGTCTTTACCTTTAACCTTGAAGGCATGACGATTAGTTTCGTGGGGGCCAGCCGGGCTAAAGACGATATTGTGGGCATTAAGTTCCAGAATATCGCGTTCAGCCCGAACGGCTTAAATCCCGGCGCTATCATTAAAGAGTAGTTTTTAGTGGCCAGGGTTTAGGGTTTAGCTGCCTCAATTTAAGGCTGAACTGGCCGGAGGTATGGTATAATAAGGGTTGCCGGTTTAATCGCTGGCAGCCTTTTTTATTTAAAACCGGGCTCAAACTTATATTAAGAGCTTATTATAGAAGTATTACAGAGCCGGCATTCAGGAGTTAAGTCTGCTTTACCCAGACCGCTGATTACTGGCTATTATTCAAAAGGTGAAGTTGAAAGAAGTGACTGTTTCTTTAGAAGTAAATAACCAATCGGAGGCTTTTGCCAGGGATTTAGCGGCTATCGAAGCCTTGAATTTACCCCGTAAAAGCGCTCTTAACCTGGCCGCCAGCCGCAAGCCGCGCCAGACCCTGCTCGATTACGACCTGGCTGAAATGACCGCGCTGGTCAAAGAGTGGGGGTTTCCGGCGTTCCGGGCCAAACAAATCTGGGGCTGGCTCTACCAGAAATTCGCCGCCGAATATAGCGAGATGAGCAATCTGCCCCGGCCTTTACTCGAAAAACTGGGTGCCCAGGCACCTTTAGCGCCCTTAGAAGTGGTTATAGAAAAAGTGGCCGGGGATGGGCAGACCCGCAAGGTGCTGTTCCGGTTGCCCGACGGCGCGGAAATCGAAAGCGTCCTGATGATTTATGCCGACCGGGCAACGGTTTGTGTTTCGACGCAGGCAGGGTGCGCCATGGGCTGCACTTTTTGCGCGACCGGGCAACTCGGTCTTTTCCGCAACCTCCAGGCCGGAGAAATCGTCCAGCAGGTGCTGCATTTTGAACGGTATCTCTCTACGACCACCGATGCCGCGGCGATGGGCCACAAACGGGTCAGTAACCTGGTCTTTATGGGAATGGGCGAACCGCTGGCAAACTATCTTAATCTGTGGAAAGCCATCCGGCGTTTTCACGACCCCGAAGGCTTGAACATGGGGGCGCGTAAAATGACCGTTTCGACGGTCGGACTGGTGCCGATGATTCGCCGTTTTGCCGAGGAAGATTTGCCGGTAAACCTGGCGATTTCGCTCCACGCCGCCAACGATTCGCTGCGCGGCTCGATGCTGCCGGTAAACCACCGCTTCCCGATTGCGGAACTGATGCAAGCTTGCCGGGACTATATCGCGAAAAGCAACCGCCGGGTCAGCTTTGAATACACTCTGGTAGAAGGCCAGAACGACAGCCCGGCAGCGGCCCGCGAACTTGGCAAACTCCTTCATGGCATGCTCTGCCACGTCAACCTGATACCGATGAACCCGGTGCCGGGCAGCGCCCAGCGCGGCTCAACCGGCGAACGCGTCAAGGCTTTCCAGGCCGAGCTAACCCACTTCGGTATCCCGAACAGCGTGCGTTTTGAGAAAGGCCGGGACATCCAGGCGGCCTGCGGTCAGCTAAAAGTTGAAAAAGATGCCGCCGAACTGAAACGAGAGGCCAAACTGGCCCAGGAAAACCTTGAAAATGACTAATCTGCTTTATTTTGATGCTTACTCCGGCTTGAGTGGGGATATGACGCTTGGAGCCTTGCTCGACCTCGGCCTGCCGCTCGAACATCTTCAGGCGGAACTGGCAAAGTTGCAGGGGCCGGGTTTCTCGCTTGAAAAACGAGAGGTTGAACAGCACCATATTTCCGGCCTCAAACTGGAAGTAAACCTCGAAACCGAGCAAGAACACACCCACCGCTCGATTTCCGACATCGAGAAAATTATCAAAGGGAGTGGTCTGGCCGGGCGAGTGCAGGAACGCGCCCTGGCGGTCTTCTGGAATTTAGCCCGGGTCGAGGGCGCTATCCACGACATGCCGCCCGATGAAGTGCATTTCCACGAGGTCGGCGCGGTTGACGCTATCGTGGATATTGTGGGGTCGTGCATTGGCTTTGAATATTTCGATATAACCGAGTTTTATTGCAGCCCTCTACCGGTCGGGAGCGGGTTTGTAAAAGCGGCCCACGGCCTGATGCCGGTCCCGGCGCCCGCCACCTTGCAACTGCTGGCCCAGGTGGGGGCCGCGCTCGCCCCAACCGTCACCCTCGGGAACGGCGCGGAATATCCCGCGAGGGCCGAGATGGTCACGCCAACCGGGGCAGCCCTGGTAGCGACACTCTGCCAGGACGGTATCGGCAACCGCCCGCCTATGAAAATCTCAAGCGCCGGGTACGGGTTTGGCAGCAAAGAATTTGCCTGGCCTAACGCCCTGCGCCTCTGGCTCGGGACCAGGCCCGCGAACCAGGGAGCAGCCCCGGCGACTGTTTCGGACCTTGTTTCAGGGCATACCCATGAAGGCGACCATAGCCATTCTCATGAAGATGGTCACGGTCACAATCATTCCCACGATGGCGGACACAGCCATTCCCATGAACACAGCCATTCTTACGAAGATAAAAATCTCCCCGGCCAACTTGAGTTACACTCGCCCAACGGCCACACCCATTCCCACTCACCGGAAGATAGCCACGCTGAACCGGCCCAGCATGAATCTCATTGTGATACCGAGGAGAAATCGCCCTGGCTGGAGTTAAATACTCACGCCGGACACAATAATCATCACGAAACCAGCCCGGTTGAACAAACTAATGGCAGGGAAACTTTCTTGGGGCATGGCGAGGTTAGCGTTATCGAGACGAACCTGGACGATATGACCGGGGAGGCTTTGGGCTTTTTGATGGAAAGATTGCTGGCCGAGAAAGCCCTGGACGTTTACTTCACCCCCATTATGATGAAGAAGAACCGGCCTGCCATCAAGTTAAGCGTGGTGGCGTACCCGGCGGACGAGTCGCGGCTAGCCGCCCTGGTTATCAAAGAAAGCAGCACTTTCGGGGTACGCTGCTCCCGGATGAACCGCTATACCACCGGGCGGCAGTTCCGGCAGGTCGAAATCCCGGCAGGGCAGGCCCAGGTCAAACTAAAAATCGTGGGCGGTGAAATCGTTGAGGCGGTCCCGGAATACGAAAGCGTAACCGACCTGGCCCGCCGCACCGGACGGCCCTGGCGCGAACTTTACGAGGAAGTCCGCCAGGCCGCCGCCCAACTCCTGGTTAAAAAGTAAAACCCTTTTTTTCAAGATGGATATTATTGACCTGGAGCCAGTGGTAGGCCGGGTCATTTTCATTTTTGCGCCACGCCCGCGATAATCCCAGGCTGAGAATTACCGGGCCGCCCTGCCGGATTAGGGCGTTGGCGTGGTCAAAAGCGGTGGGGTTGGGGTTGGTAGTTCCTCCCTCATAAAAGCGCAAATCGGTAACTGATAGGTTAAGATTAAAAGGCGGGTCGTTGAGGGCGAGGCGGGGACGGCCTTGTCGGTTGAGAGTTAGTTCGGGTAGACGGTCTAGATAGAGGCAGCCGAGGGAAGCGATACCCTGCCCTTCGGAGACGACCGCGCTATAGTCGAGCGGTCGCAGAGCCGGGCCGAAAATCTCGGAAAGGTGAGGTCTGGCAACGCTTTTCAAAAGGTTCCAGAAGTATACAGGCGCGGCTTTTTTCAAAACTCGCACCCGGCGCGGGTTGAAACGCACATCTTCAACTTCGGGCGGCGTGGGCGCTTTTTCAACCCAATCCAGGTCAAGCATTGCACCGAGCTCGAAATAACCGCCGTTTCGGGTCAGGTAAGCCGAGGTAAGGTTGTTCTGGCGCAAGCGAGGCCGCACGTGCCGGTGGGTTTCGAGGTCAAGCCCGGCCACGCATATAAAACCCTGGTTTAAATGCGTCAAATGGTTTAAGATAATCCGCATAGTTTTCGAAAAATTTTAGCTTAAAGATGTGTAATTTGGATGTTGCCCCAGTGTTGCTGTAAATACTCGGCCACCAGGCGGCGGTGACAATGCTCGGGGCTAAACTCGCTGCAAAGCAGGACAGTCGGCTTTTCAAACAGGGCCGGGTCTATTTTTTCTTCGATTTTGCGCTCGGCTAGCAAAGCCAGCATTTCTTTTTCAAAATTGGGCCAGCCTCTTTTTTCCTTGCGGTAGCGGTCGAGAATTGCCTGGGTCGGCGTTAAGAGGGGTTCGTGCAGGTACTCGGCATCGCAAATTTCCTTTAGAAAATAAGCCAAATCCGGCCGTTTGGCGAACCCGGCCAGTTGCGAGGAATTATTCAGCCGGATATCGAGCAATTGTTTTATTCCGGCCTGTTTCAGGGTTTCGAAGAATTTTGCGGCGGTTTTTTGGGTAAAACCGGTCGTATAGATTTCCATTCGGTGAACTCCTCGTCGGGAAATAAGGAAAGCTGGGCCGTTTCAACTTCCGGCTGGCCCTTCAGTTCCGCTTCACTCTGAATCCGGCCATCGCCCCGGATATGCCCCACTTCCACGCCCTGCGCGGTCAGCACCCGCGACACCAGCAAATGGCGGTGGCAGCCTGCCGGGTCTTCCTCGGTACACATAAAGGCTACCCGGTACTGCTCGATGCCTTTGAGGAGTCGAGCGATGCCCTCCAGGAAAAGCGGCGTCTCGGCCACCTGAGAGTATTTAACCCGGCCCGCCACATCGTAAAGGGAGCGGTCGTCGGGACGTCCGCCTAACTCCTTGCCCATGTAAAGGTATTTGAGGCCGCTTCGGATAATAGCAGTCTTCAGGGCCGGGCTGTCAAACTGAGTGGTGAACTTTGAGTAAGGGTAAGAGCGAACGTCTACCAGCACTTCAATGTCGTGCCGCCGCAAAAGGTCAAGAAAATCTTCCAGCGGCTGGTTGGAGTGGCCGATAGAATAGATTTGCGGCTGTTTTGAAGTGGCGTCTGGCCCTGCCCCTGGCATAACAAATATCCTGCCCAATCAGCATTTTTAAGGATTTAACTGCGTAACAGTTTGACCAGTTCGGCGCTGGCCTCGTACTTGTTGTGCGAGGGCATGATGTAAACGCCCTGGATGAGCGGGCGAATGTTCTCGACTACCTCGATAGCCACATTCAACCCTTCCTGCATGCCCTTCTCCCCGGCGTTTTGCATCCGTTTGAGGACCGCTTCCGGCACAACGATACCGGGTACCTCGTGGTACACATACTCGGCGTGTTTGTAGTTGTGCAGCAGCATGATACCCGCCAGGACCGGCACCTTGATTTCGCCGACTTCAGCCAGGGTTTCCTGCAAGAGGGCAGGGTCAAAAACCGGTTGGGTCATAATGAACCGGGCGCCCGCCGCTAACTTCCGGCGCAACCGCTCGATTTCATTGGGCAGGTCGGTCGCGGTCGGGTTGAAGGCTGCGCCTATATTGAAGTTTGCCGCCGCGCCGATGCTGGTGCCGTTCCAGTCCGAACCCTGGTTCAGGCGGCTGAGAATTTCGACCAGACCAATCGCGTCCACGTCCCAGATACCGCTTGCGCCCGGATAATTACCCATGCGAGGCGGGTCGCCGGTCAGGGCCAGGATGTTGCGGATGCCGTTCGCGTGCGCGCCTAGCAGGTCGCTTTGCAGGGCCATCAGGTTACGGTCCCGGCTGGTATAGTGGACAATCGCTTCAATGCCGACCGACTGCTGGACCAGCATGGCGCACCCCAGGCTGCTCATGCGGACCGTCGCCATAGCGTTATCGGTAATGTTGACGGTATCCGCGCCAAGTTCAGCCATCTGGTTGGCGGCGTTGAGCATTTTTATTGGCTTGATGCCTTTAGGCGGAATAAGCTCGACGCTGATGGCAAACTTTCCGGCGGCTAACGTTTTCGCAAGCCGGGTCGGGTCGACCTTGCTGACCTTTTCGAGGGTCTTTTCCAGGGCGCTGCCGTTCTCGCCGGTCTGTGAGTGCGGCGGGGCGAACATTTCGGCGACAGACTGCACGGTCATTTGGGACGGGTGAGCGGTTTCAGGCCGGATTTTATCCAAAGCGGCGCGCATAGCGGCGATATGGGCCGGGGTCGTGCCGCAGCACCCGCCCAGGATTTTAGCCCCGGCCTCGATGAATTGCGGCACATAGGAAGCAAAATATTCGGGGGAGGCGTGGTAGAACATGCGGCCTTCGATGCGTTCGGGCGTACCGGCGTTTGGCATTACCGAAAGGTAAGGAAACTGGGGTCGGGCCGCGCTCAACTGTTCCAAAACGGAGAGCGAACCCTGCGGCCCGACATGGCAATTCAGGCCGATAACATCCGCGCCGCGCGCCTTTAGCATGGTGACGGCTTCCAGGGGCGTGTGGCCTGAGAAGGTGCGGCCTTCCTCGCTAAAAGTCATCTGGGCGACCACCGGCAAATCCGTGATAGTTTTGGCGACACTGAGGGCGTGGACCATCTGCTGGAAATCATAGAAAGTTTCCAGCAAGATAAAATCAACCCCACCTTCCATGAGAGCTTCGATTTGTTCTTTAAATGCGGCGCGCATGGCGTCAGGTTGCAAGGCCGGGCCGCGCGTCTGGTCGAGCGGGCCAACCGACCCGGCTACCAGGACCGGTTCACCGGAAATATCCCGAACCTCGCGGGCTATTTTGGCGGCTCTCAGGTTAAAAAGCCGGACCTTGTCTTCCAGGCCGTATTTCGCCAGCCGGAAACGGTTTGCCCCGAAAGTGTTTGTTTCGATTATTTCCGCGCCCGCATGGATATAGCTGCGGTGGATTTCGGAAATCAGTTCAGGCCGGGAAACGTTCAGTTCTTCATAACAAACCGTGTAGGGAATACCCTGGTCGAAAAGAATCGTGCCCATAGCCCCATCGGCCAGCAAAACGCCTTTATCGAGTCGCGCAAGAAGTGGATTATACATGTGTCGTGTCAAATCAGAATTTATTAAATACGCCGGTTCTTCCCGGTTCGCTTGCCTCATTGCCTACCTATTATAGCACGTTGGACCCTCTAAAATTAATTTCCGGGTGAAAAAGCAAACAGGGCCAAAGCAAAATAGCATCGGGAAAAGAATTCCCTCCCACAAGTCTTTTCTAAATGGAGGAGGGCTTATTCCAAATACTCCAGGCGAAATGCTCAAACCCTTCCCCGATGTTATAATTAAAGCTCCACAAAGAAGTAAAATAAGTGCAAGCCGTAACGGACATTTTTCGGATAACAGAAAGGTTTTGGAATGTTAAACAGGTGGCAAACCGGGCCGGTCCTCAACGCCAGCGCCCTCGACCAACTCGTCTACCAGTCGCGGCTGGTCGGCGAAGAAGAAAGCCTGGTGCTGTGGGGCGGCGGGAACAACAGCGTGAAAGAACCGGCCCTCGATTTGCTGGGCCAGCCGGTCGAAGTCATGTACATTAAGGGTAGCGGCAGCGACATGAAAAGCATCGTGCCGGCCCAGTACCCTGCCGTCCGGCTCGACTGGGTGCGCCCTCTTTTCGAGCGGGACGAAATGAGCGATGAAGAAATGGTGGCTTACCTGGCCCGCTGCCTGATGGACCCGGCCAGCCCGCGCCCTTCTATTGAAACGCTCTTGCACGGCTTTTTACCGCACCGGGCCATCCTGCACACCCACACTGACGCTATTTTGTCGCTTACCAATACGGTTGGCCGGAAAGAAACCGTGCGCGAGTGTTTTGGCGACCGGGTGGCCCTCGTGCCTTACCACCTGCCCGGTTTCAAACTTAGCAAGGCGGTCGGCCTGGCGGCCCAGCAGAACCCTGATGCCAAGGCCCTTATTCTGATGAACCACGGCCTGATTACCTGGGGCAGCGACCCGCAAGAGGCTTACGACAGCCATATTAAACTGGTGACAGAAGCCGAGGAATTTGTAAAAGCTAAACGCAATACCCGGTTCCCGGCCGCCGATGTTCCGGCCCCGCCCCACCCGGCGGTGGAACCCGAAACGATTGCCCCGATTCTGCGCGGCCTGCTCAGCGCCGATAAGCCGGTTATTTTGGAATTTGACGACAGCCCCGAAACCCTCGAATTTCTCAACCGCCCTGACCTCGCTACGGCGACCCAGGTCGGCCCGGCCACGCCCGACCACCTGCTTTATACCAAACGGTTTCCTCTGGTGGTCGAACTGCTCGAAACGGAGCCGGAAGGTATTCATAACAACCTGGCCCAGGCGCTCGGCCGCTACGCTACGGCCTACCAGGAATATTTTGCCGCTAACGCTAAATCCGGCGAAACCATGCTGGACACCCTGCCGCGGATCGTGTTGATACCGGGGGTGGGCATGTGGACCCTCGGCAAAGACGCGCGGGCGGCCCGGATTGTAGCCGATATATACCGGCACACCATCCGGATAATCGCCGACGCTCAGACCCTCGGCGGGTTCGCCACCCTCTCGGACGCGGACGCTTTTAACGCCGAATACTGGCCGCTGGAACTCTATAAGCTCACCCTCTTACCCAAAGAAAAAGACCTGGCCCGGCGCATCGCCCTGGTGACAGGCGCGGCCAGTGGGATTGGCCGGGCTATCGCCCGCCGCCTGGCTCAGGAAGGCGCCCACGTGATTGTCACCGACCTTAACGGGGACGGCGCGGAAATGGTCGCCGCCGAGATTCGCCAGAACAACGGCCTCAACCGGGCCATCAGCTTCAAACTGGATGTGACCAACCAGGAGCAGGTCGAGGCGGCTTTCAAAGCAGCCTGCCGGACCTATGGCGGCCTCGACATTCTGGTGAGCAACGCCGGGATTGCCCCGGTCGGCGCGATTGATAAACTGCAACTGCGAGAGTGGGATTTAAGCCTGGCTATCAACACGACCGGGCATTTCCTGGTGACGCGGGCAACGCTTGATATCTTAAAGAAACAGGGTATCGGCGGCAGCCTGATTTACAACGCCACCAAGAACGTAACCGCGCCCGGCAAGGATTTCGGGGCGTATAGCGTGGCGAAAGCCGCCGAGGCCCAGCTTTGCCGGATTGTCGCTATCGAGGGCGGCGAATTCGGCATCCGGGCCAACATGCTCAATCCCGACGCTATCTTTGAAGGCTCGTCGCTGTGGAGCGAAGACCTCAAAGCGAAGCGGGCGGCGGCGTACGGCATCAGCGTCCAGGAGTTGCCGAACTTCTACCGCCAGCGCAACCTCTTAAAAGTGGAAGTAACCGCCGAGGACGTGGCGGAAGCGGCCCTGTTCCTGGCCGGACCGCGCTCCGCCAAGACTACCGGGGCCATGATTCCGATAGATGGCGGGGTTAAAGAAGCCTTCCCGCGGTAAGCGGTTCCTGGGATAAAAAGCCGGACCTCAGCTTGAGGGGGTCCGGCTTTTTGTCTTCATGCAGTCAAGGGCGGCGGTTCGAAGCAGACACCAGGTTTAGAAACTCCTGCCGGGTGCGGCTGTCCTCGCGGAAGTCGCCCAGCAGGCAACTGGCGACCGTGCTGGAGTTTTGCTTCTGGACCCCGCGCATCATCATACAGAGGTGGTAAGCCTCGGTTACAACACCGACGCCGTGCGGGTGCAGCAAATCCTGTAAAGCCTGGGCAATCTGAGTGGTCAGGCGCTCCTGGACCTGCAAGCGGTGACTAAAGACATCTACAATCCGGGGCAGTTTGGAAAGCCCGACAATTTTGCCGTTGGGAATGTAGGCAATATGGCATTTGCCGAAAAAGGGCAGCATATGGTGTTCGCACATGCTGTACATCTCAATGTCGCGCACCAGCACCATTTCATCGTAACTTTCCTCAAAGACCGCGTCTCCCAGCACGTCAGCGACATTCTTGGTGTAGCCGTCGGTCAGGAAAGTGAGGCTGCGGCGGACCCGCTGGGGTGTATCTTTAAGGCCGCCCCGGTTTGGGTCCTCACCGAGGGAGGTTAGCATCTGGCTGATTAACCCTTCCAACCGGGCGTTCGCGTCCTGGCTCTCCGAGTTGGCCGGGTATTTTTCTTCGGTGACAAAACGGTGATAGTTGGGGAGGACCAGGCCATCCCTCGCCGAATGGCGGTCGCCGGTGGCAAGCTTGCCGTTACCATTTAAACTGGCAGGCTGGCCGCCAGGCTGTTCTTCGGACTGGTTTTCACCCTGGCCCAAGTTTTTATTATCTGACATCGTTTCTCTTTCCTTTATGGGGTTATATCCAATTTAAATAAAATAGCCTGGTTTATAACTTGTAAAACTTCATAATAGCAATAGCAATAGCAATTTGTTATCCCTGATTTTATCCTTGTTCCCTGCGTTCAGTGCCGCTCCGCGCAGCCCATGATATTACGGCCGCTAACCAAAGGCAAGACTTACGGTGAAAGCTCGATTATTATAGGCGAGATTATACTCAAAGTACGTTTACAAAGAATAAAACTTTGCCTCTGTTTCGGTTAATTAGCGCAAAGCAAATTACCCTGAAAACGGCTCTTTTGAATCCTTTTATAGATACTATATGTAGCGTTAAACGGAAAAAATTGAGCCTGAGACGCGAAGAATTCTGAAAAGATAAAGTAAAATAATAAAAAAATAGTAAAGAAAACCAGCAGGTAAATTGCGGCAAAAAAAAAGCCGGCCTGCCGGGTGAAAATCCGTTAACGAACAAGGAATGAAGGAGAAATTATTAAAATGGAAGATATAGCGGTAGCTTTGCGGGTCTTGATTGCCGCCGCGAAGACTAACCCGGAAAGCGCCGGGGTAATGTGGCAGGCCGCGCGGGCTTTGCTCAACACTCCCGCCGCCCGTGAAGTGGTCAAACTGGCCGAAGCCTTCAAGAACCCGAAAGACGAAGAAATGCTGCCGGAAACCGACAGCGAAATGGATTACAATTTTACGCCGGTTAAGGCCGAGTTTGATTACCTGGACGAAAACGGCCTGCATACGCACCGGACCGTCTATGTAATAGCTCTGACCGATGGGCGCGACATCAAACGAAATGAAACAGTCCCGCCCGCCGAACGTTATGGCTACCTTTTGACCGGTTATTGCACCCTGCGCAAACAAATCCGGTCTTTCCGGTCCAGCCGCCTGAGCAATCTGCGGACCTTCACGGAGGGACAGCCCTTACAGGCGAACCGCCAGTGGAGACCCCAGACTCTCGAATTGGCCGGTTAAACTATTTTTGGATAACCAGGGAACCCGGGAGAAAACACCGAGTGCGGTGAGTTACCGCCAGGACTTTAGCCAGTGTTGTTCTCCTTCAAAACCGGGGCCGGCAAGTCGCTTCCGAGCGGCAAGCGGCCTCGGTTTTTATTTTTGTTTAATATTTCCTTAAAAAGAATGGATTTAGTGGGAAATTAGGTCTATTGCGCCCCATAAAACTTGCGTTTACAATTATTCAAGATTACATAATATTAAATCACTTACGTCTTAATACGGTATGATAGATGAGGTAGCCCGCAATGACTTTTATAGACATTTTTATCTTACTGGGTATGATGGCCCTGCTTTATCTCTGTTTTGTAAAAGGGATTTTAAAAGTAGTAACGGTGTTACTGGGGATGTACGCAGGTTTACAGGTGGCGGCCATCTTTTACAAAATCTTTGCCGATATTACCGCCGATAAAACCAACGTCAACTCGATTACTACCAACCAGGTAGTCTGGTTTTTTGGCCTCTGGATTGCCTGGTCAATTATTTTCACCCTGGTAGCCTGGAGCTTTATCCGGCACCTCGATTTACCAAAGTGGGCCGTAAACCTGGACCAGATAGGCGGCCTGGTTATCGGCCTCCTGGCGGTAATCTTTTTCTTTACAATTTTTGGCTATGTTTTTAAAAATATCGCTACACTGCTCTGGTACGGCTCGGGGCGGCCGACCAACTGGCTTCTTACGGTGAAAGGGGCCTGGGATAACTCTTTCTTTATGAAGTTGTTTGCGACTTTTAAGGGTCTTTACGTGGAAGTTTTATCGCCCTGGCTGCCTTCGCGGGATTTGCCGGTCTTCAAAGACAACCTGTAGGAAAAAGGCTAACCCTGCAATTTTTGGGTTAAGGTTAGGTTTTTGTCGCGGGACTGGCGGGCTAACTCTTCTTTGTAGCGCACCATTTTTTGCAGAAGCAGCGTGTCGTGAGCGGCCAGCATCTGGACAGCCAATAACCCGGCGTTGCGGCCTCCTCCAATCGCAACAGTCGCCACCGGCACCCCTGGCGGCATCTGCACGATGGAAAGCAGCGAATCCCAGCCGCTCAGGGTGGAGGTCTGGACCGGCACGCCGATTACCGGCAAGGGGGTAAAAGCCGCCACCATACCGGGCAGGTGGGCCGCCCCTCCGGCCCCGGCGATGATGACTTTCAGGCCCCGTTCGTGAGCGGTCCGGGCATAATCGGCCATATCCTGGGGCGTGCGGTGCGCCGAAACCACCAGTAACTCATAAGCCACCCCGAACTCGGCGCAAATTTCAGCGGCCGGGCGTAAAGTCGCCAGGTCGGAATCGCTACCCATAATAATGCCGACCAGCGGCTGGCCGTTTCCCGAATCGCTCACAGGGATTCCTCCACTTCCATCCTTATTTATTTATCCACGTCCAACTCAAACTGCTCAACCTGGAACTTGCCGTGCCCATTTATCCGTTTGAGGTCGGCCATCAGGTCATCGTCCGGGTCCGCGCCGTGAAAATCGGGATGGGCCAGCAACTCCTCGGTAATCTTGTTAAGCTCTTGCTCGCGGGTGATGGCCCATTTGTTAAACTGGCGCGGCTCGACCGGGGCTTTTTCCAGGAACTTTTCGTTAAAGTTGAGTTCCATGTCTGGCTTCAGGTCCATATCGGCGACCGCCTCACCGAGAGTACCCATGTGGGTCATATGCCAGACTGCCTTATCGCTTATGAGTTGGTTGCGCTGGTCGGGGTTCTGGCTGACGAAAGCCTGGTGCAGGTAAATCAGGATGGTTTCGTACTCCTTGTGAATCCGGTCGTTGAGTAATTTGACTAAAGGATGGTCGTCGCGGCGCTCGTCGGTCATATCGGCGGCGACAGCATCGCCCTTTGCGTTAAGTTCGAGGTCTTGCGAAGGCGGGTTAGGGTCTTTATTCCAGGGTCCGGTGTCACCGGGTTTGACCTCTTTTTCCCTGTCGCCGCCCAGTTCCTCGATAAAATCTTTGAACTTGCCCTGGTGAAAGATTTCGTCCATGAGGATACGCCGGATATAAAGCTTCACTTTGGGGTCGTCAATGGCCTTGAGATGGTCGCGGTACTGGTCAATGGCGCGCTGCTCGGCGTCTACGTCCAGGGCGAGTAAATCGGTGGTGCCGGGAGCGTCCAGGAAGATAGGGTCACGGAGCATAGTAGGGTCGCCGCCGTATTCCACGATAAGTTCGCCAAGCCAGCGGAAATGCCGCATTTCGTCGCGAGCAATAGCCTCAATTTCGCTGTTAACTTCTCCGGCGTCATCGCCGATTTTGTAAGAGTGCTGCAAATATTGAATGATAGCGGCGTGTTCGCCTTTCATATCATCCTGGAGCAGGGCCACGACTTCTTCTTTGGTAGTGGCTTTGTTGCCCTTGATTGGCATATTATCACCTGAGAAGACCATTAAGGATTCTCCTTCTATTCATACATCAGCTTTTAGCTGGTTTTAGCTTTCTATTTTAAGCTACTAAATACCCCTCTCCGAATTTTTCAAGTATAACTTAAATTGGTTAAAAATAGTAGTCAATGTTGACGAGATGCCCGGGCTATAAAAAAAGCTTCACCCCGGCGTTAAGCCGATGTGAAGCTTCGCGGGTTTAATCCAGTTTTGGATAGAGGGTCTTAAGGCGGGCGTAAAGCTCGTTATAGATAGGGTAATAACGGGCGTAGACCTGGGCGGCCCGGGGGTCGGGGCTGGTTGATGATGTTACCTCGATGGTAGCTTCACAGGCGGCCGCAACCGACGGCCAGAACCCGGCCCCGACCCCGGCCAGCAGGGCGGCCCCGTAAGCGGGGCCTTCGCTGGCATTGACGGTCACGACTTCCCGGTTGAAAGTATCGGCCTGAATTTGCCGCCAGAGCGGGCTTTTGCCGCCGCCCCCGCTGGCCCGGATTTCCGCGACCGGCACATCCATTTGCAGCAAAATTTCGAGTGAATCTTTCAGGCTGTAGGCGACGCCTTCCAGAACCGAGCGGGTAAGGTGGGCGCGGTGATGGGCGGCGGTCAGCCCGAACCAGACGCCCCTCGCCTGGGGGTCGAGGATAGGAGTGCGTTCGCCCATAAGGTAAGGCAGAAAGATTAAGCCTTCGCTTCCCGCCGGGGCCGCGGCGGCGGTCTCGGTCATGACCGCGTAAATATCTTTGCCGGTGGCCTGGGCGGCGGCGATTTCCAGCGGCCCGGCCACTTCATCCCGGAACCAGCGCAGGGATAAACCGGCCCCCTGGGTCACACCCATCACGTGCCAGGCGCCAGGTACGGCGTGGCAAAAAGTATGGACCCGCCCGGCGGTATCCCGGGCCGGGGCTTCAGCATAGGCGAAAACGACGCCGCTTGAGCCAATCGTGCTGCTGACCAGGCCCGACCGGACCACGCCGTTGCCAACCGCGCCGGCCGCCTGGTCGCCGCCGCCGCCCACAACCGGCGTCCCGACCTTCAGGCCGAGTTGTTCCGCCGCTTTTGCGTGGACCTGGCCGCTGATTTCCTGCGATTCGTAAACCGCCGGTAGCAGGTCAGGGTCGAGTTCCAGCAGGCGCAGCATTTCAGCCGACCAGCGCCGGTTAGCGACATCAAAAAGCAGGGTGCCGCTGGCATCGGAAACCTCTCCGGCGTATTCTCCGGTCAGGCGGTAGCGAATAAAATCCTTAGGTAGCAGAAATTTGCGGGCGCGGCGCCATTGGTCAGGCCGGTACTGGCGAAGCCAGAGCAACTTCGGCGCGCTAAAGCCGACCAGGGCCGGGTTGGCAGTCAGTTCGATAAGGTGTTCCGCCCCGACGGTCTCGGTGATGTAATCGCATTGGGCCTGGGTGCGGCCATCGGCCCAGATAAGGGAAGGCCCGGTTACCACCCCGCTTTCATCCAGCAGGACCACGCCGTGCATCTGCCCCGAAAGGCCGATAGAAGCCACTTCAAAGGCAGGCCCGATTTCCTGCCGGGCCGCTTGTAACGCAGCCCGAACTGCCTGGGCGGTGCCATTCCACCAGTCTTCGGGGTTTTGCTCGGCCCAGAGCGGACGCGGCGCATCGAGTGGGTATTCACTGGTTGCCCCGGCCACCACGCGCCCGTCCGTCCCATTCACAATAATCGCGCGCGCCCCGGTAGTACCCAGGTCAATCCCTAAAAAGTAGCTCATCGCAACCCCTTTATTTCATGGATTTGGATTTAGAAATAGATTCCCCCCTATTTTACACGCTTCGAGCCTAAAAAAGTGTGTGAATTATTGTATGCCCTTTACAGGGTTGCCAACACATCTTTAATATTAATTTTTACTTGAATTCGTCCAGCTTTACCTCGCGGTTTTCGGCGGCGGAGCGATAAATTGCCAGAATGATTTCGAGCGGAACCAAGGCATCGCGTCCGGTGACGGCGGGGGCGCGGTCTTCAAGGATGGCGGCGGCGAAATCGGCAATCTGGGCGGTGTGGAGAGCATACGGCGTGGGCAGCGGTGGGCTGGCCGGTAGGGGCTTCTCTCTTTCTTTTAATTCCCTGGGGCTAAGGCCGTAACTGGGAACCTCGCCCAGGCTGGCCTTGCTGTAAAAACCTTTCAGGATATCTTTTTCGATAAGAGCAGTGGCGTCCTCACCGTGAATTGCCAGGGTTTCGGGCAGGCCGGGAAAGACTGCGGTGCTGCCGGTAATCGAGCCGAGCGCGCCGTTGGCAAACCGCAAGATGGCAATCGCCAGGTCTTCCACCTCGATATTATGCGTGCGCGTCCTGATTTCGGCCTTAATGGACTCGACCGGGCCTAACAGCCATTGGAGCAGGTCTATATAATGCACGCCCTGGTTCATGAGCGCGCCGCCGCCATCGAGGGCTTTAGTGCCGCGCCATTCACCGCTGTCATAATACTGCTGGCTGCGATACCACTTGGTGCTGGCTTCGCCCAGGACCAGCGGTCCGAACTCGCCGGAATCTATGGCCTGTTTCACTTTTATAATGTCAGGCGCGAAGCGGTGCTGGCTGATGACGCCAAGTTTGACCCCGGCCGCTTCACACGCTTCAATCAGTTTGAGGGCATTTTCTACCGTAACATCTATCGGTTTCTCACACAAAAGGTGTTTCCCGGCAGCGGCGACCGCTGCCCCAACCGTCGCGTGGAAGCCGCTTGGCAGCAGAATGTTAACCGCGTCAAGGCCGGGCTGGGCCAGGAAATCCGCCTGGCTGGTATAAAAAGGCACGTCGTAGCGTTCGCCCATTTTTTGGGCGCGCGCCTGGTCAATATCAAAGACCGCGACCAGGTGAGCGTTTGGCGCGTCTTTTATCGCGTCACAATGGGTCGGGGCGATTACCCCGCAGCCGATTACGCCAAAGCCTACCGAATTAGAAAGCATTGAAAGCCTCCACTTGAATTTTGTTTAGATTTGAACGCGTAAAACCTATTTTTTACGCGGCAAGCTAATTAAAAATGAGAGCGATTAACTCTTTACTGTTTGAAAATTCGTGCTAGGATTCATGCAATCTTCTATAAAGATTGCTGTCAGGTCTTTTTTTACAGGAATTTGAATATAACCTTTCGCGGGTAGAAATTGCAAGTTATAAGGATTGTGGGTTGGACTTTACTATTTTATTTGTCGAGGACGAAGATCATAT
>CADDZM010000073.1 GCA_902812345.1 Chloroflexota bacterium | reverse complement strand
ACCAGGGGCTGGCTCCTCGAAAGCTAACCGGCCTCCACAGCCTGCTTGCAATTGACGAAATTACCATGCTGGCTTTGCCGGATGCGGTCCAACCGGGTTGGACCGAGTTCGAACCACCCCGGGCCGCCCCGCCGGACCCCTCGCCAGGGCTGGACCACCCTGATTGGCGGCGCTGCGCGAACAGCGATGCAGCGAGGTCAGCATTATCTGACCCGGCTGCAATCATGCCGGATTACAGCAATTTTCTGGACTGCGGCATCCTGGTTATCGATTCTCCCGGTAATTTACGCAATTCCGCGCCGGACCCGACCGGTAGTTTCAAGCTTGAATGGGACAGGGTTGAGGTTAATGATGCAGGCGAGAACGAGGTTGAATATTTGCTGGAAGAAACTACCCGACCGGATTGGAGTGACGCCTACCCCCTTTTCAGGGGTAAAACTCTTGAATATAACATCTTCGGGCGCAGGCCGGGGGCTTTTTACTACCGGGTGCGGGCTATCAAAGCTTTATCCACCGGCGAATGGTCGCACGGCTTGCTCGTTCAGGTCAGACCCGAAAACCGGTGGCAATTGCGCTCTCCCGGGGATTTCCAACCGGCGGCTTTATTCGAAATTCAGCAAGCGGCTTTAAGGTTTTGCGCGGCCAGGGGCGATATGCTGGCGGTCTTATCCTTACCACAGCATTACCTTGAAAGGGCAACCCTCGACTATCTTGGCAGCCTGCGGTCAGGTTCAGGGCAGCCCGCTCTGGCGGTAAGCCCCGGCGCAACCGCAATATTAAGTTATGGGGCAGTCTACCATCCCTGGCTAACTTTCCGCTATAACGGCGTTTTACAGAACAGTCCGCCGGACGGCCTGGCTTGCGGTATCCTGGCAAAAAGGGCGGTTGAGCGGGGAGCATGGGTCGCCCCGGCCAATGAGGTTTTGCCGGGAATAGTGGCCCTGACCCCCCTTTTCCGGGAAGAATACCGGCTCGAATTGCAGGAGGCCCGGTTAAACCTGCTGCGCCAGGAGCCGCGCGGCTTTACGGTATTGAACGCCGATACCATCAGCCTGGACGAAGATTTGCGGCAGATAAGCGTGCGCCGCCTGTTAATTTTGCTGCGGCGGCTGGCTTTGAAACTGGGCGCCACTTATGTATTCGAGCCAAACGATAGCGCCCTTGACCGGCTGGTACAGGGCGGGTTCGAGGCGCTCTTGGAAAAACTTTTCGCCAGGGGCGCTTTTGCCGGGGCAACCCCGGCTACCGCCTTTCAGGTAGTAACCACCACCTTAAATTCAAGCCAGATGCGCGACCAGGGCCGGTTTATGGTTGAAATAAGGGTCGCCCCGGCCCTGCCCATGACTTTTTTGACCGTGCGGCTGGTCCAGGCCGACG
The DNA here is from genome assembly GCA_902812345.1 of Chloroflexota bacterium. Lineage (GTDB taxonomy): Bacteria > Chloroflexota > Chloroflexia > Chloroheliales > Chloroheliaceae > 54-19. The sequence continues at coordinate 19,287 of CADDZM010000073.1, read as the reverse complement.
ACCGGGGAATTTTTACGGAGGTAATTTAACATATGGCAAATTTCGCCAACGAAACCGTTATTTACCCCTTCACAGCCTTTAATTTCGCGGTTGAAATCGAAGTGCCGTATCTTAACCCAAAATTATGCAGCGCGGCCTTTTCCGAGTGCGACGGCCTGGAAATGTCTATGGAAGTAAAAACCATTCGAGAGGGCGGCAACAACGGCCAGCAAATCAAACTGGTCGGGCCTTACAACTTTGGCACCCTGACCCTCAAACGGGGGATGACCGCTAACTTTGATTTATGGGACTGGTTCGGGGCCGTCCTTGAAGCCACGCCCTCTCAAGTGCGCGACGACTTGCGGGGTAACACCAAAGTGGTGCTGCTGGCCCCCGACGGTGAGACCGAACGCGCCCGGTTTTTGCTAAAACGCTGCCTGCCAATCAAATTAAAAGCGCCTGCCCTCAACGGCAAAGACGGCAATATCGCTGTCGAGGAATTTCAGATGGCCTACGAGTCATTAAGCCTGAAACAGCCCTGAAAGATTTGAGGTAATCCAGCTATGGCTGACCCGGTAAAAATTGTTAAAGCGGAAATTAGAGAACTGGATGCCCGGGGTAACGAAACCGGCAAAAGGGTAGCGGTCCAGTTTAACCCCGACACCATGAAGTTAAGCTTTGCCAACCAGGTAGCGCCGCCGCCAGGGGGAGGCGGGGGCGGCTCGGCCCAGGCTCCGCGTAAGGCCCAGGACCAGCGAGGTTCGGCGACGCTGCAATTTGTCGGGAAGGGAACCACCAAACTAACCCTGCAGCTTTATTTCGATATTACGGCGGCGGTTCCGCCCGGTAAAGAGAATGTCGCGGACGTACGCGACCTGACCAAAGAAATCACTTACTTTATAACTACCCGGCAGGACGGCAGCCAGCCTCCACCGGGGGTAAGGTTTTTGTGGGGCAGCTTTAAATTTGACGGCATTTTAGAATCGATGGACGAGTCGCTCGAATTTTTTTCGAATGACGGCAAACCCTTACGGGCCAGCGTCAACCTGGGGATGATCCAGCAGGGCATCGAGTTTGTGCCGCCCCAGGCCCAGGGCGGGAACACCGCCGCCGCCTCCGGCCCTGGCGCACCTGTTAGCACCCCCGGCATCAAACCTTTAGCCCAGGCTTCTTCTGGCGCAAGCCTCCAGGGTTTGACCGCCGGGGCGAACCTGGGCGCGGGAGTTAGCTGGCAGGATATTGCTTCGGCAAATGACATTGAAAATCCCCGGCTTCTCGCGCCCGGCCAGCTTATTGACCTCAAACCGAGTATTTCTTTCAAGGCCAGTTTTGGCAGTTAGGAAAAAAGATGGCTGTTGTAATAAACGAATTTGAAGTCGTACCGGCCCCACCTACCAGCCAGACGGGCAACCCGCCGGGTAGCGATAATGGCGGCCAAGCGGGGCAAGCCGGCGCGTTAACCGCCCACGACCTGGCCCGGTTGATGCGCCGCCAGCAGGAACGGTTAGCCCGCCTTAGAGCTTATTAAAGGGATTTCTTATGCCCGCTACCACTGAAGCCATCCGGATATCCCGGCCTGCAATCACCCTGGCCGGGCAGGAAAATAGTAGCCTGGGAAATGGTTTGCTGGATTTGCGAATCGTTGAAAGCACGGCCGGTTTGTACCGCTGCGAGGCGACTTTTGGCAACTGGGGCGCAAAAGGGAGTGAGCCAGGTTTCCTTTATTTCGACCGTCAGACCCTCGATTTTGGTAAAGTTTTACAGGTTAAGTTAGAAGGGGCGGTCCTTTTCGAGGGGAAGATTACGGCCCTGGAAGCCCAATTCCCGGCCAGCGAGTCGCCCAAAATAACCGTGCTGGCCGAGGACCGCTTCCAGGACTTGCGGATGACCCGGCGCACCCGCCATTTTGAAAATCTTAGCGATGCCGGCCTGGTCCAAAAAATAGCCGGGGATTACGGGCTAGCAGCCGAGGTGGATTTGCCCGGCCCGACCCACAAAGTGCTGGCCCAGCTAAATATTAGCGACCTGGCTTTTTTGCGGGAGCGGCTGCGGGCGGTAGACGGCGAACTATGGCTGGAAGACAACAAAATAAAGGCAAAAGCCCGTTCTACCCGCAACGGCGGAAGCCTCCAAATGGCCTATCACCAGGCTTTGCGTGAGTTCTCGGTGGTAGCCGACCTGGCCGGGCAGCGCACAGCAGTTGTCGCGAGCGGTTGGGATGTGGCGGCAAAAGCGGCCCTCACCCACGAAGCGACGGACACGGTATTGGGGGCCGAACTGGGGAGCCTCAAGAGTGGTACGAGCCTTTTATCGGCGGCCTTCGGGGCACGAAAGGAAACCCTGGCCCATACCGTCCCACTCGCCGGAGATGAGGTGAAGGCCCGGGCCGAAGCCTTTTTCAAACAAAGCGCCCGCCGGTTCGTGGTTGGGCATGGCGTGGCCGAGGCCGACAGTAAGCTAAAAGTGGGCAGTTTTGTAAATTTGCTGGAATTAGGCCCGTTATTTAGCGGCAAATACTACCTGGTGGAAGTGGAACACCTCTTTGACACGGCTAACGGGCTGCGGACCGAATTTACCGCCGAAAGGTCCGGTATCGGCCAGTAACCAGTAAAAGGAAATCTGATGGCTGGACAATCTTTAATCGAAACAATCATTGATGAGCGCGTACCTGGCGGCCTTGGCGGAGTCTGGTACGGGGTTTACCCGGCCCTGGTGTCGGATATCAAAGACCCCGACGGCCAGGGCCGGGTCAAAATTACCCTGCCCTGGTCGCCCGACTCCGGCGGCGAACGGTATGAGGTCTGGGCGCGGTTGGCAACGATGATGGGTGGGGCCAGGCGGGGCAGTTGGTTCGTACCGGACGTGAACGACGAAGTGCTGGTGACTTTTGAAGGGGGCAACCCCCGGCGGCCTTATGTCATTGGCGGGTTATGGAACGGTAAAGACGCCCCCCCTGAAACAATGGATGGCAGCGGCAAGAATGACAAGAAAGTTCTGCGGTCTCGTAACGGTGTCAAAATAACGCTCGACGACACCTCGGGGCAGGAGAAAATGCTCCTGGAAACGCCCGGCGGCCAGAAATTAACCTTAAAAGATGGCCCGGGCGTGATCCAGATTGAAGATAGCAACGGCAATTCGGTCAAACTGGAAGCCAGCGGCCTGACCGTCACGGCCTCGGCAAAAGTAACCGTTAGCGCCAGTTTTGTCGAGGTTTCGGCTAGTATGCTGACCGTCAACGCGGGGATGTCGAAATTTAGCGGAATAGTTATGGCTGATACGGTTATCACAAACAGCGTAGTAAGCGCCTCGTACACGCCCGGCGCCGGAAATATCTGGTAATTAAATATGCTGACACAATTTCAACAAGTGCATACCGGCTGGATGTCCGCCTCGCCTTTATGGGATAGCGCGACGGCTAATGCAGACCTGGCCCTGATGCAACAACCGGCCTTGCTGCGGTTTGCTTCTGATAATTTTATGGAAGATTTGCAAAAGATTCTGCAAACCGCCCCTCCATCCCTGGCGGAGTTGTTGGCCCGTAAGGAAAGCTTCCGGGTCCGGCCCTCCGGCGCGCCCGCCGATTGGTCGGCCAGTCTGCCGCAGCTAAAACTTTACCAGCCGGTACACGGCCACTTCTACCTGGTAGCAGCCAGCCTGGTCTGCCGGATTGCCGGGCTGCCCGACCGCACGATTGATACCGCGAACAATGAACGGGCCGGTTTTGTGCTGCGCCGCTATAATCCGAACGATGGCAGCGAAATGGCCTGGGTTAACGACCCGGTAAACGGCAAGGGCTGGCAAAGTGTGGCGCCCCGTAACGGTGATTACAACTACCTGGCAAATTCGGAAGAACTCCTGCCGATGTTCCCGGTTAATTTTAAGATGCACGGTCACAAAAGGCGTTTACTGGTGGGCCTGATTCCGACTTCCAGCCGCGAGACCTACAAGGCCGCCCCCAACTTGCCGCCTCAGGAGCCGATGCTTGCCGGCGATGATGTCCGGCTGGCTAAAGACCCCGAAGGCGATACTCGGCTGCTGGAACTTGAAACAAAATTTACCTCGCAGTTCCGCGAACTCAAACAGATGGCCCAGGACGAAGCCAGACCGGCTACTTTCCCCGGCCCGGCCCTTTCGAGCGCCGAAACCGCCCGGCGCGCTGCCGCCAGGGAAGCCCAGGAAAAAGATGTTTCGCGTTTCATGCTGCTCGACCTGGCCGAATTTATCTCCAAGAATCTGCCCGGTTTGTGGAACCAAATTTCCGCCGGGGCCAACCTGGCGGGTAAAGGCCCGGAAGCCAGGGTAATTCAAACGCTAACAACTCACCACGTTGAGGGTTCGGGCACGCCAACCCTGCGGGATGCTCTTATTACAGCCCTGGCAGACTGGGACAAAATCACCCTGGAAACGGACAGCCCGAACCCGGCCCCGGTCTTGCCCTACAACCTGAAACGCAGCGACCTTAATGAGGCAGGGCTGGCAAGCCTGGTTGGCAACCTTAAAGACCTTCTCGCTAGCCAAAAATCAACCCCGGCTAATAAGGTTCCTTTTGCAAGCGACCTGGCTTTACCCAAACTGGATACCGGCGGCACAGCCCTTTACCGGCTGCGCTGTGTCTTCCAGCGTCCCAACTGCGGGCCTTTTCAAGCCGACCTGGTGAGCCAGCCGACCCAACCTTTTGTCCTGGCTCCTTTCTTCGATTTCGATGCCCCGGCCCGCCCAATCCGTATCTCCCTGCCGGTGGATACCAGTATCGCCGGGTTGCGTAAGTTTAACAAAAACGTCGGCTTTATGATCTCCGACCAGCTACGCGGCCAGCTCGAACGGGCCACCGACCTGAAGAAAGCCCTCGACGGCAACCTGGCCTCCGGTGAGGAATTTGACCTGGGAACCCTTTGCTCGTTCTCAATCCCAATTATTACGATTTGCGCCATGATTGTGCTGATGATTTTTATTAATTTGCTGAATTTTGTCTTCTGGTGGATACCAATCCTTAAAATTTGTATCCCCATCGGCCTGCTGAACAAATTAAAAGGTAGCTGAGCATTTAACAGGTAGCTGAGCATTTAAAAGGTAGCTGAGCATAAAGGAAGTCTAAAAGGAAACTGGCTTTATGGATATGGGTAAACTTTACGGCCGGGGAATGGCCTTTCCACCCCGAGTCGGGCGCGATGGCCGGATTTGTTGGTCGGCCGGGCCGGACAATGTGCGCGAGTCGATCCAGATTATTTTACTGACCGAGCAGAAAGAGCGGCTGCGGCTGCCTGAATTTGGCGGAAACCTGGGTCAGTTTTTGTTTGAACCCAATAACGTGACGACCCGCGCCCTTATCCAGGACCGGATTGCCCGCGCCCTGACCCAGTGGGAGCCGAGAATTGTGGTAGAAGCGGTCCAGGTAGAGCAAGACCCTGCCGACGAACAGGCCAGTATTGCTACCATCAACTACAAGCTGGTGGCGACCCAGGCCCGCGAACGGGTAAGTTTAAGTTTAACGCTGGCCGGATAAATACGAGGATTGCGCTATGCCCTTAAAGATTCCCAGTCTGGATGACCGCCGATACCAGGAACTGCTGGACGAAGCAAAAGCCCGTATCCCGGTCCATACGCCGGAATGGACTAATTTTAATAGCAGTGACCCTGGCCTGACCCTGCTGGAACTTTTCGCCTTTATGACGGAAAACTTGCTTTACCGCAGCAACCAGATTCCCGAACGCAACCGCCGCAAGTTCTTAAGTTTGCTGGGTGTTCCCTTGCAGGCGGCTACCTCGGCGCACGGCCTGGTGACTTTTACCAACGAGCGCGGGCCCCTCGAAACGCTTACTCTTAACGATGGCCTGGAGGTGCGGGCCGGGGCAACACCCTTTCAGGTTGAAAGAGGGCTGGACGTGCTGCCTATCGAAGCGCAGGTCTATTACAAAAAACCGGTCGTCAATCCCGACTCCCAGACCTTGAACTATTACCAGCAGCTTTACGCTTCCTACCTGGGGGTAGCCCCGGTAAGTGTCCCGGCTCAACTACAGCTTTATGAGACAACTTTCTTTTCTCCGCGCGGCGTAACTGAACTAAATTTAAGCCAGGATACGATTGACCGCTCCCTCTGGCTGGCATTGCTGGCCCGACCGGGGGATGACCCCGAAGAAGCGCGTGAAAAAATTGCCGGGAAAATATTAAACCTGGGCCTTGTACCGGTCCCGGTCGCAGCGGGACGAACCCTTTCCCCGGCGGGGCAGGCCCAACCGGAAGCGGTTTCGCTTTTGCAGTACGAAATTCCTGATGTATCACAGGGAGAAGAATTATCCAATCTGCTGTCGCAGCGCGAACCAGGCTACGCCGCCCTGATAGCCAGCGCCACCAGAGATGCCCTGGCGGAGCCGGGCGTGGTCGAAATCAGTCTGCCGGAGGCAGCCCGGCTGCGAATGTGGAGTAACATTGACCCCCTTGAAATGGGGGCCGATAAGTTCCCGCCTTCCCTGGAAGATACCCGGCTAAACGACCGCCTGATTACCTGGCTGCGGGTGCGGGCTTCGGCTACGGTTAAAGCGCAAATCCTTTGGGCCGGTATCAACGCCACTACCGTTACCCAGCAGGCCCGGGTAAACGGTGAAATCCTGCCGGACGGCACCGGCGAACCGGACCAAACCATGCTGCTATCTAAAACCCCGGTTATTCCCGGCTCGGTTCGTTTGCTGGTAACGCCACCCGGTGGCAAACCCGAAACCTGGCTGGAAGTGGATGATTTATGGAGCGCCGGACCGGAAATAAACGTACCCGACCCGCGCCTGCCACCCGGCAACCCGCCCGAAACAGGGCTGCCCAATAAGGTTTTCGTGGTCAACACCGAGGCCGGGGAAATCCGGTTTGGGGACGGGATGCGGGGAGCACGGCCCCCGGCGGGCGCTATTCTCCGGGCTGATTACGCTTACGGGGAAGGCCGGGGCGGGAATGTGGCAGCGGGAGCCATTAGCAGCGGTCCGGCCCTCCCCGCCGGGCTAAAGGTTGCCAACCCGGTACGGACCTGGGGCGGGGCCGAGGCTGAAACTGCCGCCGAGGGTGAGAAACAAATCACCCGCTATTTGCAGCACCGCGACCGGCTGGTAAGCCTGGCCGATTTTGAGGCTATTACCCTCCGTACCCCTGGCGTGGACATTGGCCGGGTCGAGGTTATTCCGGCCTACAATCCCGAACTGGGCCAGAACGAGCCGGGGGACGGCCCCGGCGCGGTAACGCTGATGGTCATTCCTAAATATGACCTGGCCCAACCGGATGCGCCGGGGCCGAACCAGCCCTTTCTCGATACCATTTGTGATTATATCGAACCGCGCCGCCTGGTAACGACGGAAGTTTTTCTGCGCGGTCCGGTCTACAAACCGGTCTGGATTTCTGCCGGTATCAATGTTGCGGCCGGGGTGCCGCAAGCTCCCGTGCGGGAAGCGGTCAAACAAGCTTTGTTAAATTTCCTTTCACCTCTGCCGCAAACGGCTCAAAACGGGCTGGCCCTTACCACGTTTTTTAGCCCGCCCCAACCAGGGCAAAGCGGCGGCGGCTGGCCTTTGCGAAAGGCGGTCCTCGAACTTGAACTGCTGGCCGTTGCCAGCCGAGTGCCGGGCGTCCAGCTTGTCAACCGTGTCTTACTGGCCGAAGGCAACCAGCCAGCCGCATCAAGCGTGAAAATGAGCGGCCTTGAATTACCGCGTGTGCTGGGTATCAGCGTTTCAGTTGGCGAACCTGAACCGGTAAGGGGCGCTTCTCCCGCGCCGGTCCAGCAGGGCGTCAAACTGGTGCCGGTCCCGGTTATTCCCGAAGAATGCAGGTAGGCCGATGGATGTAAACGGCAGCCGCTTTCAATTGGTATTAGGTTACGATAACTGGGCTGCCTGGGAGGATGAGCAAGGCGAGCTTGGTTCAGCCTGGAACGCGGTTGCCCCGGACCTGGCGATGCGCCAAAAGCCAAAACTTTATTATGACCGGGTGGCCCAGGAAATTACCCTGCAAAAGCGGCTGTTCCGGTTCCTGGCCGCTCCGCGTGACGCAGCCCCCCGCCTGCAGCAGCGCCGAGGAGCCGGTAGGGACCGTTTTGGCAACTGGTACTCGATTGGCGAGGACCGCCGCCGGATTATGGTCAACTCGGCGGGCAGCGGCCAGACCAGCCAGTTTTGGGAGCCTGTTGACGGCCGCAATTGCCTTGAATGGCCCCGGTTTGGCGAGTTTTATCCCAGAGAAGCGGCGGCCCCGCCGGATAATACTCTGCTGGCCGGTCTGGCGGTAACGGAAGACCATTACCTGGCGGTTGGGACGCTTAATCCGCCCGGTTTGCTGGTTTTCGATTTGCACGCGGGCGGCCCGCCTTACCGGTTGGGCTGGCCGGAAGCTATTCCGTTTGAGCCTTTTGATATGGCGGTCAGGCCGGGCGGTGGGGTCTTTGTGCTGGACCGGCAAAATAGCCGGTTCTGGGAATTCGACCGGAAGTTTAATATTGTCAATCCTGCCCCCGCGAGCGCCCCTACACCGGACGACTTTCAACCGCAGGACGGCTCAACTTTCAGGCAAGACCGCCAGGTTAGTTTCGAGGGTGTTTCCCTGGTTGAGGCCGACCCGAATGTGCCCCACGACCCGGTAGCTATTGAAACTGAGCCGGACGGCACCGTGTTAATTATGGACAATGGGCCGGACCCGCGCTTTAGCACTCTTTACCGCTTCCGCTCAGGCCGTTTAGCCGGGATGCCCCTTTCTACAGCCTGCCTGCTGGAAGTAATTGAGCCGGAAAAAATACCGGGTTTCAGCCTCAACGGTTATGACCTGGCCTTTTTACCGGGCAGTTCCGGGCCGGGTGCGGTTTATGTTGTCGGCGCGGATGGCAACCAGACTTTCGCTTTCCGGCTGCTGGAAATTCCAGGCAAGGGGTATGCGTTGGAGCCGCTCGAGGAGTTTTTACCCATGCGCCTTTTCGGCGGGAAAGCCCTGGTCGCCAGCCAGGGCCGGTTGTTCTACGACTTCATGACCGGTTGGATCCCCCTGGTGGCCCAGCACCGCCCGCGCTACGAGGTTGAAGCGGCCCTGTATAGTCCGGTCCTGGACGGGCATAACCCCGATTGCGTCTGGCACCGCTTGCTGCTGGATGGTTGTATTCCGCCCGGCGCCGGTGTTGAAGTTGCGAGTTGCGTTTCGAACGACCCGGCGGATTTGACCGGTGCCGCCTCTCTGGATTGGTTCCCGGAACCACGCCTGTATTTGCGAAATGACGGCTCGGAACTCCCTTTCTTCAACCGGAAGATAGGGGGCGGGGCGGGAAACGGCACCTGGGAGTTGCTTTTCCAGCAGGCGAAAGGGCGTTATCTCCGGTTAAAACTGAGCCTTAGCGGTGATGAACGCGGTACGCCCCGGTTGCGAGCCTTGCGGGCTTATTACCCGCGCTTTTCCTACCTGGAACGCTATCTACCGGCGGTTTATCGTCAGGATAGGGCTTCGGCCTCGTTCCTGGACCGGTTCCTGGCAAATATCGAAGGGTTTTACACTTCCCTCGAAGCTAAAATCGCGGCGGTTCAGGTGCTGTTCGATATGCGAAGCGTCCCGGCTGAAAACCTGGACTGGCTCGCAAGCTGGTTTGGGATGGCCCTGGACCCGGCCTGGACCGAAGCCCAGCAGCGCCTTTTTATCCGCCATATCATGGATTTCTTCCAATATCGCGGGACTTTACGGGGATTAATGATGGCTTTGCGGTTGGCCCTGGAATCCTGCGCCGATGAATCTATTTTTACCGCAGAAGGTTCGAACAAGAGCCGGTTTAGCTCGATCCGGATAATCGAAAAATTCCGGACCCGCCAGACCCCCGGCCTTATCCCTGGCGATATTACCGGACAGCCGGGACCGCAACTTTTAAGCGCGGCCAACCTGGCGGGGCGCTGGCACCCTGCCGACACCGGGGCCGCTTTGCACGAACGCTACCGGGCTTATCTGGAGGCGGTCCTCCCGGCCCCGCCCCTACCGCAAGCGGAGGTAAAACCTGGCGGGTTAAAGAAAAAGATGCGCCCCAAAGTTTACCCGCTAACCGAACCATCCGGGAATGAAGGGGCAACCTGGCAGCGGTTTAGCCTGACGGTGCTGGGCTTCCTTCCGGTGGGGGCGGAGGCTGAAACGGGCTGGCAAAACTTCCTGGCGCGCCGCTATCACACGATTGAGTCTTTTAACGCGGCCTACCCGAACGGGCGAAACGGCCCGGCTACCGACTTTGGAATGATCGGGTTGCCTGCTGGTCTGCCGCCGGACGGCGCGCCCCTGGTGGATTGGTTCCAGTTCAATTCGGTGGCCCTGGCGATGCAGCGCACCGCCCACCGGTTTACCGTCCTGATTGCGATGCCCCGCTCCGGGGAGTTCAACGCGGTTGATTTCCAGGAGCGGGTCGAACTGGCCCGGCGCATAGTCGAGCTGGAAAAGCCGACCCATACAATTTTTGACATTAAATATTTCTGGGCGATGTTCCGGGTTGGTGAAATCCGGCTGGGGGACGGCTTACCGCTGGACGTGGGTAGCCGTTCGCCTCAACTTATGCTGCCAATGGTATTGGGCCAGAACTACCTGGCCGAAAGTTATCTTGGGCCGGGTCACCCTCAAAACGTGCCGGACCGTCAGGTGCTGGGCCGGGATAACCTGGGTGGTCGAACCACAGGAGAAAATTAAATGGAAAGCTTTACCGCGATGGCCGGACCGGAAAGCCTGGCCGCCGACCCTTTCAAACACGTGCGTTACAGCCTGGGTATGGTGCTGGGGGTGGAAGACTTCGAGCAGGAATTTACGTACCTTTCGCAACGCGAACAGTGGCTGGCCCGTGAGGTGTTAGGGTATGGCACCATTACCGGGTTGAAGGTTGAGATTGAAAACGATAGCAACGGGCCGCGCGTGGCGGTTACACCTGGGGTCGCGCTAAGCCCCGCCGGGCAGTTAATCCGGGTAAGCCCGACCCAGTGCGCCAACCTGAATGATTGGATTGCCGCCAACAAAAACGTGCTACTCGAAATACACCACCAGCCGGTAAGCTCACCGCTTTCTTCTCCTTTGATTTCGCCTTTAAGCTCGCCGCTGGACTTCCCGTTGGGGTCGGCCCCTGGCGCTCCCACAACCCTTTATCTTACGTTGAGTTACCGGGACTGTCAGACTGACAATGTGCCAATTCCAGGGGAGCCTTGCCGGAGCGAAGCGGAATCAATGGCAGCTTCTCGTTTCAAAGACGATTTTAAACTGGAATTTCGCCTGTTCCCGCCCGTCCAGCGCGAAGAAGACGCCTTGCGCGATTTCGTGCTCTGGCTCAGCCAGGTTAAATATACCGACTCTCTGACGGTCGTAACCACCCTGGACGACTTTTTGAACGAACTGAGGAAAGCGGTTAAAGAACCTGGCAGCCCTTTAAGCTCGCCGCTGGACTTTTTATTAGGCTCTCCTCCAGCCAGCCTCGTAATCCGGAAAATTGACGCCGAAGAATACTTGCGGGCCGCTTTCAAATTCTGGGTAACAGAGTTGCGCCCCCTCTGGTCGGACAGTGTCAAGGGGCCTGGCACGCCGCCGCTCGAAACCGGGCTACTGCTGGCTGAAATCCAGTTACCGGCCTTAACGGATGACTGGAAAATCCCCGCTGGGGCCAATATACCTGTAGATGAAAGACACCGGCCTTACCTGTTAAGCCTGAGAATGGTCCAGGAATGGCTGCTGACCAGGTCCCGCGACCTCACAGGCGGCAGTAGCGGCGGCGGCACTTCCGGCGGCGGTGCCGGTCCCGCCGGACCGCAAGGACCGCAAGGACCGCAGGGTCCAATTGGTCCGGCCGGGCCGCAAGGGCCACAGGGCGATCCCGGACCGCAGGGGGCAACGGGAGCGCCGGGTAACACCGGGCCGCAAGGGCCGGAAGGACCGGCCGGGCCACAGGGGCCGCAAGGGTCACAGGGTAGTATCGGGCCAGCCGGGCCGCAAGGGCCGCAGGGCGACCCCGGGCCGCAGGGTATCCAGGGGCCAGCCGGAGCTGCCGGACCGGCTGGTCCGCAAGGTCTAAAAGGCGACCCCGGCGACCCCGGACCACAGGGACCGCCAGGCGCATCGTTCGTGGTGGCTGCCGGGGAGTTCGATCCGAACTTTAATCCTTTGTTTTCTTTCGGAAAGCTCAAGGCAACCCCTATTCCGAACTTTCCAGGGGGGATTCTACTTAGTTTTTCGGCTTATGACCCCAATGGTAAGTTTGTAATCAAGGGAACGCCGGTTACAAATACGAATATAAAAATCCCCCACGTTTTTGAGGCTTTCCGGCGGGATGACGTCAATACTACCCAGTTCCGCGACCAGGGGTTGGTGGTTAGAATGATTTTTCCGAATGGAGAAACTACTCCTATCGGGTTTATGGTTGAAATCAGCCGGTTCTAATTCAGGAAGGCAGAGCGTAGCGTATGGCTGTCCGACAATTAGGAGAATCAATCCTCGACAATGGGCGGCGCTCCATTAACTTTTTCAATGGCCGCCTCCTTTCCGCCGAGGATTTGAGCCAGGAACAAACGGCTAACCAGGAAGCCCGCCGGGCGCTGGGGCTGACCGGGGGGCCGGGTATCGCGTACGGCCTGGAAGTGTTCCAGGCCGCCGGTAGTAAGGCTCAAACCCCGGTAGTTACCGTCCTGCCCGGCCTGGCGGTAAACCGGCGAGGCCAAACCCTGTATTTACCGGACCAGGTGGACCTGGCGCTGACCCGACCCCTCGACTCCAAGGCCGTAGCGGACAGCGGGTTTAGCGACTGTATCCCTCCTCAGCCGGGAGTGTATGTCGCCGGGGCCGGGGTTTACCTCCTGGTTATGCTGCCGGCCCAGGGAACGGAAGGACGCGCCCAGGTCAGCGGCCTGGGAAATAACGCCGCCGCCTGCGCGGCCAAATATAAACTGGAAGGCGTCCAGTTTCGCCTGGTTAACCTGGGCCTGGGTGATCATGAACTGGCCGATGTGGACAGGTTACAAAATAACGTGGCTTATGACTGCTTCGGCTCGGCTGACGCCGGGGTTCAGGATTTTATGGCCGACCCCTTCGGTCAACCGCTCGCCGCCTACGGCCTGCTGGATGTGTTGCACCAGAACGGTGTCCTGACTCCCTGCGATGTCCCGCTTGCCGTCATGGAGTGGACCACCCAGGGGTTAGGTTTTATTGACCGCTGGGCCGTGCGCCGCCGCCTGGCTCGCCTACCGGCTTCTTCGGGCTGGCCGCTTTTGCTCGGAGAGCGCCGGACCGGCGAAACCGAGGCCATGTTTTTGCAATTTGAGGAACAAATCGAGGAAATGCGGCTGAACGAAACCGGCCTGGAATTCTTGCAGGCGGTGGACCGCTTTACCTTTCTACCCCCGGCGGGGCTGCTGCCGGTGATTGAAAACGGTTCGCCTTCCGGGTTCGATGTCCAGACTTTCTTTGGAGATCTGGCTTCAAATGATATTGCCATGACCGATGGGCGGCTGTTGCGCCGGTTGATGCAGGAAGCGCTCCATCACGAACCGATAGAACTAAACGCCGCCGAAAAAATCCAGCTTTACCTGGTATACGAAAATGTGCAGGCCGTGAGCGCCGGGCAGACCAGCCAGCTTGCCGTCGTATTTGCCAGTGCGGCCCTGCCCTATTATGGAGTTGCCCGCTTCCAGGCGGCCCGGTGGAATTTCAGCCGGTTTGCTTCCATGGTCATTTAACCAGGCCGGGGCTTTTTAACAGCCGGGTTTAAGTGAAATACTGAATACATTTCCCTTAATAAAGAAAGGGAAAGGGAGAAATATCATGAGTTTTCAATTTAGCTCCAGCCGCTTCAGCCGGCCTCAAACCAGTTTTCAGTTCAGTAGCGCCGCCAACCCGGCTGGTACATTTACCAGTGTCGTGAATAATCGAAATTTAGGAGATTTAATCTTTAATCCGAATCCCGGGAAAATTATTTTTGACCCTAACCGGCCCATCTTTAACCCGCCTGGCACGATTTCTAACCCGCCCAACCCACAACCCGGCCCCAGCCAGCCCGACAATTCTATCCCGACCAATGTACCCAGCCAGTTATTGGCCCTGCTGGCAGCTATCCCAATTGCTACCGACGGGCGGGTAATAACCAGCGAATACCATAATACTTTACGGGCGGCTATCCTGGCGCTGGCCGGACAGTTGGGAGTGGGCCTGATTACGCCTACCGTAATTGAAACTCTCATTCCAATTTTTTTGCCAAACGGTGATGCCGCAAGCTGGCAAATCAAAGACGGGGCGGCCACCAAACCGGCCGGGTCTGAGGCTATCGGCTGGCTGCCGCTGGCGATACCGGATGGCTCCCGGTTGCAAAGCCTGGTTGTTTTTGGCACTCGCAACGGGACGCCGGCCAGGTTTGAGGTGAGAATAGTCCGCCAGCCGGTCGCCCTGGATGCTACTTCGGGCGGCGCAACCATCACGCCCCTTATGGCGGTAGACCTGAAGAACTCCAACCCGCCTTTCCGGGCCGAAACCACTAATTTCCTGGTGAGTGGCCTTGGAACGACGGCCACCGCCGCCGCCAGCGAGGACTACAAAACGATAGATAATGCCACTTATAAATATCTTCTTTTCGCCGAAATATCTAACGATGCCAACGTGACGGCCCAGGTTAATGCCGTTCAGTTAATATACCAGCCGGGGCTGGCAGGATAATTTTATGCTAACAGGTTGGGGCGGTTCCCAGGCTATTCTAAACCGAGTGCAAGTTCGCGGGGCCAGGCTGGACGCGGGGTTAGTAGGGCCGCGCCTGCATAATTTGTTAAGATATGCCGAACTGCGCCCGGCAGGGCTGCCTGCCTCGGCCATTCTTTGTATAAACACCTTGCACGACCCCCTACCCGGTCTTTTGCGGTTGGAAAGAAGCGGTGAAACCCTTCCGGTGGCCTGGGATAAAGCCTTGAGCAACCGGTTGGACCAACTGGTCCAGCAGGCCGCCCGCCCGCTAGATGCCCCGGCGTCCGGGGCGGAAGCGGTCCTTTTTACCAGCCCTGCCGAACTGTTAGCTTGCCTGGCAATGGACTGGGCGAGCGGCCAACTGCGAACCCGCTGGTGGTGGCAAAGTTTACTGGGCAAGCTCACTGCAAGCGATATCAGGGTAATTGAGTTGTGGCAAGAAACTCCCGAATATGTGCCAGCGGCTTTGCAAATGCTGGCGGCCAGAGAGGAATTGGACGGCTTCATCCGGCGCTGGGAACCTGCCCCCGCCCGCTTGCTTCTGAAACGGTTAATAGACCGCTTTGGGCTAGCCGGATTAAAGTTGCTCCTGACGGCGGCTAACCCCGGTCATAAACCGCCAGCTATTCTAGCTCTTAACAGTTCTGAAGTTACGGCCCCTGCTCCGCCGGTTTCCCCGGCGAGCCAATTTCCGACTTCAGGCCCGACCACCGACAATTCCGCTCCACCCTACGCTTCGCCACCCTGGCAAAACCTCGTCCTGGAAGGAAACCGCCCCGGCTTGTCGCTGGCCCAGGTTTGCCTGGTTGGAGTTGGCCTGATGCTGTATCGCGCGCCTGAAAAACTGCGCGCCCCGGTCTTCGCTCGTTCCCTGGCCGCCTGGCTGGATTTTGAAGTTAAACGGACTTCTTCGGAAACCGCCCCGGCGGTGAAGTCGTCGCTTCCTCCTGATTTCCCCCGGCGGGTGACGCCTTCTTTAGTAGACGCCCGGCCTGATTTGACACAAGGTCAAATGGCCTCGGACTTTTCAGCCCAGACCCGCCCCCACCTGACCTTTGAGGCGCTCAACCCGGCGGTTGAAACCCCTGGCCTATCTTCCAAACTTCTACCGCTTACCATTAAATTCGATGTCGCTATTCCCCTGGGAAATGGGGCGCGAATAGACGAGACTCCAAAGGTCAGCGGTCCGCAAATTGAATTTTCCGGCCCCTTAAAAACAACTTTCGTTAGCGAATATGCCGGGGTCTTTTACCTGGTTAACCTGGGTCTTTTCCTTGACCTGTACGGGGATTTTACCCAACCCACCCGGCCCGGCCTGCCTTTACCAATCTGGGATTTTTTAGCTTTGCTGGGGGAAGGGCTGGCTGGCAAAAAATTAAGGCGAGATGTTATCTGGACGGCCCTGGCGGAACTGGCCGGGCGGCCGGCGCAGGAGAAACCAGGCCAGTTTTTCGAACCGGTGGCAAACTGGCGCATGCCGCCCGGTTGGCTCAAACCTTTCCCTGAAAAAGACTACACCTGGGAAGTGAGGGCGGGACGAGTGCGGGTCAGGCATCCGGCTAACTTTCCACTGGTTGATATTGCCTTAGACCCGGCCAGGCCGGTCGAGGCGCAGCTTGAACTTGAATTAAGAAATTACCCCGTGGGCCGTCTTAAAAGGTGGTCCCCACCTGGCTCTCCTAAACCGCCCGCCCCTTCAGGGGAGGTGGAACGGTGGCTCGGTTGGCTGCTGCCTTACGTTAAAGCCAGGCTTGGCCGCGCCTTTGGCCTGACACCGGGGCGTGCCGGGAGATTACTTTGCCGCCAGAACGGGCAGGTCAGGCTTGACGAAAGCAACCTGGAAGTTCATATCAGCCTGGAACAACACCTCCTGGCAATCAGGTTGGCCGGACTTGACCGCGACCCCGGCTGGGTACCCGCCGCCGGACGGTACGTCAGTTTCATTTTTAATTAGAACAAGGAATTTTCATGTCCAAAGAACCTTTCGCCCATCTGCCGTTTACCGCCGAAGCCCATTTCCGGCTGTATTTTTATGGTGCGCTGGTTCAAATATTTGAGAAAGTCTTTGACGTTTTTGACTCACCCGAAGCGGCATTTGAAGAATTTCCTTTCCTGGAAAGTTACTTTGGCGAACTGGCCGCGAACGGCCTGGACCAGACCGAGGTCGAGGAGGCAGGCGAGTGGTGGGAAGCAGCCTTACGGGATTGGGAAGGCCGAGCGGAAGGGCACTTTTTCCCGCTCTGCGCCCTCGCCCGGGCAACCGGACTCGATTACGCGGGGCTAACTCTGCTGGTGGCGGTTAACCTGGGGGAAGAAGACCGCCGTTTCGGCCAGTTATTCGAAACTATCCAACAGCTTCCGGGCCAGCGCCGCCCGGTCCGCAGCCTGTTAAGCTCGTGGTGGGAAGCAAAAAACGGCCGCAAGCTGCTGGTCGATTTACAGGCAGCAGGGCTGGTGGAAGTTTGCAACCCAGAAGCGCCGCGCCCAGAGCAGGCTCTACAATCGCCGCCCCTGGTTTGGGACGCTATCCGGGGAGAGTTTCCCGACCACCCCACTAACCGGCTAGAATACCGGCCTCCCCACCGGCTGACCAACCTGGCCGACCTGATTTTGCCCGGCGATTTGCGCGACCGGGTAACCGGGCTGCCGGGTTTGCTGGCGGCGGGACAGGTCCAGACCATCGTGGTGCGGGGGCCGCGCCATAATGGGCGGTTTACTTTGCTCGAGGGCCTTGCCCGGCAACTGGGTCGAGGCGTTTTGAAAGGGCTTATCAGCCGGACTGAGATTGAAGCCTTAGGGCAGGTTGGGCCGCTGGCCGTGTTATTAAACGCTCTGCCGGTGCTTGTTCTCGAAACAGGCGGCGAGACCGTCGACCTACCCGCCCTGTACGGCTACCACGGGCCGGTAGGTCTGGTGATGAGCCAGGAAAGCGGCCTGACGGGGCCGCTTGCCGAACTGGCTTTAACCTTTAAGCTGCCGATGCCGGATTACCTGTCCCGCCTCTCGCACTGGCAGCGAATATTCCCCGCGCAGACGGGGCCGGAGCTTGAAAGCCTGGCCCGCCATTTTCGCATGACCGGGGGCAATATCCGGCGGGTAGCCAACCTGGCCCAGAGTTATGCCCGGTTGGAAGGTAGCGCTAAGGTGAGTATGGCGCATGTCCGCGCTTCCAGGCACGCTCTCAACCACCGGCAGCTTGAAAACCTGGCAACCCATATACCTGTTTCCGGGGATTGGTCGCATCTGGCGGTCGGCCCGGCCACTCTAACCGAACTGGCAAATCTGGAGAATCGCTGCCGCTGCCGGGAACAAATGCCGGCTATTGTTGGCCCGGCCCTTTCCGGCCAGCTTAACGCCGGGGTCCGCGCCCTTTTCAGCGGGCCAAGCGGCACCGGCAAGACCCTGGCCGCTTGTTTACTGGCGGCGGCTTTGCAAATGGATTTATACCGGCTCGACCTTGCTTCCGTGGTCAATAAATATATTGGCGAGACTGAAAAGCGGTTGCAGGAAATCTTTGCCAGGGCCGAAGAACTCGACATTATTCTGCTGCTGGATGAGGGCGACGCCCTGCTGACCCGCCGCACAAGTGTACAAAACTCGAATGACCGCTACGCCAACCTTGAAACAAACTACCTGCTGCAACGCCTTGAATCTTACGAGGGTATTTTACTGGTGACAACCAACGCCGGCGATAGAATAGATAGCGCCTTTCAACGCCGGATGGACGTGGTGGTTGAATTTCACCTGCCCGACCCGGTGGAACGGCTCAAAATCTGGGAATTGCATCTACCGCCCGGCCACCTGGCCGGCCCGGCTTTTCTGTTTGAGGTTGCCAACCGCTGTCATTTAAGCGGCGGCCAGATTAGAAACGCCGTCTTACACGCGGCCTTGCTGGCCCTCAGTGAGGGTAACCCGCTCGGTTCTTGCCACCTGGAGGCCGCAATCTGGCGTGAATATCGAAAGGTCGGACAGAATTGCCCGTTACGCCGTAACCCGGCCCTGGCTTATTTACAGGAGTAACTTTTATGCCGGAAGGTGCCACCCGAACTGCCTTACCTGGGCCGCGCCCTGCTGCCGCGCCTGGCGCAGCCCAGGCTCGGGCGGTTGCGCCTGCGCCCAGACCTGCGCCAGCGGGCGGTGGAGCAGTCCAGGCCGGTCCGGCGGTAAAATTAGCGGGCGCAGCCCCCAAAGACCCCCGCTTAAAAAAAGCCCTGGATAAATTGCAGGACCGGGCCGCCCATGCTCGCAAACACGAACCCGCCTCCAAAAAAGCGGCCGATGCCCAGGCCGCCGCCCGTCCGCCCGCCAACGAAAAGCAAGCCGGGGCCAAATCCATCAAGGTTGATACCATGCAGTCGGCGGAAACCAAAAAGCCCGACGATACCAGCTTCCTGGCAATGCTTCGCCTTGAAATTCAAAAAGTTACGCCCAAGAAAACCGAAGACGGCGACAAGTTTATGAAAGGCGACGATAAGCAGCAGCTTAAAGGCGCTATGACCGGCAACGTCAATAAACAAAAAGAAGAAGCGGCCGGGCCAATGAAATCCGCTTCAAAAGGCGAGCTTCAAACCGATAAAGTCCCGGGCAAAGAAGTCAAGCCGCTCCCCGCTGAACCTGCCCCCCAAC
>CADDZM010000072.1 GCA_902812345.1 Chloroflexota bacterium | reverse complement strand
AAGAAGCTTTATGACTATGGCGCGGGCGGCACCATCTTCAATTGTTGTTGGGTCAATTTCTTCTAACATGGCCCTTATTATACCGCGCTCAGGTTTACTGTCTAGCCCCGACTTTTTGAGAGGATACTTTTTTATAAGTTGTAACTTTGAGTGTGAAGGGTTGGCTCTCTTTTTGTATCGTGTATGAAAACACCTGAAAAGGGCAGCAGCACCAGGGTAGCCCTGTTAAATTGCTCCAGGGTGGTATCAGAAGTAATAGTCAGCGCCGGGGCAATTATGCTTATGCGCACAGCTATTACCTTGAAACTGGTCGTACGGTTTGAGCCAATCAAGATATTAGGTTTAGGGCTTGTAGTTGGAATATACCTGGATGCGGTTATTGTCCGGTCATAATGATACCCGCCAGCTTGCAAATTTTTAGCCGCAACAATTGGCGGTTAATGATTTCCCCGACTTTCCCTGAAACAAACGAAGCAGAAGATTAAAATAATAAAGTGATAATAGATTAAAAGCCGCCAGGTAAGCCTTTGCTAAACTTACCTGGCGGCTGTCTAAAAGAATTAAGAGACAGTTACAAAGGTTGCTAACTGCTGGAATTTCTAGCTTTTCCGGTTAGTCCGAAAAATAAGAATGCCCCCACTGACTATAACGCCCAGCGTCAGCATAATCAGGAATATAACCGGTAAAGTTTGATCGGAGCCGGTAGCGCTACTCCCAACACCGGTTGCTGGCAAGCCAGAAACTCCACCCTGACCGCCGGTTGAACCGCTGCTCGCACCTGAAACCGTGCTAGGGGCGGCAGTCGTTACCGCCACTGTCGTAATAGCAGCCGTGGTAGCAGCCAGTGTTGTAGTTGCAGCCGTGGTTACCGCTGCCGTCGTAGCCGCCAGTGTTGTAGTCGGCGCGGTAGTGGTAGCCGCTGTCGTAGCCGCCGCCGTGGTAGTAGTCTGGGCTAACGCCGAACCCATACTAAAAACAGAAAAACTCATCAAAGTAATTATCAG
Organism: Chloroflexota bacterium; assembly: GCA_902812345.1. Lineage (GTDB taxonomy): Bacteria > Chloroflexota > Chloroflexia > Chloroheliales > Chloroheliaceae > 54-19. The sequence goes on along the minus strand of CADDZM010000072.1, from coordinate 19,993 downwards.
GGCGAGCAGTAATCCTGAGCTTGTAAAGCTTAGTCGATGTTTTTTCATAAATGTCCTTTCGTCTTACACAATGTTAGCTCTTCAGACACGCTGCGAGCTTCCTCAATTACTGAATACCTCAAAGCCGGTTAAGCTTAATAACCTTCCATCCGAAATCCGAAATCCGAAATCCGAAATCCGAAATCCGAAATCCGAAATCCGAAATCCGAAATCCGTAGTCTGCCTGATTCTGAATGGATATTGTTAAACGCACCGGTCAAAAAAGGTCTAAACCGGCTATCTAATTTTCCGCATTATTAAGACCACCTGGCCTGCTAACCTTATTACTTTCGTTTATTAATTTAGTTTAACTGATTATCAAGCGGGAATCTAAAACTCGAAGACGAAAGGAGCCTTACTTAACGACAAGGCTTTTAAAGCCAATAACACCCGGACAATTAGTTTGAAGGTAATTGTCCGGGTGTCAGGTTTCTCCGGGAATTATCCCGGTTTTTTACCGGTAACCCATTAAGGGCTTGCTTGCCTGTTTCTTCCTAGCGATTACCACCAAGAAAGGATTTAGCGGCAAAAGCCAGTCCGCCAGCAAGGGCCATTTTCGCCATTGGGCTGCTTAAGGCTCCGCCAGGCCCCATTATGCTGGATAAAATATCCGGGTTCTGAGAAGCATACTGGGACGCGGCAGCCAGGTTTTGAGGCGTGGGCTGGTAGGGATTCTGACCCTGAAAGCCTACCTGCTGCGGGCTTATACCCTGCTGCTGGAAGGCTCCCAGTAACCCGCTCAACAGACCCTGCCGTTGAGGTTGAGGCATCTGCTCATAGTACTGCTGGTGAGCCTGATAAACCTGCTGAGGAGAGGCCTGTTGGGCAAACTGCTGATAGTGGTTGTAAATGTCATTGTGGTCCAGGTTGTCAAAAGCGCCGTGGCCCTGCTGGTCGTAAGCATTAGCATACTGCTGGTAGGGCGCGCCGCCAAAGGGATTTTGCCCTCCCAGAGCATTACCTAAAAAATTCATAACCATAATCTTCTTTGATTTCCCCTTTCATTCTTTCCGGACATTAATATTTACAAAAGATTTGCTTTCAACCTTCAATCACTCTTCAATCACTTTGTTAGCTGGGTTTGGATACAAAGAATGGATATTTTTAACCTGAATCACTTTTGGGTTAATTATATCCGGCTGCGTGACCCACTGAAGGCTCTGAGTATCAGGAGCAGCACCACCGCTCCAATAAAGGCAATAACAATACTGCCCAGCAGCCCGGCTGAGCCGCCCAAGCCAATTAAACTGGCCAGAAAACCGCCAATAAAGGCGCCGATGATACCTACAATGATATCACCCAGGATACCGAAGCCTGCTCCGCGAACAACTCGCCCGGCCAGCGCCCCGGCAATCAGGCCAACAATTAACCAGGCAATTATTCCTCCAGGATCAAGCGCCATGTTACTTTTGCCTCCTTTTCACTCTTTAACCTATCCCATATAACCCGTTTGATTCTGGTAAATTAAAAGAAAGTACCAAAATCTTAAATATTATTAGGCTTTTGCTAAGCAATTGCAAAAACTATACCAGGGTTGTATTCCTGAAATAGCCCTATCCCGGCCCGGGTATTAAATTTGCTCATCCAAAATTGTAAAACCTGCATTTTGTAAAATTTGCCTGGCTTCTTCCTTTGAGCCCCTGGTCAGGGCTGCGCCAGCCTGTTGATAAGCGGTTTGCTCTTCAGGAGTAGCCGGTTGGATTAAAGGTGGAAGGGCGCCGCCATTCGCATTCAAGATTACTTCAAACTTTCCGGTTTTATTAGAAGCCCTTATTGTATTGTTATCCATTGGCTTAATTTTGCTTTCTTTCTAAAAGTTATTGCCTGCCGGTTTAAGAGGGGGTAGGCAATTATGTTTCGGAGCCCTGGCAGTTTCAAATTAATTGCGACTTTCGCCGCGAACCTGAAAAATTTTCAGGGCTCGAGAGAATTGAAAAGTTTTGCCTTACTGTACCGGCGGGCGTTGTCCCTCAATGAAGCTTTTATCAACTGTAACCTGTTCCTTGCGGACGGTATCGGCTACTTGCTGCTGTTCAGCCGCCACCTCTTTTTTGATTGCCACTTCTCCGGTGACAACCGCCTGCTTATTTACCATCGCTTCTTCTCCACGGACCGGCACCCGGATAGTACCTTCCTGGAAAGCCGCTTCGCCTGGTTGAACCGGGCGGTCTGGCACGTCAACTTCCCGGACGTTTACCTCTTCACGGCGTAGCTCGACCGGGACATTCACCTGCTCCTGGGTTACTGTCTTTTGCAACTCTACCTCTCCCAGTTCGACCTGGCGTTTGCCGACATAGAGTTGCTCCTCGTATACCGGCACTTTTATAGCGCCCTGGCCTTGCTCCAGAGTTGTTCCGCCCACCTGGCCCCTGGTCAGGTAAAGACGGTTATTCTCAAAACGACCAAACGCGTTGAGAGGATAAGCCTGCCCATTCACATAAACTTCCTGGCCGTTTACCCGCTCTACGGTGCCAAAAGGCCGGTTGTCATCGCCATAAACTTCCAGACCCTGGCGGATATTCGCTAAATTTACCATCAAATTCACCTCTGATTTCTATTTCATCATCATCCACGCCACCTACCGACCGGCAAAGCACAATCGCCAATCAAGGCCAGGCCATAATTCAGGATTACTCTTTAAACCAGGGACCAGGCAGTAACTCAACCAATTATTGCCACCCTGGTCATAACCCTTCCATAACTAACCTTTAGTTATACTTATTTCCTACCGGCAAATAAAAATTCAATGCTCCAAAGGCAATTAACCTTTTTGAATTCTTGCTTTACCGGTTATCAGACACTTATTGCAAATGCAATAAACCTGCCAGTAATTAAACAAAACTAAAACAAAAGGGCTGGTTATACCTAAATACTTAGACAGTATATATACAACTGCTTGTTATGAACCCCCTTGCAAAGGTTTAGGGATTTGGGGCAACTAACCCTATTTTGGTTAGTCGAAGCAGATTTAAATAAAATACTTACCGGTATTCCTGGCCAATATTAAATTGAAAATAAGGGGTTGGCGCAGGATAAGAATTTTGGAGCCTGTAAAAACCATAACGGGGAAATTTACAAAAAGAGTTCCAGGGCAGTTTGTATGGCTGTTACCCTGGAACCCTTTTAACTTTTTGGAGGGACACCGCTTGTTCATCAGGACTTCGGCACCCAGTGGCGTTTAGCTGACCTGGACGGCCTTTCCCCTGGCAGCGGCGGTGCTTTTTCCGGTCAGGGTTCTGTCCAGCAGCAATTTAGCTACCTCACGGGCGCTGGCAAAGCTAGCGTCAACCAGAAAACCTTCCGGCCCAACCCAATCTCCGGCCAGGTAAAGATTGTCCAGACCCGGCACCCGGTAGCCCGGTCGTCCGGCATAGCCGCCATCTTTGGCGGTGGGGAGCATGGCTACCCCTTCCATATGGGGCAGGAAATTTCGTTTTACAACCTCACCGCGCCAGCCCGGTTGAACCACGTCAAGCATACTTTCAAGCTCACGCTCGTCCTCCTGAGGGTCGCCGGGTTTCAGAGGGTCAAGCTGCTTAAAGACACTGATAACCCCACTACCGGCGGGCGCGATTTTCGCATAAAGCGATTGAGTGGTTAGAAAGACGGGCCTTTCCTCGTTTATGACTACCGGGTGAAGGGTGTTAGGCAATTTGCGGAGGGCTACATCCAGGCAGGCTAGCTGACCCGGCGTCAGTTTTTCAACGATTTTGTCAAGGGCCGGCAAATCGACCAGTTTAGAGGCGACCTGGGGCGGCATGGCAACCACCACCGCCCCGGCCTTAATCCGGCGGCCGTCCCGAAATTTTACCGCCTGTACCTGACCATCCCGGTATTCGAGCGTTTCCACAAAGGCATTGTTTATAATCCGGGCGCCTGACCGGGTAGCCTGTTGAGCCAGGGCATCGACCAGGCTTTGCCAACCGCCATCCAGGTAGATAACGGGGTGCTTGAGGGTGCGTTTGGCTTTTTCAATAAAAACCTGGGCGCTGACCAGTTCCAGGTTGGAAGTGTAGACAAAAGTACGGGCAAAAGCTTCTATAAAAAGCCGGACACCTTCGCGGCGTATCGAGCGGTCAATCCATGCCTGGACGCTCAGGTTGGCGAAATCGTCCGCTTTAAGCCAGGGCAGCTTCGAAAAGAGGCTCATAAGTTCAAACTTTTCTTGCCAGGTCAATAATTTTGTGCGCAAGAGGCTACCTACGGTATAAGGCGCTTCGTAAAATTTACCCTGGCGGAGGGCAAAAACATCGGTTGGGGTGCTTCCGGTATATTTAACTTCCAGTTCCCTTAACACGTCGTCGGCAGCCCCGCCCGAATAAAAAGCGTGCGTACCCAGGTTGAGGAAGAAACCTTCAGCATATTTTTGGGTGGCAGCTCGCCCGCCCACTTCGGGGGCTTTCTCCAGAAGAGTGACCGCCCGGCCTGCCCGGGCCAGGTAAGCCGCCGCCGTCAGCCCGGCTAACCCGCCGCCAATTACGACAACTTCAGTATTAGCACCCGCGGCCTCAAAGTCAGAATAGGTAACCATCGTATGTTTGCTCCTTCTATTCACCGTGTTTCAAGCTATGGTCTGAACCTTTTTCATGTTCAGGTTCTCCTCTTCATACAGTCAGACGAGATGGCTAAACAGTTTGTGACAAATCAGGAGCAATTTTTAGACAAAATAAGTGACATAGGCCTTTCGCTCCAGCATTTCATTCCGACCGTAGTGGAGGAATCTTGAAGCCATTTAATCAGTTTGTAAGCGAAAATCCTATAACTATTTATCAAGTACAGCCTCTCGTTTGTAGTTGTGACCAGGTTACGGAAATAAAATGATTCCAGTGGATTAAGGCCAGAATTAAAAGTGAATTTCATGCCATAGAGAAATTTGTGTTTCACTTAAAAATTACCCCGGCCAAATCTATTTGCTTTAGAAATTTAAGTCCTTTCAAATCTTTTATTAATTTTATTCAGTTTTTACATGTTTTAATAAAGATATTTAAAAAAGGTATTGACGGGAAAACATTTATATGTATAATTATATGTATAAGCGCTTATACGGAGGTTGTGCGATGCCAAACAAAACAATCTATGTATCGGATGATGATTTGCCGCTCTACCAGCGGGCCCAGGAACTGGTCCAGGGGAATTTGTCAGCCGCGATTACCACGGCTTTACGGCGTTTCGTCGAGGTAGAAGAAGAACGCCGGGAAGGTTTTAAAGAAATTACGGTCAAGGTTGGTAGTCCGCCCAACCGGAAACAACGGTTTTTCGGAGTGTTTCTGGGTGAGTGGGGCCGCCAGGCCAGAAACCGGGTCGAAAGATACCGCCTATACCGGACGCGAACTAACAAATTCGCCGTCCATATAGAGCGGTCGCCGGATTGGAGCTGGGAACACCCGGCCGGCAATGGAGGGTGGTTCGAGCGAATGACAAATTACCTTGGAATGGGCGACCAGAGCTGGGGACATACAGCGGGAGAAGCCAAACTCGAAGTTGTTGAAACGGTCGAAGAACTTCGCGAAAAAATCCCGGCTGAACTCTTTGAGATGGTCAAAGGCGCTCTTGAAAATCCCACTATCGAAGACCTTGATATTTAATTCGACAGGCCATTGATGAAGTAAAAACCAGGCGGTAAAGCCTCCGCTTTTCACAAAATAAGGATGTTAATATGAAAACAAACCAGACGGCGATTGCGGCCAGGGGGCTGCGCAAATCGTTCGGTAGTCATCTTGTGCTCAACGGCATTGACCTTGATGTGACCGAGGGCACAGTCTACGCTTTGCTCGGGCCTAACGGTTCCGGCAAAACCACTACCGTACAGATTCTTTCAACCTTTCTTTCCTCGGACAGTGGCGAAGTTCGTATCGCCGGACACGACCTGTTGAAAGAGCCGGAAGCGGTACGGTCCGCCATCGGGGTTACCGGCCAGTTCTCGGCGGTAGACAACCTCTTAACCGGGGAAGAAAATCTACTTTTAATGGCGGACCTGAATCACCTTAGCCGCCAGGAAGGCCGCCGCCGGGCCGCCGAACTGCTTGAACGTTTCGACCTTGGAGATGTCGCCGGGAAATTACCCATTACTTATTCCGGCGGCATGCGGCGGCGCCTTGACCTGGCGATGAGCCTGGTCGGATCGCCGCGCATTATCTTCCTGGACGAGCCAACCACCGGGCTTGACCCGCGCAGCCGCAAGACGATGTGGGAAATAATTCGCGACTTGCTGGCCGGTGGAGTAACCATCTTTTTGACCACCCAGTACCTCGACGAAGCCGACGAACTGGCCGACAAAATCGGGGTGCTGGACCAGGGGAAACTGGTCGCCGAAGGCACGGTGGCCGAACTAAAACGGCTGATACCAGGCGGGCATATCCGGCTCGAATTTGCAGATTTCGCCCGGCTCGAAACGGCCGCCCATACCCTCGGAGATGTTTCGCGGGACGACGAAGCGCTGGCCCTGACTGTACCGAGTGACGGCAGCGTGCGGTCCTTGCGGGCCTTGCTGGACCGGCTTGATAGCGAGGCAATTTCGGTAGAAGGTCTTTCGGTCCACATCCCCGACCTGGACGATGTCTTTTTTGCCCTGACCGGCCAACCAAAAAATCAGAAAGTTGGTAAATAATGAGCAGCTTTTCCTACGCTTTGCGCGATTCGGCTACAATGCTGCGGCGCAACCTCCGGCATGCCATGCGTAATCCCTTCGTAACGGTTGGAACAATAATGACGCCGGTCTTTATGCTGGTGCTTTTCTTCTACGTGCTGGGAGGCTCGATTGTGGGCGGCCTCAACGGGGGAGCCAAAGGCAGCACCGAATATCTTAATTACCTGGTGCCGGGCATCATTTTAATGACGGCGGCCCTGGGAGCCGAGTTTACCGCCCTGGGTGTTAACTCCGACCGGACCGAAAATATTATCAGCCGCTTTCGGACAATGGCGATTTCGCGCGGTTCGCTCCTGACAGGCCACGCCCTGGCAAACGTGATACAAACCTTAATCAGTGTTACCTGCATAATTGTCATCAGCCTGCTTATGGGGTTCCGGCCTAACGCCGGTCTGGTGGAATGGCTGGAATTTGCGGGCTTGCTGGTTCTTTTCGCCCTAGCGATTGCCTGGCTAGCTGTCCCGCTCGGCCTTATTGCCAAAACGCCGTCAGGCGCGAACTCTCTATCGCTGATCATCGGGATGTTGCTGCCATTTTTCAGCAGCGCCTTTGTAAAGCCCGAAACCATGCCGGACTGGCTGCGCTGGTTCGTGGAGAACCAGCCCTTTACTTCAGTCCTCGAAACCCTGCGCAGCCTTTTGACGGGAACGCCGGTTGGCAACAACTGGATTTATGCGATTGGCTGGAGTGTGGGCCTTATAATTGTAGGATACATCTGGGCCAGGTGGGTCTATAACCGCGAACCATCCCACTAAGTACAACTGCTCATAAATATGCAGTGGGTAGAAATGGACTTTTGACTAAGCAGTAAGCAATTCTAAGCCCAAACTGGACTCAAAAACCTGCTACGAACTTGTGAGCAGTTGTACGAAGGGCCAAAGTCAAAGTCAAAGTCAGGTCGAATATGTAGCGAAAACTGAGTTGGCGGCGCGCCTGATTAAAGGCTGGCAACCGCCACAAGGCACCCAACCGTTTGTGTTGGCCGACAGTTGGTATGTGTGCGATGAACTCTTTGCGATTTGTAAAGAGCGTAGTTTCAGCCTGATTGGCGGCCTTAAAGCCAATCGTTTGATCGCTACCACCGCCTGTCCTAAACTGACCGCCCTGAGAGAGTATGCCCCGCAGCTACCGAAAGAAGCTTACCAGGTTGTTACCTTGGGCAAGCAAACCTTTGCCTTAGCCGGGGTAGAAGCCAGGCTTAAAGGTGGTCAAGCGGTCAAGGTCGTGGTCGTTCGCTAAACCCAAATTGGTTGTAAGGTTGGGGCAGGTATAAAGCACTACACTTACCGTTACTTTGTGAGTAGCGACCCCGCTTTGTCAGTCAAAACCATCAGTGAGTTCTAAAGTGTCCGCTGGGAAATCGAGACTTTCCACGCGAGTGCTAAAGAACTTTTTGGACTTGACCACAATCAGTGCTGGCGCGAACGCAATGTCTGGCGAATGTGGACGCTTTTGCTAATCGCCTGCAGCTATATTTTGCTGGAAGCGGTTGAACACTGGGCCAATTACGCTAAAGCCGACCAACAGCGGGTCAGTTTAGGCCAGGTAGTGGCCTGGCACAAGTTGCAAGCTCAACGAGGTCAAGGTGAGTGGGTTTACCAGCAAGCTTTAGCCGGTCAGCCTCTTGAAGTGGTTTTGGACCAGATTGCTTCTTAACTTTGTGAAATTAATCTGCAATTCTTGAGATTTAAGATAAATAATAGTGCCACAACAACATGGTAGCGGCGGTCCGGTAGGGTTGCCAGTCTGCCGCTATTTGCAGTAAGGTTTCGCGGGGAGTGTCTTTTGGCAGGGTTTTTAACTGTTTAAGGGCATTTACGGCTGCCAAATCACCGGGGGGGAAAATATCGAGCCGGTGCAGGACCATAATAAGATAAACATCTACGGTCCAGTTACCAATGCCTTTTAGGGCAGTGAGTTGCTGTCTTACCGCCGCATCGGGCAGAACTGCCAGTTCGAGCAGGTTTAACTCCTCGGCCAGGATTTTCCCGGTGAGGTTTCTAACGTAAGAGGTCTTCTGGCGGCTGAAATAACAGGCCCGGAACTCTTCGTCAGTCAGCAAAATTACATTTTCAGGGGTGATAGCCCCGACTTTTTCCCGCAACTTGTTTAAGGCTGCCAGGGCCGAAGCAAGCGAAACCTGTTGTTCCAGGATTATATGCACCAGAGTTTCGTAATTGTTCGGCCTGGCCCAAAAAGGCGGATAGCCGTGTTTTCGCAGGACCAGCGCCAGGTCAGGGTCGGTTCCGGCCAATTTGTCGCAAATCGCGTGGAAATTCTCGGCGGTAAAAGTTTGGACCATAAGGATGTTGTACCTGGATTAACCAATTAGCAAACAAATCCGGAAAAGCTTTTTGTCTAACTGCTGGCTTTTTCGGTGAAGTCGGCCAGGTTCTCCAGGCTGGAATTTATACCTTGCAGGTGGTCTTCCCGCCGGATGCCGGGCGGCACGTTTTCGCAAAGGACGGTGACTTCCGTACCGCCGGGCTTGGCCGCTAGAAGCGTGGTTATAGACATCTTGCCAGCGAACGCCGGGTCGGGCGACTTGAATTCGACCACTTCCACAATCCGCTCGTCCGGTACAAGCTCAGCAAAGCGTCCCTCAAATACGTCCCTGTCTTCGGCTGTTTTTCCGGCTACCGGGTGCTCGGCGGTATATATGAAAGCCATCCGAAATCTACCACCCTCGTTCGGCTCAAATTCAAGGATTTCACAGCGCATGCCTTCCGGCGGTCGCCACTCGGCCAGGGCTTGTGGGTCCAAATGCGCCCGGTAGATGGCATGCGGTGGCGCTTTGATAAATCTTGAACCGGAATCAACTCTTTTCCCGGCTGGTAAATCTGTCATTGGGTTTCCTCCATAAAAATCTTTCTTCATATTTTACCATGTAAAATCAGTGGGAAAACATGGCTGTACTTTTTTGCAAAAGAAAAGGGCAACGCTCAGAAAGAAAAATATCTTTCTTCTGATTGTCTTGACAATGTTAATTAACATATTTAATATTTTAAAGTGAACTTTTATATTGTTGCGCACTGTAACAGGAGAAATGCAGCGTGAGCGAACAAAATTCAGCGTTGAATGAAGAGCGGTTCAGGGTCTTTACCTTTACCAATTTTGGCGAAAGCGCCCGAACCATCCTGGAGCCGTTTGCCGAAATCATTGCCGGGACGGTCGAAGATACCCCTGAATGGTATGTGCAGGCCCGGACTTTTGATGCTATTATCATCAACGCTTTGAGCTATATAACCGGGGAGGCGCTGGACCGGATTGGCCCGCGATTGAAAGTGATTGGCCGGACCGGTATCGGGGTGGACCGGGTGGACCTGGCTGCCGCATCCGCGCGTGGTATTTTGGTGGTGAATACCCCGGACGGCCCAACCGAATCGACCGCCGAACATGCCATAGCGTTGTTGCTCAGCCTGACCAAAGGCGTAGCCGTCAGCGACCGGTTAACTCACACCGGGCAGGGTTTTACGCCGCAAGTCCAACTGCCGCAAGGGTTGGAAGCGCTTGGAGCGACCCTGGGGCTTATTGGCCTGGGCCGGATTGGGACCAGAGTAGCCGCGATTGCCCGCATCCTCGGTATGCAGGTGCTCGCCTTTGACCCGTTCGTCACGCCCGAACGCGCCCGGCTGCTTGAAGTCGAGCTGATGCCGGACCTGCCGGACCTGCTAAGAAAAGCCCAGGTAGTTTCGATTCACTGCCCGGCCATACCCGAAACTTTCCACCTGATAAACCGCGAGACCCTGGCCTTGATGCAAACCGGCGCTTTCTTTATCAATGTATCGCGGGGAATGCTGGTGGATGAAGCCGCCCTGCTGGAAGCGCTTGATTCAGGCCACCTGGCCGGAGCGGCCCTCGATGTTTACAACCCCGAACCGCCCGCGCCGGATAATCCGCTTCTGACCCACCCGAAGACCATCTGCACCTCACATATCGGCTCGTACACCAGGGCCAGCAACCTGCGCATGCAAGAGATGATTTGCCGGGAAGTGGCCGCCGCCTTACAGGGCCAGCGACCACCCAACCTGGTCAATAAAGAGGTCTGGAAAGATAAGTAACCCGCAGCCAGTGAGGAGTCCAGGGTTGATGCGGCCAGAGGTTATATTTTTAGCCATTCACTCTACTGGATTTTACAACAATACTTAAATCTTCCAGGCGTTTATTTGAGGCCAGCAGCTTTTCGAATTCGACGGCGGGCAGCGGGTGGCTAAAGTAATAGCCCTGGATTTCTTCGCAGCCGTGGTCACGGAGAAACCCGAGTTCGCTTTCGGTCTCGACTCCCTCGGCGATAACCTTAAGATTAAGGCTGTGGGCCATTTGAATGGTCGCCAGGGTAATCGCTGAACTTTCCGGGTCTTGCCCAATGTTCTGGACAAACAACCGGTCAATTTTGAGAGTATCAAATGGGAACTGTTTGAGATAGCTTAGCGAGGAAAAGCCGGTGCCAAAGTCGTCAATAGCAACCTGGACCCCCACCGACCGCAATTGGGTCAGGACAGAATTGGCGGTATCTATCTCGTGAAGCAGGGCGCTTTCGGTTAATTCAAGTTCGAGATTTTCCAGAGGTAAGCCGCTTTCCTGCACAATCCGGCTAACTTTAGTTAAAAAATTGGGATGGTAAATCTGGTGACTCGAAACATTTACAGCAATACGGAGAGGCGGCAACCCGGCTTTCTGCCAGCTTTTCACCTTCGAGCAAGCCATTTTAAGCACCCAATCGCCAATTTCGTGAATAAGTCCGGTCTCCTCGGCTAACGGGATAAAAGTAACCGGCGAAATAAAGCCCTTTTCAGGATGTATCCAGCGTAAAAGAGCTTCCGCCCCTACAATGTTACCGTGCCGGATTGAAACCTGGGGCTGGTAATAAATTTCCAATTCATTGCGTTCGAGGGCGTGGCGCAGGCTGCTTTCCAGTTTTACCTGTTCCATTGAGGGCGTAAATTTTTCGGGTTTGTAAAACTCAAAATTATTGCCGCCAAGCTGGCGGGTATGCAGCATAGAAATACGGGCGTTGTCCAGCAATTTTTCCGGTTCAGAGCCACTTTCAGGGTTGCAACCGATACCCATGCTGGCGGTCGTGTAAACTTCCAGTTGGTCCAGGTTATAGGGCAGGGCCAGCTTTTCGAGGACAGTCTGGCAGATTTGAGCGATGTTCAGACTGGCCGAACTGCCGGAAAGGACCAGGGCAAACTCATCGGCCTGCAAGCGGGAAATACTGGCGTTATCACCCAGTGTTTCTTTGAGACGCGCCGCCACGGCTTTGAGCAGTAAAGTAGCATAATTCGACCCCAGGCTATTGCTAATCTGGTTATAGCGGTCCAGGGAAAGATAGACGACCGCGATTATCCAATCCGGCGGGGGTTTAACCGGAAGGGCTTTTAAGAACTGGTCTCGAAAAACCAGCCGGTTAGGCAGCCCGGTCACAGAGTCATAGTAAAGAGCATAATTCAGGCGGGCTTCGACCTGTTGAATCTGGTTGTTAAACCGCTGGTTCAGGGCGTTTTGTTTGGCAAGCCGGCTGGAGATGGCGTCCAGCAAATCCATACGGGTATAGGGTTTGGTCAGGTAATCGTCCGCGCCAAGTTTCATGCCCTGACGAATATCCGATTTATCAGCCTTGGCGGTAAGGAAAATAAAAGGAACGGCGTTGGTTTCAGGGAACTCGCGCAGAGCCATCAAGACTCCATGCCCGTCTATTTCCGGCATCATAACATCACAAATAATCAGGTCGGGGATAATTTGCCTGGCAAGCTCGATGCCCCGGCGGCCGTTTTCGGCGGTGAAAACCTCATAGCCTTCGGCCTCTAACAAATCCCTGGCGCTTGCCATTACAATTTTATCGTCTTCTATAATAAGAATTTTCTTCATGCAAACCACTCATAGGGGGTTAAAAGTATTGCCCCTCACCTCATAATATCACCAGGCTTTAGACCTGGCTTATGAGTTTTAATAAATTTTACAACCTCTATTGTTTAATTCTATAACATGTGATATTGAAAACACAAGTCTTCTCAGTTAGCCCTCGGCCTACCGCAACAAAGGTCAAACTGGTAATAGCGTTTAAAATTGATTATACTAGACCTATTCCAAATCACTCAGGTTCTTTTTTGAAGGGCCAGTCCGGCGCTTCAAAAGATTTTATTAGAGGCTTATTAGCTGTTTTACTGCTTCAAAATCTTGTATCATTGGTAGTGTAACAGAAGGCCTGCTCAACCTCAATGGTACAGATTTGCTAATCTAAACAATCTTGCTACCGGCTTTTGCCCGGTAGCAACCAAAAAATATGGGAGAAAAATGCGCTATTTAACTTACGATGACGGCCAGGGGTCTCGCCTGGGCGCTTTGCGAGGAGATAATATCATAGATATTGCCCGCCTTATGGACGGTGGTCCCGCCTCGATGCTCGAATTGATTCAGGCCGGTCCGGCCCGGTGGCAGGCGGTAGCGGAACGGTTCGGGCAGATCCAGGACGCTGACCTTACTATAGCCAATTTAGCCCGGCCTTACGATGAGAAAATAGTCCTGGCGCCTATCCCCAAACCGCTAAAAAACGTGGTTTGTCTGGGGCGCAATTACTATAAACACCTCCTGGAAGGCGCCATCGCCAGGGGTGAGGACGATAAGCCCCCCGAAGCGCCGATTTACTTCACCAAAGCGCCCACGGCGGTGACAGGACCCTTCAGCCAGATAGAACTGGACGAAACCGTGACAAAGCAACTCGACTGGGAAGTCGAGCTTGGCCTCATTATCGGGGTCGGCGGCCGGAAAATCTCGAAAGAAACCGCCCTCGACCACGTTTTTGGCTATACGGTTATAAATGACCTCTCCGCCCGCGATTTGCAGTTCAAGCACCAGCAGTGGTTCAAGGGCAAAAGCCTGGACGGTTCCTGCCCGATGGGTCCGGTGGTGGTAACGCCGGACGAATTGCCAAACCCGGTGCATATTCCTCTGCGCTTGCGGGTAAACGGCGTGACCAAGCAGGACGCCAATACCGAGCAAATGATGTTTGATATTCCGACCCAGATTTCGGACATTTCTCTGGCCCTTACGCTGGAACCGGGCGACATCATTTCTACCGGCACACCGGACGGGGTGGGCGCTTTCGCTAAACCGCCGCAGTTCTTAAAGCCGGGTGATATAATGGAGACCGAGGTGGAAGGCATCGGGGTAATGCGTAACGAATTTGTCGCTGCCTCGTAAGAGGTATAACCTCGCAATCGTAACTTCATAAGCCTTTTTTTTGCAAAGGATTTGTGAATAGAGGCAAAGGCGCTCCCTTTTTTAACGGCGCGTCTTTGCCTTATCTCATGCATGCTGGCTGCTGAATAGTTACAAAATTTTTTAGCCGTATGAAAGAAAAATTTGCGGGATTATTATGAGTGAGAAGTCAAAAACAATTCTTTTGACCGGCTACGAGCCTTTCGACCGCTTTGCCTATAATCCAAGCGGCGTTATCGCCCTGGCCCTGGACGGAAAGACAATTGAGGGATATGTAGTAAAAGGCGCGATGCTGCCAGTGGACTGTGTTAAAATGCCCGGCCTACTCTACAGCCTGGTTGAACAATACCGGCCTCAAATCGTTATCGGCCTGGGGCTGGCTTTCGGTGATAGCGGGTTGCGCCTCGAAAGAGTCGGGCATAACTGGTCGGAAATCAGCACGCCCGATAACGGCGGCCATACCCGCCCTGGCGTACCCCTGCTGGCGGAAGCCCCGGCGGGTTACTTCAGCACCTTTCCGGCTAACCAGATTGTAACCGACCTGCTGGAAGCGGGCTTACCGGCCTACCCTTCCGACCATGCCGGGGGCCATCTATGCAATGAAATGCTTTTCACGGCCCTGCATGCTATCAATAGCGGGGACTGGCCGCCAATTGAAGGTCGGCCGGTTGTGGCCGGGTTCATTCACCTACCCGGTACGCCTGAACTGGCCGCCCGCTTAATCCAGGAAGACAAGCGGTTCCGCCATTCCGCCAGCATGAGCCTGGAATTGATGCAGCAAGGCATCGAACTGGCCCTGGCTACCACGGTCAGGTCGCTTTAATTTTCGCGCCGGGCCGCTGAAATATAGGGGCCGGTGGCAAAGTAAATAAGTATTTGAAACGGCAAGGGGCAATTTTATCCTATAGCCGTTTCTTTTTATCCGGTCTATAATGCGGTAAAGGTTTTGAGCCGGTTTCAAAATAGGTTCTAATATCAGGTTCAATATAAAGAAGCCAGAAATGCAAGCCCAACTCTCCAAATCCAGCCCGCCTAAATCCAAATTCAATTCAAACTGGCTCTGGTCAGGAGGGTTATTTGGGCTGGCCCTGGTTATCCGGCTGGTATATGCCTTGCAATTGACTTTCCCGCCCCTGGACGACCCGGCCTATTATGTCCAGGGAGCCAGGAGCCTTTTCAACGGCCACCCCCTGCAACTTTCGATAATCTGGAGCTACCACCCTGCCCCGGCGACGGTGTTGCATCCTGGTTTTGACTTCTGGATGCCTCTGACTTCGTTCTTGATAGCGGGCGGCTTTCTTATCCTGGGCGATACGGTGCTGGCGGCCCAGTTACCGAGCGTCCTGGCCGGGGCAGTCTTGCCGGTCCTGACTTTCTGGCTAGCAGGGCGGATTTTCGGAAAAATTGGCCTGGAACCAAAAGCGCGATTTTTCCTGGCGAGCGGGGCCGGGCTATACATCGCCCTGAACCCGCTCCTGGCCTACCAGTCAGCGGCGCCGGATAGCCAGATGATTTATGCCGCCCTGGTCGCCGCCGCTGCCCTGGTCTGGATAAACCGGGAAAGTCCGGGGCAAAGCCTGGGTCTGGGCCTGCTTATGGGACTGGCTTACCTGACCCGCAGCCACGCCGTCTTTTTGATTATGGCCTGGGGCATTGTCACCCTCGTCAGGCTGCTAAAGGAGCGGGAGAGCGGGGCGACCACTTTGAAACTGGCAATCTTAACCGGGGCCGGGCTGGCTTTAACGGCCGGACCCTGGCTGCTGCGGAACTGGCTGACTTTTCACTCATTGAGTTCCCCGGCCGCCCTCGAAAGCGGGCTGATTAACAATTACGCCACCCTTTTCAACTACGAAACCCCGATTAATTTCGATACTTTCTTGCGCCAGGGTCTAGATACAATTCTTAAGGCCCGGCTCAACGCCCTCTACAACGCCTGGGTGGAAGTGCTGGGGACCATGTTTGTGCCGACGATACTTTTGCCGGGCGCGGGACTTTTCCTGCTCTGGCGGCGCAACCGGGAGTTGGTGGGGCGCTGGCTGCTCTACTGCCTCTTGTTGGGGTTGGGATTGCCGCTTATTTTTGTGGCGGCCAGTGCTACGGGCAGTTTTTACCATTCTTCGGGAAGCATGGCCCCCTTTGGCGCGATTGGTTTGGTCTATCTTCTCTACCTGGCGAGCGAAAAATACCGCGAATGGAAACCGGCAAGCTTGCGGCTTTTCCCGGTTTTACTGGCGGCTCTGTTCGCGGTGGAACTGGTCCAGTTCGGGGTCAGCGCAGGCGGCACGATTGCCAACGACCGGTACAACCAGGGCGTTTATACCCGGTTGGGCGGCTGGCTGGCGGCTAATAATGTTAGTGGGCCGGTAATTTCTGATGAGCCCTCGTCGCTAAATTACGCAACGGGAATACCGGCTTTGCGGCTGCCTTCGGACGAGCCGCTGGAAACGGTAAAAAGGCTGGCCGAGCGTTACGGGGCGACCTATATTGTCGTAACGAGCTATTTCGGGCGTTATCCCGCCGCCCTTGAGTCACCAGGTAACAATACCTTCCCGCTAGCCTATATGGATCCCCAGGGCGAATTTGAGATTTACCGGGCTAAATAGGATTTGAGGTCAACTCCTGGTGGCCTTTAACTTCCAGGCGGCAGATAAAGCGCAGGCGGGGCGTATGCTCGATTTCAACAATGTCGCCGACCCGCAGCCGGTCATAGAGGGCCGGGCTGAGGTCAAACTTGCGGACGGCCTGGGGGTCGGCGGCGAGTCCGCCATCAGCCACGACAATCAGGCGGCGGTTATCGTTGCTGGTGCCGGTAACGCGCCATTTGCTCAGGACCGGGCCAACCGTCAACCGTTTGGGCCCGCGCACGTCCTGCTGCTTGCGCCGGAAGCGTAAAAGCATGTAGGCGCCGATGGACATTGAAACCAGGCTTACTATCAGTAAAAGGAACCACTGCGAGATTTCCATACGGCGCGGCCAGAAGGCTTCCGGCAGGTAATTTAAAGCGATAACCAGGGCCACGGCAAAGAAAACCAACCCCAGTATAGCGTCGGAATAGAGAAAGAGGCGCACCCGCCAGTTCGGGGCGTAACTCAGGCCGCAGCCATTGGCGTTAAACTCGGCCAGGACGGCCTGCTGTTCGGGAGAAAGGTCTGCCGGTTGCAACACCCGCAAATTATGGACGTAACGGAAAAACGGGCTGTAAGTAACCTCCACGTAATCAGCGCTATCGGTCGCCAGGAAATCGCCCTCGGAAAGTTCAAACTGGGCAAAGCGGTCCCTTTTCCAGCCCGACCAGGGCCGCACCTGGATTAAGAAGCCGTCCGAGCGCAAATCGCTTTTTTCAATCCGGGCTACCAGGTTGCCGGAAATCAGGCGCGAAGCGGCCAGCCAATCGTAAAGGGCCAGAAAAATATATGCCAGGGTAGCCAGGCCGCCCAGGAACATCCCGGCCAGGAGCAGAGCCGGGATTATCTGCCAGTGTTGGAGCGGAAATTCGGTTTCAAAAGTATCCTGGACCAGGCTCTCGCCGCCCAGGCGCAAGTTATAGACATTGTGGAAGTGAGGTGAAAAGCTGACCTGGGCAATCTGATTATGGTCATCTTTTAAGAGTTGGCCCAGATGGTTAATCAGGCTGGACTTTAGTTCAAAGTCAATAGACTGGCCGTCCGGGGTAGTAAGGTTGAAGCGACCGGGCAGGGTAGAGGCCGCCGGGTGGTCGGTGATTTTCACGATGCCTTCAAGCTGGCGAGGCGGCAAAGCGCCGTCCTTCCAGAAGTCCGCGCCCCAGAATAACCCAAAGCTAACCGTGCTAAACGCCACCAGCGCCACAATTAGCCCAAATATCAACCTGGCTAAAGGATGCTTTCGCCACATAAGCCTTACCTCCCCACCTGGGCCGGTTAAGAAACGGCCTGCCGAGGTGACCGGCCGCTCCCGTTTTACTGCTTAGTTCTGGTGCTGGGCCAGGTAGTCCAGCACCGCTTTGGTCATGACTTCGGTGCCGACCACCAGCGATTCTTCCTCGATGTCGAAGCCGGGATGGTGATGCAGGAAACTGGTGCCGTCCAGTTTGCCCGAGCCGACAAAGAAGTAGCAACCGGGGACTTCTTTGAGGAACAATGACATATCGTCACTCCCCATAATCGGGTCTGCGTTGATAACCTTGTCCTCGCCCAGGATTTGCCCGGCGCTCTGGCGGATAAAGTCGGTCCATTTGTCGCTGTTGACTACAGCCGGGCAGCTATAGACCACCTCGAATTTTACTTCACAGCGCAGGGCTTTGCCCAGGCCGGCCGAGATTTCCTCAATCCTTCTAATCATCTTCTCGCGGACTTCCGGCAAAAACGAGCGAACGGTGCCTTCGAGGACGACT
The DNA here is from genome assembly GCA_902812345.1 of Chloroflexota bacterium. Taxonomy (GTDB): domain Bacteria; phylum Chloroflexota; class Chloroflexia; order Chloroheliales; family Chloroheliaceae; genus 54-19. Next base: position 1,715 of record CADDZM010000072.1, on the reverse strand, counting down.
TCCGGTGCGATAACGTTGGAGGCAAAACCACCCTGAATAGTGCCAAAGCTCAGGACGGCGGTATCTTTGGGGGCGATTTCTCGGCTGACAATAGTTTGGAGCGTGTTGACAATCTCACAGGCCGCCATGACCGAGTCAATGGACTTTTCAGGCTGGCTGCCGTGGCCGCCTTTGCCCCGGACGGTCAACTTGATGCTGTCTACATTTGCCATAGCAGGACCGGCGTGGAGAGCAATCGAGCCGACCGGTTCATCGTTACCCATGTGAAGGCCAAAGGTAACATCTACCCCTTTCATCACGCCCTGTTCAATCATTGGCCTGGCACCGCCCACGATTTCTTCGGCCGGCTGAAAGAGGAATTTTACATTACCGGCAAAGTTGTTTTTCTGCCCGGCCAGGATTTCCGCAACGGTCAGGCCGATAGCGACATGGGCATCGTGGCCGCAAGCGTGCATAATGCCGTCGGTGCGGCTTTTGTACTCGGCGTCAACGGCCTCAAGAATCGGCAGCGCGTCAATATCGGCCCGGTAGAGGACGGTCTTGCCGGGCTTTGAGCCGCGCAGGGTCGCCACAACCCCGGTCTGGGCGATACCGGTCTGGACTTCCAGGCCGAGTTTCTCCATGCGGTCAGCGATAATCCCGGCGGTACGGGTTTCATTGAAAGCAAGTTCCGGGTGGCGGTGAATATCCCGCCGGATAGAAATCAGTTCATCGCGGTGAGCTTCGGCCTGCCGCTTGATTTGTGCATTTTCCATATGTCTAGGTTTTCCTTTTTAGTTAGCAGTTGCAGTTAGGGTTAAAATCTTGCAAATTTGAAGCGTGGACTCAAAAAAGAATAAGGTATCTTCCAATCCCCATAATTTAATTCTATCAAATTAATTTTTACTTTTCCAGATACACCGGGCTACGAGCAGGCGGCAGGGTCAGCTAAACTTTTCCAGGCGCTTGCCAAAAAAGAGGGCAATTTCACGGGTGGCGTAAAAGGCGTTGTTGTAGCCGCAGAAAAAGAAATCGTTTTTCTGGAAGTAGTTGATGGCCGGGTAATTTTTTATTTCAAGCTCTACCAGCAAGCTCCGCATCCGGTGGCGGTCGGCCCAGTTACGGGCTTCGCTCAAAAGCTCGCTGCCAACGCCCTGCCGCCTAAAATCAAGCTGGACAGCGTGAGTGGTAATCCAGGCCAGATGGCGAGTGCGGTCTACCGATACGCCGATATACCCGAGAATATCGGGCGGGGCGGGGCGGTACATCACAGGCTGGCCCTCTTCGTCCAGGGAAGGTTCGGGGACATCGCCCATAAGGACAGCCTGGTGCGGTTCAAGGTCCACGCTTTCGGCTACCAGCAAAAGGTCGGTCTTTTTCCACTCGCCAAGCAACTGCTGGTCGTTGAGGGGGCCAGAAACAGCCAGGGGCCGGGGCAGACGGCTGGGACTGAGGCTCATCTGGAAGACCGGCAAATTAACCGTGACGGATTTGCCAAGTATCTGATTGCGGGAGCGGCCGAGGCCCATCCCCAGTTCTTCATCGCCGTGTTCCAGCGGCTCTTCGAAAGTTTCCTGCATCTGCCAGACGTGCCGGGTAACATACCCGGCATCAATATCGAGGCAACGGGGCAAATCTGCCAGCTCGGCGGGGCGAACGCGAAAATTTTGCAACTTGTCTCTTCCTGTAGCGGTTATTGTGTTTAATCAGGGACCGGTTGGCGGCCCTGCCCATGT
>CADDZM010000071.1 GCA_902812345.1 Chloroflexota bacterium | reverse complement strand
CCCCCACCCGGTTCAGTGGTCGAAGTCCAACCATTAACTGGGGCATCCAGGATGCTGTTGGTGGGAATACCCTTGAAATAAGCCACGATTTCGAGCGGCGTTACCACCACCTTTTCAAGCGTAACATCACCGTAAGTGGCTGTTTTGACGGTCTGTTTTGGCTCTATCGTCTGGCTTTGGTTGACCGGCAATCTGAACTGAAAGACAAACGGCCCATCGACTTTATCAGGTGGAGGAACCGGTGTCGGACCGGGCGTTGGCGTCGGCGGACAACAAGGCATGGATATTGCCATCGGGGCTATGGCTGGAATTTCGAGCTTGACATTGATTTCTTTTTGCTGCGGCTTCAGATCACCGGTTTCAAAGTTGTACATTCCCACTGATACACCATCGGTATAAAAGCCGTTGCCAAAACCCTGGGCGGTAAATTCGTGGCCGGTTTCATCAGTAAAGTGTACTGACAGCGCCGCGAAATGAAACTCCTTTGGCGAGTCAATTTCTATTATTACGAGGATTTTTTGAGCATCGGCATAACCCAAACGCAGTTTTACGCTGTAATCCCCGGCCTTTTGAGCCAGGTCAAAAGTGCTTCCCAGGTGGTTACGAATAATAACTTCGGTATCACTTGAACCCAGAAGAAAACATTCGAAGCTATGCTGGTTCTGACACTGGTTCTGAGTCGGTACGGTCGCCAAGGCGCTGCTATTAGCCGGTGACGGTTGGCTATAGGTAGCGTTCTTTGACGTGTCATTGTTAAAGAGGCTGGCTGCAAGGACGATCCCGGCCCCAAAGATAACCAGCAGCATCAACATAACAATCAACATTCGGAGTCTACTAGATTTTGGCATTTTTACTTCTTTCTCTAAACGAGCACCTACCTTAATAAAATAAATCAGAACGCACTTTGAAGAAAGAAAGTTATAATTTCATTTTTGAACTGTATGGTCCGTTTCAAAAGCGCAACTGGTAGGTGGTTTGCTCGAAGCCGGATGAGCCAGGCTGAACTTTTTCGGCTTTGACATACAAAAAGCGGTTGCGAGGGTTTTCAAAGTTTTTGAAGATGAAAAAGAATCCCTGCCAGGCTTCCCCTTCTTCATCATTTTTCTCCTCGTTCTGGCTCACAGTTTCAATTTTACTTTTACTCTCTCCGGCATTTACATTTCTATCTTTGAGCGTCCACTGGCTCCAGGCTATCTGATCGGTTTGGGCCTGCCCTTTCAAAGACCAGCCAGCCCTTTCCAACTGAGAATTGTAATGAGCGGCTAACTCTGCCGGACTGTAATCCGTTTCAAGAGAGATAGAGGAGTACCACCCGTTTGTGCCTCCGCCACTTCCACCTCCACTAAGGTTCGATATGCTTTCTGAGGGATGGGTCAGGTTAGGTATTAAACTCCTCATCGGCTGATCCATCTGGCGACGCTGGCGAGCCTGATCGCAGGGATTGTTTTCAGCGCTGAGGTCAAGGTTAATTCTTACATCACTGGTTGCGTTTGTACCCTGATAGATTTGAATACTCAGACTTGGCCCGCGGCTGCCCTGGCAAAACAGAGTGTGATTCCGTCGCATACTGAAGAAAGCAGGGGTGAACCCACCCATCTGTTCAGGTCCTGAAGGAGTCACTTTTTGCCAACCGGCAGCAGTCAATTTCTCATTGTAAAACTCGACAAGCTGATCGGGTGCAAGAGTGCTATCCAAAAACAAATCAATTCGTACAGCGCTGCGAGCCAGGCTGCCAAGTAATCGAGTATCAGGAGGTAAGGGGAAGTCAGCAGGTAGTTCGGAGGGTAACTTTTCAAAATAAAGCTGTGGGTTATTGACGCTGGGGTCGCCCGGCCAGACCGCCGCGCGCAATGCCAGTTCCCGGTAGCTGTTTTCGTGGTCACTAACGATATTCTGGGCCGGGTTACTGGCTGCCGGGCCACCGTTGTCGTTTACAAAATCCATTATTTTCTTCCTCCGAGTAAAGGTTTAGCGGGTGAGTGGCTTATGAGTTAAGCTTAAATATCCAGGGTCCACTTGGCACTACCGGCGTGGGAGAGAACCGGGGAGTGGGCAGCGTCACTGTCGGGTCGCACCAGGGGCAGGGTGGATTGGTGGGAAGCGGCACATCCACACCGCGTCGTAGGACAAGCTGCTTGACGCTCTGGTTTTCAAGTGTGCCCGGAACCAGGTCGCACCCAAGCCAGTTATTAGAGGCAGGAATGCAAAAGTGTTGTACCACTGGGGCAGCTCCTGGGGTGTAAGCTGTATCGCTACTCACCAGTTCCAGCCGTATATCCGGCTCTTGACCGATGCCGCTGAAAAAGAGCCGTTCGGTCATAGGGGTGATGACAATTTTTTTGAAGGTAGCCGTACCTGCCGCTGTCTTTACCGTCTGGTTTGGCTGCATCACCATGGCAGGAGTCAACTTTGCCGTGAATTCAAGATTAAAGGGGCTGGTAGGAATTTGTTCTAAAGGTTGAGCTGCAACCGGTTTGGCAGGGGCGGCGGTGAAAGTGGCGACCGGCCTTACAATTCCCCCCGGAATAGTTGGAGAAGGAGTTATCTGGGAAGGCAGGGGAGTAGAGGGTATTTTCTCAGCCATAACCGTAGCAATTTGAAAACGCAACTTTATTTCACCATCACTCTGGGTTAATGATGAAGCGTCAAAGTAGTTAAGATAAGCAACTGCCTGGTCATTACCTCTAGCCATACTCATGCCGTGTGCCATGAACAGTGTTTGAGGTTGGTTTTGGAGAGTCAGGTCTGGCTGATAGGGAGTAATCGTAAAACCGTCCGGCCGGAAAATAGTATAAGCTACCAGGATATAGTTGTTGTCAGCATAAACCTGGTCCAGCCGGAGCGTAATATTGTCCTGGGTCTGGCTCTGGGACAAAACCTGCCCGTAAGAAGCCATAAGTTTTTCAAGGAAGGGGTCACCTGACAAAAGGCAATCGCTGGCCGGGAGGTCCTGACAGGAAGGCATTGTTGAAGCTGGTCCAAAACCCGCTCTTTCCTGGGAGGTCAGCCACCAAAAAACACCAGCGGCAACCACCATATACACGATAAACCCGCCGATCAATCCTGCTAAAGAAGGTTTAAACCTTGCAGCTAAGTTTAGCCCGGCCGAACCAGAACGAAACTTTTCTTTTTTCATCATACTTCCCTCCTTTGCAAAGGTATGATATTAAGGCTGGCAAATCGTTCATAAACCGTTAGTTTTAATGGCAGTTTAGAGCAGCCTTCTTTGCGCTGGATACTTATTATAATTCAGCAAATCTACCTAAAGTTACAGCCTGACCCTGAAATTAGTACAATACTTTTCCTCGTTTTTGCTTTATTCTTCTTTCCTCAGGCTGTACGACCATTCCAGCCTTCGGAGTCCTTTTCCCGGTAGCCCTGCAAGTAAGCTACAAACATCGCTTCAAGGTTCATATCCACTATTTCGATGCTCGCCGCTCCCATACCCTTCAGTTCCGCTTCCACACTTCCGATGTCGCCCCGTACCAGCAGCCGATAGCGCCGACCTTCCTGAACTACCCTTTTTACTCCCGGTATATTATCCAGGTCGTCCGTCCAGATCGGGCGGTCAAAGGCAACTAATATAGATTTCTGGTGTAAGCGCAAATTATCCAGTTCATCCTCGACTATCAAGTGTCCCTGGTTTATGATCGCTATTCGATCGGCGATTTGCTCTACTTCCGCCAGATTATGTGAGCTAAAGAAAATGGTTCGTCCGGCCTGACTTACCTCTCTCACAATATAGTTTAAAAATTCAAATCTCTTTAGAGGGTCAAGACCACTGGTGGGTTCGTCCAGAATAAGCAGTTCCGGATCACTTCCAAGGGCTATTGCCAGGGCCAACTGACCTTTCATCCCCTTGGATAGCTTGCGGATTTTGTCTTTTGGCGACAGCCCGAACAGGTCGAGGTAGCGTTGCACTGCACGGTGGTTCCAGCGGGTATTCATCCGCCGGGCGGTTTCGACCATCTGGCCGACCTGCATGAAGTCGTAAAGATTGCTTGTTTCGGGAACGTAACCGATGTAGCGGCGGCTTTCAAGACCCTGGAAAGCCAGATCGAAGCCCAGGACACATGCTTTGCCACCCTGCATGTGGCGCAGTCCCAGCAAGGTTTTGATAGTAGTAGTTTTTCCTGCTCCGTTTGGACCCAGAAAACCGTAAACCGAGCCGACCGGGACATGCAGCGACAGCCGGTCTACAACGGTCTTTGACCCATAGGTGCAACTCAACTGAGCAAGCTCGATGGCTAGAGGTGAAGACGTGCCAAAATTATTGGGTGCCTCTGGGTGGTGCTTGAAAGGGTAGCCAGAAAGTGGGCTGCTTTCAGATGAATAGGCTTTCTTCGCTTCAAACTTTTTATCAATCATTTTGCACCTCAACTTCACGGTTACTGGATAACTTGCGGGCCGGTCTTCCACCTGAACCTGAACCTGACCCGAACCGGGTCTCACCGATAGAAGCTGATTTCAGGATGGGATCAGTGGTATACCGCGCCTCTACTTCAAGCTGGAACTGCCGGATTAACTCAGGCGCTTCCAGTTGCAAGAAATGACCTTCCTCGACTACCTTACGAAGTGTTTGCTGGTAGCGGGCCAGTTCAACCTTGCGTAATTCGGCCGCTATTTCTCGTTCGATAAAAGTGCCACCTCCAACTCCCGGCCTGGTGTAGACCAGACCGAGTAGTTCGAGGTTCTGGTAAGCTTTGGAAACAGTGTTAGGGTTAATCGAATGTTCTTCAGCCAGCTCTCGTACCGTAGGCAACTGCTCATCCGGTTGGAGAAGGCCGGTGGCAATAGCCCTTTTGATTCGGTCAACAATTTGCTTAAAGATGGGAGCACCACTATGGGGGTCTATATCAAACCAGATTGCCATTCTTTCTCTACCTCTACTCTATCCTTCTCTTTTTACTGCTTTACTTTTTTCAACCAAACTCGAGAAACTCTTAAATCCCAAAATCTGCTTACTTTCCCCTTCGGCTTATTTTTTGGCCTTGAAACCAGGCTGACCAAAATTAGAAGCATCTGTTTACAGTTATTCGTTTTTAACTATTTGACGATAAAAGTTAAAATTCTCTACGGTTAAAAGCGAGCAGCCCTCCACCAAAGATTATCATGCTAACAATTCCAAGACCCATCAACCAGAACAGACGCGGGATTGTATCTGACCATCTGAGTAATTCGGCTTCCATCGGGGCAAACTGGTTGACCCTCGCAAAAGGTCCGTTTCCATTCAGAACTAACCCCACCAACAACACTACAGGTAAAGCCGCAAGAATAGTCTGGATAACATTTCGAGTGTATATCGAGAGAAGACCGGTGGCGAATACAATCAAAGTACCGCCGATCAGAACTACGGCGGTGGCAATAAGCGAAGGTAAGATTTCGGCCGGTCGGCTCGGTTCAAGGTTGCTGCTGCTAATCCATCCAGAACAATAAGAGTTATCACCGCAGGGACTGGTAGTCCAGCGAAGAATAAGCACCTGCCGGGGTAGTTGGTCAACCAGGAGAACTATCAGGCTGCTGATGGTGCCACCAATAAGAAAAATGGCAGCACTTAAAAGAATCTTGGTAGTGTAGATACGAGTACGGGTAAAAGGACGTGTTAATAAGAAACTCAGGGTGCCTTTGCCCACTTCTTCCGAAATTGCTTCGGGTGCGCCCAGAAGGGCCAGGGCAGGGGTAATTAAGACCAGCACTTTCAGCCAGCCACCAAAAAGAGTGTTATACATTTCCACGCCGTTATCCAGGTACAGGCTTACTGGCATAGGTCCGTAGAAGGTGTGTGAAACCAGATAAAGAATCATAGATCCAAGATAGACAATAACCCAGAAGGTTGCCTTGATACGCAGATTAAATAATTCCCGATAGACCATAATTTAACTCCTGAAAATCTTTAGTCTTTACTTACTGTTCAAGGTTAAAAGCTTTTACGCTTAAAAACGTGCAGACCCAAACAAAAGAAAATAGTGTTAGCAATTACCACTACACCTATCCAGGTCAAAAGTAGTTGATTATTTGCCACAATCATATTAGAAGTAAAAAGTGGACCACCTGCCGATGCTATTTGACCGCTTGTAACCGGGAACTGCTGACGGTACCCACCGTTGGCTATTAAAAGGTAAGCCAGCAACACCAGTGGTATGGCTGTCACCATCGTTTGAACAGTGTTAGGACAATAGATGGAAAGTACGCCGGTACCAATAACCAACCCTGCTCCAACCAGCAGTATCAAGGTTAGGCCCATAAGGGCCGGAATGAATTCCATATGATGGCTGTTAGTGAGGATGGTACAATCAGCGTTCCATACGCAGACAGGTAAACTATAATGAACTTCAAGCACGCTTCTTGGTAAGCGGTCTATTACAAATATAACTAGGCTAGTCAGGCTCATTACACCTACCAATGCTCCAACATTCATCAAAATTTTAATTACAAAAATTCGGGTCCGGGTAATAGGCTGTACAAATAAAAAGGTTAGAGTGCCCTTGTTTCTTTCTTCGGACACCAGGTCTGCCCCTCCAATAACTGCTAATATAGGGGTTATTATGGCTAAACTCACTAACCATTTGTTAAATAAGGTATCGTACATGGGCAAATCTCCCCAGGAGTATCCCCCAAAATAATACATGGTATGCGGCCAAACGTTGAGGATTAAAAACAAAATAGTCCAGCCACCATAAATAACCACCCAGGCAGCTAACTTTAATCGAAGCCCCAACAATTCTCGATAAACCATACTTGTTTCGACCCTCCTTTTTAGTAAACTAAACGGTCTCGTGCAAAATATGTAATCCCCAGGTTATTATCTAAAGGTTCAGCCGCTTAAAAGCCACTATACCTGCTCCAAATACAATCAGGCAGCTCGCCAACAGCACCCCCGTCCACCACATAAGCAAGTTAAGATCAGCCACAATTGCCGAAGGTGTAAAGATTTGCCCGGTGGCTACTCCAAGCAGAGTGCCATTTTGGTAAGCCGCGACCCTCCCACCCAGATACAAAAGGGCGTATGTAAGGAATAGAACAGGCAAAGCTGCTATTCCAGTCAGTAAGATACTGCGGCAATAGATGGATAATAAGCCGGTCCCAAAAAGCACTACTGTGCCGCAAAGAGCTATTAATAAAAATGAAATGAGTGCGACCGGCAGGTTCATCGACTCACTCATCCCTGGCACCAGACAGGCGTCAAAAGGCTGGCAGGGAGTTAGCGTGAATTGAGTAAAATAAACCGGCTTTGGTACCCGGTCTCCTGCTAACACCAGGGTACTGGTCAACCCAAGTACGATAACAAGAACCCCGGCAGTCAACAGGAGTTTGGTGGCATAAATCCGGGCTCTGGAAAGCGGCTGCACCAGCATAAAACCATGAGTTCCTTTACCGGTTTCTTCGCTGAATAAATCTACAGCACTTAGCAAAGCCACAAGTGGAGTAATTGTGGCAAGACCCGAAAGCCATTCGTTAAACAAGCTTTGATAAACTAACCGGCCGGTTTGGTCCTCATAGTATGGACGGGTGACCCATGGAGTAAGCCAGATGTGCTGGTACAGAAAAAGGATAGCCCATCCTCCAAAAATTATGAGCCATATCAGAACTTTGCTTCTCAGACTTAACCATTCCCGGTAAAACATAAGGTAAACCTTTATGTACAAAACCAATGCTTTTTATGAGGTTTATAACGTACTATGCCTATAGTACAATCATACATTAGATTTTGAATAAGTCAATATTTGGATGATGCGAATAACAAGTGGATTGATTTTATAACTCAATGTAAATGATTTTTAGCCGTACGCACGACCCAGTTCCAACCGTATTGCCATTGCCATACGCTCTCTTGCAACCAGGTTTCGTCAAACTCGCCATCGCCTAGAAAAACGACCTTAAAGCCATTTGGCACCAGAGCATGAACTTGTTCAAGGAGTTGCAGGTGCAGTTCTTCACTCAAATGGCCTTTGTTACCGCTCACGACTAGCCGGCCAATCGGTAAGGCTCTGCCAGCGTAGACGAGGCTCATCACTAACGCCATACAGCCTCGCCCGACTTCGCTGCCATCCATGACTAAAACAAATTCATTACGGCTCTTAGCCAGGCTTTCTAGAAACTGACGCACAAAAGGTAGCCAGAAAAGTTCGGGGCTAAATTCAGTTTTTAGTAGTAGCCGTTTAAGCGTTGAGATTTTACTCTCAGTCTTAATCGCTCGTGGGTCTTTGGCGGCGATTTTAGGTAGCTGGCAGTTGCCAGCGCCGATAATGCCGTTAATGAGTTTGGCGAGATGATCCAGCATTTTCAGTTCGTATGCCGATAGTCCTTTAGGTAAAAGTTGTCGCAGACCCACTTTTATGCAATTATATCGTTTGAAGTTGTCGCTCATGATGTTCCTCCAGTCATTTGATTGCCTCCAACAATCTGACTGAAGTTTACTACGGGTGGCAACTTCTTAACCTATACTCCCTTTCTTAAACTTTGTACAGTAGAGAAATGTCAATGTGCCGCTTGATGTTAAAGCGCCTGGCTGCCTATTACTTATGAAACACGTATTGGGAAGCATTGCTATGTGCACAGTCCTGGCTGGTAACATGACAATGCTATTCACCGGTTTTCTGGCCGCATAGTACTCGTTGGTCGCCAGGTGTATTGCAAATATGTTAATCTAGAAAAGATGGCTCGAATTTGCAAGGAGTTGATATGGATGGGCGAGCGAGAAATTGAAGTGCCGGAGCTGGTGCGCCGCAAGGCGGCTGTTCTAGGAAAAGAAGGGGAACGCTGGCTAAATAGTTTGGGCGTACTCGTCGAGGAAATTGCGCGGGACTGGCAAATAACGGTTGGCAAAAGCCTATCTGGGGGGTCCGCGGCTTTCGTGGCCCGGGTGACAACCCGCGACGGTTCTCCGGCTGTCCTCAAAATCGCCCTGCCGCCTGCCGATGTAAATACGTTTCTTATCAGTCAAGTTGCCCTGACTTTTGAAGGTGGCCGCGCCTATGTCCGGCTTCTTCAAGCTGACCCCGAACGCCGGGCGCTTTTGCTGGAAGCCCTCGGTCCAATACTAGCAGATTTACAGCTTTCTTCTCAAAGGCAAATCGAAATCATTTGCGCGACCCTCAAAGCGTCGTGGGTGCGAGTGCCGCCTGGTACGGCCCTTATGAATGGCAAGGAAGCCGCCGAGTGGCACACCAATTTTATCAGCAAGTTGTGGTCACAACTCGGTCAGCCCTGCTCTCGTCAGGCCTACCAGACGGCCCTCCGCTTTACCGCAAACCGGGCCAAGAGTTATGACCCGGCGACAGCGGTCCTAGTTCACGGCGATGCTCACAGCAATAACACCCTGCAAACTCTCTCGAATGAGCCCGGAAATGGTGCCTTCAAGTTGATTGACCCTTGTGGTGTAATCGCCGAACCGGCGTGCGACCTGGGCGTCCTGATGCGGGAGTGGCCGGAGGAATTGCTGCCTGACCCCTTTCAGTTTGGCCGAGAACGCCGTGACCTGCTCTGCCGCCTGACCGGGGCGGACCCGCAAGCGGTCTGGGAGTGGGGATTTATCCAGGCTATGTCCACCGGGTTCGTCTTTTTGCAGATGGGCCATAGCGGACCGGGGCAGAATTTGCTCAAACTGGCTGACGCCTGGGCCGCCGAGTAAAAATTGGGAAATAAAGAGAAATGTGCCGCTTGATGTTAAAGCGCCTGGCTGCCTATTACTTATGAAACACGTAGTTAGTCCAGGTGTATTTGCGACCTGATCCCAATCCTTTAGTGAAAGCAAATCTGAAAATTTGATTGTGCCATAATTTCAAAGTTTAGGATAAAAAATATTAGCTTAATCAAAACGCATTTCAAAAGGAGAAGGCGCTCCTGTCCGTGGTTACTTCATGTTGTCGTTTATGGATAATTTCGAATGGGCCAATGGTGACAGCCAACGAATTGGAATAATTTCCGTCGATTATAAAAGCCAAAAAGTATCTTTAATGCTAGTAGGCTATGCCTCCTTTTGGCATGCTGAAGTAAAGACAATACTTTAGTACCCTATCCTAGGATACCAGGTAATTGTGCAGGCACATCTTGCACAATTTGTTCGTCCGGCCAAGCTTCGGCAAAGGCATGCATAAACTTGAGGTTCATAGTAAAGAAACCATTCATACCGCTCTGCCATACCGGCGGTATCCTGCTCGAATGCTTTATCCACCCGCACCCATTCAACTGCTCAATAAGCTAATGAAAATCTTTCCCGAAGATGGCCTTTTAAAAACCGGCCAGGTAAACCAGATATGGTATCACCCGGATTATCTTGAGGCCGGCAAATTGTTATGGCAAGAAGTCCGGCACCGCGAAAACAAGTTTAGCAGTAATCTCCTTGTCAGCTTTGACCCTTCGAGCAGTAAATTACAGCAGCTATTCAATTTTGGTAAACTCCAACCAGCTACCAGGAATAATTTGATGTTATTAGCGGCTCCTAAAAACCTAAACATTCACTTAGCCTTTAGCCTAATAGGCACTTGTTTCTACAATTGAAAAGTTAGAATAGTAAGACTCATCTGTAATGCGTTTGAATTATTTTTGAACCTCGCAGCTAACTACCTAACATTCGCCCAAAAAACGCCACAAATCACTTTGGGGCAGCCCTTTAACAACCAAAAAGAGCAGTAAAGGCTCACTAATAGGTTAAAATGCGCTTCTCACAGTCGTACTTTACCTAGAAGGAACCTTTACTATGGCTAAATCTACCCTATCCAAACAAAAATTGCATTCGGAGCACGCCTTACTATGCCTGCTGGGCCAAAAAGCCCAGGAGCTAAAGTTGCTAGACCCTCTGCACAAGCTGGTCAAAATTGACCAGAAAACCCTGGTCCACACTCCTACCGAAAAACTCACCGATGCTCTTCTGGCAATTGCTTGTGGGGCTGAAGCTCTGAGCCAGATCAATACCGTCTTACGAGCCGATGGTGCCGTCAGTCGCGCCTGGGGTCGCGTGCGGTGTGCCGACCAATCCAGCGTCCAGGAAACTTTAAGCGCTTGCACAGCCACAAACATTGACCAAATGCAAACGGCTCTGGCTCAGATTTATCAAAAGTTAGCCCGTGCCTCCAACCATTCTTATGCCACTGGACCGCTCATTCTCGACATTGATCTTACCGGCTTGCCTTGCTCTAAAAACTATGCCGGAGCCTCCAAAGGCTATTTCGCTAAGTCAAAGAAAGGCACCACTGGGCGGCAACTTTGTAGGGTTAACGCCAGCCAGTACGATGAAATTGTTTACCAAAAGGTTCTGCCGGGTAATGCTAGTTCAAGTGACCTCGAATCACTCAAAACGGTGCTTGTTGCCACCCTCCAGATGCTGGGTTTGAGTGGTGAGCAAAAGGGTCAATTGTTAATCCGGCTGGACGGTGGTTTTGGAACGACCGCCATCATCGAATACTTACTAGCCGAGGGTTACCAGTTCATCGTCAAGTTACATTCGGCCAGCCGTAGTAAGAAACTGGGCCACGCTCTTAAAGAAGAGGCCTGGGTCTGTGACAACAACGGCTTACGTTGGGCCAGCCTTTTGGGTGACGAAGCCAGTAATCTTTACGCCACTTCGAGTTCGAATGAGACAATTACCGCTTCGAAATTACAACTCATCGCGGTGCGCTGTAAACGCGAGGAGCCTGACCAGCTTAAAAAGAAAGTCAAAGCCAAAGCCAAAAGTGAGTATGTTTACAGCGTCTTAGCGGTGAAACGCGAGGTCATTAAAAGCGCCAGGGATTTAGCAGGAGCCGCTTTGCTGGAACAGTTAGCTTTTTACGATGACCGGGCCACGATTGAGAGCGCCTCCTTTCGTGGGGACAAACAGGGTTTAAAGTTGATCAAGCGGCGCAAGGCCAGTTTGTATGGTCAGGAAATGCTGATCTTACTGGCCCAACTGGTTCACAATCTGGTGGTGTGGGCCAGGGATTGGCTCAGTGAAGAAGAGCCCAGGCTTGCCGAGCTTGGCATCAAAGTCTGGATACGCGACTTATTTAAGATGCCTGGTCGAGTGAAGTTCAAGGCAGGTAAAATTGTTAAAGTGCAGTTTCGGCGAGGCCATCAATATGCCCGCCGCTTCTTTGAAGCCCTGGCTCACTTTTTTGTTAAAAGTGAAATCAGGCTATTTTTGGACGAAGGATAGGTACCTAATGTCTGATATAAGTTTAACGGCTTCAGGAAGGTGGCGTGCAACGACCAAAACACAAGGAGAAAATTACAAGATTGCGTAAATATAACAATGTTTATCTTGGCTTCGTTGGTTTTCAACATCTTACCAAGCTCAAAACTTATATTTTTACCCGGTTGTCAGCAACCAATCAACTAACAATTTTAATGCATTACAGATGATATCAGGCAACATATTCTCAAATAGTTAGAATAAAACATCCCCAATTTACCCCCGAAGTCGCTAAAACTAACTAGTTACCATTATTAGGAAGCTGAATTTGACTGGGGAAAAAAACCTACCATCCTCACTTTTAGAATACTCAAACGGGCCAAAATTAATAGTTGTTGCGCTATTGTTTAAACTTAGTGCCTTAACTGAAAGAGTATCTTCTAGGTCAGTATGCAAAGGAGACCACCATATTTTAGGAATGAAAAATCCGGCTAAAAACTCACCAGATTGGGCAGTTTTTTCAAGACCATTTCCTACTTTTACACACATCCGCTTGTTAGTACTTTTAACCTTCTCATAAAAATGAAAATCAGGGGACGCTGCGGAACTCTGAAACTGGAAAAATATAGGTGGTAACTGGTCGGGAGTAGGTGCTGCTGAAAATTGATTACCAGAAGCTTCTACATTATGAATTAACTCTTGTTCCGCTTTGCTGTTATTTACAGTTTTGACCGATGGTATGGTGGGAGTAGTAATCGTGTCATTGACGTTCGGCTGAACTCTTATTGGAGTTGGTACAGAGGCAACACCTAAATTATCCGAGATGCTTGAAGGGATACCGGTTGTGTTGGAGGGCGAGTTATTAGCTTTTGTTGTAGGGTCTATATTGCAAGCTCCTAATACTAATAGTAAAAATCCCAAAAAGCATAAAGCAATGATTCGTACAAAATGAACTCTCATAAACCCACCTGTAGTCATCTGTAATGCGTTAAGATTACAAATAAACTGGCCGCACATTTAAAAATTGAAAAGCGATTGAGAAGCTGAAAATGTAGAAAAAGAAGAAGGGTTGAGAAAGCATTTTGTGTTAAAGTTACGTTCACTAAAACAAAAACAAAATGTACTTTCTTCAAGTTAATTGACCTTATTAAACACCTATAGCGATATTAATTTTCCAATTCCCACCCGACCAATCGGCTTCTAAATAATAGCAGCCTGCTTTAGGAGCATACATGTATCCGGGCCACTCTCTCCAATAACCCTCTGCATCTTGATGTTGAAGAGGTATACCAGGATTTTGGGCATCCAATACCGGATTTTGAATTGGTTGATTATCTCTTGCTACACCCTGCGGTGAAAACAAGAGGGGAGAACCGTCCTCGTTATTTCTTCCATGTATTGCCACTTTTCCTTTGAAATTGGGTTCTATCACCCAAAGCGTTTTTATAGCCCAACCATTTTTGGTAAGAAAAAATCCTAAATCAAAAATACTGTCACCATTTACAGTCCACACTGGAGAACCTCCAATAGCCGCACCGAAATGCCGGGAAATTTCTTTACCAACCGGGCCTACCGGGCAATCATTCGGTAAACGTCCCAAAGTAACTGCGACTGTAGGCGATGTTAAGAGCGATAAATCTGGCGAAGGTTGTACAAATGCGCTATCAGACACCGTTATGGATTTAGATGGACTAATAAAAGGTGTAGTAAGAACAGCATTCACCTGAGTAGTAGCTGGTGAAGTACTTTCAACTCTGGTTTCTTTAGTCGTAATTTGGGTGGAATCAGTACAGGATAATAGTAAGGTTGATAAAAGTAAGAATTTTATACCGAGAAATATTTTTTTCATGGATTTTATCCAGAATATTCCTTATGCTAAAGGTTTTCTGATAAACTTTATCCTTTAGTCAAACTAGATACTACCATTATAGTTCAGCATTTTAGCCCGCCAATTAAAAAGCTAAACGCATTACAAATGGGTTTAGTTATTGTGCCTTACTTGATAACACTTAGCCTTTACGGCTAATCGACTCAGAAACTTAACGCATTACAGATGGTCAATATTACTCTTGACTCTCACCTTACCTTAGATTGTAGACTGCACTTGAAAGCTTTCAGTTTTGAGTGGTCTGACGTGAAGCTAGGCCACCAATACCTTTAACCGACCGGCCGGGTGGATGAAAGGGTTGTTATGTTTAAGATCGGAGATTTTTCTAAACTCAGCCAGGTTTCGATAGTGGCTTTGCGCCATTACGACCGGCTCGGCTTGTTCAAACCGGCCTACATTGAGGCCCAAGCCGGCTATCGCTTTTACAGCGAAACGCAGTTGCCACGGCTTAACCGGATTGTTGCCCTTAAAGACCTGGGCTTTACGCTTGAACAAATTGCTGTCTTACTGGATGAAGATGTGCCAGCCGCCCAGCTTGAAGGGATGCTTAAACTCCGCCGGGCTGAGGTGCAGCAGCTTATTCAATCGGAGATGGCGCGCCTGGCCCGGATTGAAGCCCGGCTGAAAGTTATTCAAAAGGAGAAAGATATGCACAATAACGAGGTCACTTTAAAGCAGGTGCCAGCCCAGCAGGTAGCCGCTTTGCGCCGGGTGTTGCACGACCCTCTCGCCGAATCCGGTGAAACAGTGGCCGGACTCTTCAAAACACTGCGAAATTATTTGCAGGCGCAGGAAATCAATAATCCGGCAAAAGGGTTTCTTTTGGCGCACGACCGGGAATTTACCGAAGAAGAAATAGATGTCGAAGCAGCAGTCGCCATCGAAGGCCCGGTTAAAGGCGAAGGAGACATTCAAGTTTATGAGCTACCGGCTGAACTGGTAGCCTGCACCCCGCATAATGGAAGCCTGGCGAGTTTCCTGCAAGCGCACCAGGCTCTATCCGGGTGGATTGAACGAAACGGCTATCAAATCATTGGGCCTTCCCGCGATACCGCCATTGACCCCGGTAGTGAGGGTAGCAACAGCGCTTCCCCCGCCCATTTTGAAATCCAGTTCCCGGTTAAGAAAGATATAAAACAAAAGTAACCGGAGAAGATTTCTTAAAGACTTGAAGGCGTTGACTAGCTTCTACAAGCCTTTCCGCGCCTTCACCTTTTTATTTATGCAGCGGACCTGCCCTTAAGAATTAACCAGATTAGTCGTTGGTACGCTGTTATCTACCACTTCCAATCGGACATCATCCCACCACACTTGCCCTTCGCCGGTAAGCAGTAAACCAATATTCATGGTCACGCTTTCGGCGGGTACATCCAGCACGATTTCGTACTTTTTCCAGTCAGTCGTGCCTTTAATTGGCCGGTTCTCCATGTTATCGAAACCGAGTACTTTATATTTCTCTCCATCTATTCGCATCCATAGCCCGGCCCAATCTTTGACGCCTTGCGTCTTTACATAGGCGCTTAACCGCACTCGTTTACCCAGATACTCGTCGGCTGAGAAGCTTTGCACTACCGAGCCAAAACCTTTAGGCACCTCGGAAGAAGTAAATTTGAGTAACCCGCTGGACGCTCCATTTTGTTTTAGGGTGGTATCCCGGCTAAAGGTGTACTGCTGCGGTTGGTCTCCGGTTACCCACCAGTCGTTGGATGTAGCGTCGTATTCAAAATCCAGGTTTACCGGTTGGGTATGCATCACAGGCATGATGCCGCTGCTCTCGCTGGTAACGTTTATAGAAGTGTCCACCGCTTCGAGAGTTACATCATCCAGCCATACTTTACCGGTTCCTTCCATCATAACGCCGATAAAAAGGCCGGTTGTATTGGCCGGTACATCCAGGACAACAGAATATTGTTTCCAATTCGTGGTTCCGACAATTGGCCGGTTTTGCATATTATCGAAATTTAAGACGGCGTTTTTAGAACCGTCTACCCGCATAATGAGGCCCGCCCATTTATTGACCGCCTCGGTTTTAATAAAGGCGCGTAGACGAACCCGCTTACCCAGGTAATTGGCCGGGTCGTACTGGCGGGCGATTGCTCCAAAGCCGGTAGGGTCGGGTATTAAGGGAGCGAGTAACAGACTGTTTTGACCATTATGGCTGACTTTACTATCTAAACTGATGGCATAATCCTGGGCAAGGCTGGCGGAGAGACTCCAATCTCCTAAAGTTGTCTCTTCAAAACCAAAAGAGACCTGGTTTGTAACCTGCTCGGTCGCTGGCACGGGCGCGACCGTTGCCAGGGGAGTAGCCGCTTCGACGGGTGGTTTACCAGACTGCTGACTTGCCAAAATAATAAGTAAGGCCAGGCCACCGAGACTTACCAGCGCCAGCATGGCGGCTACCAGGGCCAGGGTCCTGTAGACTTTAACGTTAACGCGGTTTAACTGTCCGGCCGTCGCTAACCTTGTAAGGCCCTTTTGATGGAAAAGCGATTTTCCAGGTATCATCTTTAAGGAGTTTGAGCTATCGGCGGCTTCTCCGGTGGAACCACCAGTGGAAAGGTGAATGGCGGAGAAACTATGAGCCTGCTCGCGCAATTCCTCCAGGGTATTGTGAATAACGGCGGATAGTTCCAGGTCTGGATGGTCGTCCAGGGCAAAGAGATAAACCAGGTCGGCGTCCTCGCGTTCAGCGTTTTGATTATCTATAAATTCTGAATTCATTTCTATCTAACCTCGTCTTTGGTTTCTAAACCTGGGTGGCCGGTTTTTTCCTGCCCTTTCCTTTTCACCGTAATAAGCACTGAACCTGCGCTTACTTTTCTGTTTTAGGTGGTAACGGTCAAAGTTTTTGAGCTAAATAAGTTCGTAGCCGGGCTTTGCCGCGCTGGAAAAGCGTTTTAACTGTGTTTTCGTTGGTCGCAAGCACCTGGGCAATTTCGCCAAAAGTCAGGTCGGTGGTATAGCGCAAAATGACGACCTGGCGTTCTCGCACCGGCAAGCGGTTAATGGCCCCCTTGAGCGTCTGGCGGGTTTCTTGGCGCTCGATAATTTCAAGCGGCAAAGGCCCTGGGTCAGGCACCATATTTTCAAGCGAACTGGACTCATCATTTTCTTCGTCGTTCCAGGCCCAACTCCTTGCCTCCAGTGGCCCAGGTGGGGAAATTTCGTTAGCGTGGACAGGTGAGAACCGGCTTTTATCTCTGCGCCGTAGAACTTCAAAGCATTTATTGCGGGCGATAGTAAAGAACCAGGCTCGAAAATTAGCTGGGTAGTGGAGAGTCGGCAACTTTTGAAAGGTCTGAAGGAGGACCTGCTGAATAGCGTCGCGAGCGTCCTCGGAATTGCCCAGCAAGCGAGTGACAAACCTGGAAAGGGGCAGGGAATAATTTTCAATGAGCTGTTCAAACGCCTCATAGTCCCCCTTGATTGCCAGAGTTACCAATTTTTCTTCATCTATTAGCAGCATTATTTACCTGATTTGATTTGCCTTAAAGTGTTCAACCTGCCTTACCCTGCTAGCAACCGGCTTACCTAAAATCGAGCGGGCTAAATGGTGCCTCTACTATAAATGATGACCGCTCTAAAGAAATAGTTTCAAACCCGGTATAAACCATTTCTACCCACAGCGGCTTTTATAAGTATTTGTAGAAAACCTGGTTTTAAGAGAGTTAAGATGCTGTAACAGCAACTTTGCGTAACGTTAAACGTTGTGTCTATTAAGCAGTCAGGAAACAGGGCAAGGCCGAGAGGAATTATTGAAAAGGAAACGGGGGGGTAGATAAATCATGCTAAATACCACAAAGCTAAAAGTTATTATCGGATTACTGGCGGCGCTCTTTGGGTGGCTGCCCCTGTTAGCAGTATTACCGGCGCTGGCTGCAGACGACCCTGCTTTCAACGACCCCGGTTTCGCCAGCACCTGGAACCGGGTGGATAAGGCCGTGTTAGACGGTGCAACGAGCAGCCGGGGCTATACCTGGGGTCCGGTCGCGCCGGGAGCGGCTTCAATAACGGTAGAACCCTATAACAGCGGCCAGCGCACCGTCCAGTATTTTGATAAAGCCCGCATGGAAGTAAATAATCCGGGTGGCAACCCCAACGACCTGTTTTATGTTACGACAGGATTATTGGTCAAGGAACTGGTTACGGGCTACCGCCAGGATGGTGATAACATCTTTACTCCTTTGCCGCCGAGCCAGGTCCAGATTGCCGGGGACACCAACGAAGCGGGCGCAAACGCCGTTGCTCCAACCTATGCCAGTTTTCGCTATGTGGGAACCTTCTTCCAGACTGAAAACAGCCAGCCCAATTCTGCCGGAAAAGTTATTTCTGAACGCATCAACAGAGCCGGGAATGTTTCGACCTTTACGCCGCCCGAACAGCACCTCTTGAAAGGGTTTGACCCGGTAACCGGCCACAATATCGCCGACGTTTTCACCGATTATGGCAACCTCACCGGCCCGGTCTGGAACGGCAATCAGTATGTGGAAGGCAGCGTTTTCTTTGACCTGCCGCTTTACGTCTTAGGGCGGCCCATCACCGAGCCTTACTGGGTCAGGGCCGTTGTTAAAGGGGTAGAGCAGGATGTCCTCGTGCAGTTATTCGAGCGGCGGGTCCTTACCTATACGCCTTCTAACCCGGCCGGTTTTAAGGTCGAAATGGGGAATGTGGGGCAGCACTATTTCCGCTGGCGTTATCTTGAAAATAGCCTGCCAGCCCAGAACCCCACAAAACTTGAATATGTATCAGCTTTTGGCCGGGATACCACCGGCAATAAGAACCCCTTTTACATAGCTCCTGACAGCCAGGGTAATTTCTATACCGCCTCGAACAATGGCAACCAGCTTTACCGTTTTGACAGCCAGGGCAAGCCTCTTTCCAGCCTGGGTCAACCGGCGGCGGGCAGCGGGGTAGGTCAGTTTGACCGGATCAAGGCCCTGGCCCTTGATAGCAGCGATAACCTGTATGTCGCCGATAGCGGCAACCACCGTATCCAGAAGTTTGATGCCCAGAACCATTTTCTGCTGCAATGGAGCGTACCCCAGCGGAGCGTCAGTCCGTCCGGCCTTAATGACCCTTACGCTATGGCAGTTAACCTCAAAGGTGACGTATATGCGCTTGATTTGCAAGGAGTCCGGCAGTACAACAGCCAGGGAAAGCTATTAGCGAGTTGGGGCAGTCCCGGCCCGGCCGATAACCAGCTTAATCTACCGAGAGATATTGGGGTGGACGAGCAGGGTGCGGTCTATATTCTCGACAATTATTCCAGTGGTGGACACGATCCATTTGTTGAAGGAATAGTCAAGAAGTTTGATAGCCAGGGCCACTTTTTAATCAAATGGCAAGCTGGTTTTGGCGCCAGTGTCCTGACCGTGGACCGGCAGGGTATCGTGCTGGTTGGTCTTTCCAGGTACGATAGCAACGGCAAAACCCTGCCCAGTTTTTACCAGGCCATTGCGGGCGACCACGATGCCGGGGATCCTTTTAAGCCGGGCGTGGACCCACAGGGTAACGTCTACACAGGTAGTGAAGTTAATAGCGCCATCTTTAAGCTCGATAATACCGGCAAGTTGGTGGCAAAATATTATATTTACGGCCATAAGGATGGGCAGCTTAGAAATCCTTACAGCGTGGCAGTAGATGGTAACGGGAACGTCTACGTTTATGACGGTTACAATTTCCGCATCCAAAAGTTTGATAAAGACGGCCATTTCCTCCTCAAATGGGGCAGTCTGGGCAAGGAAGATGGACGATTCAATAGCGCCCAGGTCAATATTACCGTAGATGATCAGGGTAACGTCTATTCGGTTGATACCGTTTCGAGAAGAGTCCAGAAGTTCGACAGCCAGGGAAGCTTTCAATTTAAGTTCCAGGCTACCAATCTTGATGTTAGCTGCAACGGGTTATTTACCGAACCGACCCTCATTTCGGTAGATAGCGCGGGAAACCTCTATGTATTCGATAGCTATCCCGATACCAGTTGTGTCGAGAAATTCGACCGGGCGGGTCATTTCCTATCCCATTTTGGCGGCGGTTTTGGCGATAAAGAGGGCCAGTTTCAGAAACCGACCAGCATGGCGGTAGACCGGCAGGGCAACCTTTTTATTGCCGATGGCAACGGCCGGATTTGCAAGTACGTTACTTCTCCAGGCACTCTTATAAAATGCTGGGGCAGTAGCGGGATAGAAGCAGCCCAGCAAACCGGCTTGCGCTACCTGGCAGTTGACCTGCGGGGAAACGTCTATGCGGCGGATGTGCTGAATAACCGCCTGATTGAGTACGACAACCAGGGCAACCTGCTGACCTACTGGAATAATCCGCTTGGTGGGATTGCTACAGGGGCAGGCGCAGGCTCCAGCGTAAGCGGTATGGCAATAGATGGGCAAAATAACCTTTACATTGTTGATACCGCTAATGACCAAAATTTGAAATTTAAGCTGACTTCTTAACCCGGACGCAGGGTGAGGTTATTTTGAAAAGCCTGTTGTAGGTCTTTGATAGATTCTGTTCCGGGATAGCTTTTATTCCCGGTATTAAAGCAGGCGCGTATTGTTTTCCAGGCAACTCAGGAGCATTGGCATGTTTAACCATAAATCATTACCGGGCGTATTCTTTGTTACTCTTTTTACACTCGGCCTGGTTTCGGGTCTGGCAATTCCGGCCCAAACCGCTCAGGCAGCGGCAACGACCCAGCCACCTTTTATTTTTAACCAGGGGCTTTCTTTTGCGCCGCATACCGATGGTAAGTGGGTAATCTGGGGCGGTTCCGGCGGTCCTAACGATCTACCGGGCGGGATTTATGGGGCTAATCTGGCCGATGGTAAAGTTTTCCCGGTCGTAACCGGCCCTACCGTCGGATTCCAGGCCGATATTGATAACGGTGTAGTCGTGTGGGAACAGGACGAGCCTTGCCCATCCTGTAAACGAGAAGTATACGCTTAAAATCTGACAACCGGCAAGATAAATGACCTGGGATTGGGTTTCAACCCGCGTATTTCCGGTAACAATGTTATTTATAT
>CADDZM010000070.1 GCA_902812345.1 Chloroflexota bacterium | reverse complement strand
TATTTTTGAAATTCGTCTGAAATAAGGAATCTGGCGGTACAAGCTTTGCTCATACCAGATTAGTTGAAACTCGGCCTGTTGTACAAGAAGGCCGGAGCCTGGAAATTTATAACTAGAAAATTATAAAAGGAGAAATGAGCTTATGGAACCGGTCAAAGACCAGGATTTTGTAGAAGATGCCCAGCCGAGCCAGGCCGAAGGCGACCGCGAAACTGTCGAGGAAGACCTGGGCGAAGCGGTTGATACCCCTCAAGCCGCCGAGGGCAAAGTTATTCCTGCCGATGGTGAAACCAGCCAGGCCGAGGGTGAACGCTCTAAACCATAAAGAGCGGTTTTGTCAGGGCAGTAAAACGAAATTTTAGGAAAGAGGAGCTTGAAGAACAGGCTCTTTTTTGAGCAAAAACAACATTAGCAAAATTATAATTTTGGTTTTTGGTAGACATATCCCCAAAATAAGGAAACAACCAGAAAAACTATTTTTCCCCTTCCCACAGATAAATAAAAAGACTAGCTAAAAGATGTAGCTAAAAGATAAGGGGTTTTTTGGATTGCTTATTAAAATTTAGTTAGTATGGCCCTGAAAATGCTGTAAACGGCTCATAGTTTTTGCTTAGCTTATTCTTAAGAATAAGGCTGCCTGGGTTCCCCTAGTAGGTTTAGGAGACAATTTATGAGTACAGTTCCAGTGAACAGGAATACTTCGGACAATGCCGGTCCCATTAACCGGTGGGTCATCGCTATTGCAGCGGTTTTTATGCAAATCGCGCTTGGGGCCGTGTACGGCTGGAGCGTTTTTCTAAATTCGGTAATAGCCGATTATCACGCTGATAAACCGTCCGCTAACCTGACTTTTACTATCACCATTATCGCCCTGGGTATTACGGCCGGGTTCGGCGGGTTTTTACAGGCCCGGTTTGGTCCAAGAGCTATTGCAACGGCCGGTGGCATATTGTACGGACTGGGGGTTTTTCTGGCCGGGTTCACCGCTCCCAACATTGGCTTGCTTTACTTCACATATGGTATCATCGGCGGTATTGGCCTGGGTCTTGCCTATATTGTTCCGCTGGCGATGCTGATAAAGTGGTTCCCCGACCGGCGCGGGTTTATCACCGGCCTGGCGGTGGCCGGTTTTGGCCTGGGTGCGACTGTGATGAGTCCGATTGCAACCGAGCTTATCAAACCGACCAATCTTGGCCTGGCCCGCACCTTTAATTACCTGGGAATTGCCTACCTGATTATAGTTGTGGTTGCGGCCCAGTTCTACCGCAAAGCTCCTGACAATTTTGCCCCGGCAGGCTGGAAGCCTACGCTAATCCAGAAGACCGAGCAGGCCGCCAGGAATTACTCGCTTAAAGAAGCTCTCAGCACACCGCGCTGGTATATCCTCTGGCTTATTCTGGCCCTGAATGTAACCGCCGGGGCGGCTCTTATTTCAGTTGCCTCGCCTCTCGCCCAGAACTTTGCCGGGGTGAATGCGACCACTGCCTCGGTTATCGTGGTGTCCATCTCGATATTCAATGGAATTGGACGTCTTTTCTGGGCCTGGCTCTCCGACTTTATCGGGCGGCCCTTCACTTTCCTGGCGATTTTTTTGGTCCAGATTCTCGTATTCTTCATAATGTCCCAGGCCAGTAATTTTGCCTTACTGCTGGTGCTGGCCGCTATTGTAGGGTTGTGCTATGGTGGGGGATTTGGCACCATGCCGGCCTTTGCCGCCGACTTTTTTGGTCCTAAAAACTCCGGCACTATCTATGGCGTTATGCTAACTGCCTGGAGCGCCGGGGCAGCCCTGGGGCCAATCCTGATTTCAAGTATGGATTACCGGACCGCTCTCCTGATTATCGCTGTGATTATGATCGTCAGCGCTGCTTTGCCGCTGCTTACCCGGTTCCTGATTGGGCGGGAACGCGCTGCAGCGGACGCTGCCAGTCCGGCCGCCAATTAATAATCTTCCTTTAGCTAGAAAGAGCTTACTGTATGAGTAGCGAAACAAAAAGCCGGGTCAGTTTATTTGGAAAACTGGCCCAGCACGTTGGCTTGGTGCCGAACCCGCTCAGCGACCGCAGCGAAAAGCTAAAGCCGCGTATCCGCGACGCTGAGAAATTTCACAGTGTCTGCCCTTATTGCGCCGTGGGGTGCAGCCAGCTTGTTTTCGTCAAAGACAAGAAAATTATAGACATCGAGGGCAACCCCGAAAGCCCTATCAACCGGGGCACGCTTTGCCCTAAAGGCAGCGCCACCTATGGCCTGACGGTCAATCCCCAGCGCCTGACCAAAGTAAAATACCGCGCGCCCTACAGTGATAAGTGGGAAGAAAAGCCGCTCGACTGGGCAATGAACCGGATTGCTCAACTCGTTAAAAAGACGCGGGATGAGACCTTCATCGAGATGAGCAAGGATAAACCCGATATGCCGGTCAACCGGACCGAGGCTATCGGACACCTGGGCGGCGCGACGCTCGACAACGAAGAAAACTACCTAATTCTAAAGCTGTTCCGTTCGCTCGGCATTGTTTATATAGAAAACCAGGCCCGTATCTGACACAGTTCCACAGTGCCCGGTCTGGGCACCAGCTTTGGACGCGGCGGCGCAACCACCGCAACCTGGGACCTTGCAAACTCTGATTGCATCCTGATCCAGGGTTCGAATATGGCCGAATGTCACCCGGTAGCCTACCGGTTTGTGATGGAAGCTAAAGAACGGGGCGCGAAAATCATTCATGTCGACCCCCGCTTTACTCGCACCAGCGCGACAGCTAACCTTTACGCGCCTGTCCGTACGGGTACGGATATTGTTTTCCTGGGCGCCGTTATCAACTATATCCTGCAAAACGAACTGTACTTCAAGGATTATGTCCTGAACTATACCAACGCTTCGTTCCTTGTGAACGAGGATTTCAGGGGGCCGGACCAGCTTGGCGGCCTCTTTAGCGGCTACGACGCTAAAGACCAGAAGTACGACCGGAAGACCTGGCAGTACGATGTCGAGGAAGGGCAACAATCCAAGGGGGATAAGACCCGCTCGGAAGAAGGCGAAAGCCACAGCCAGAGTGCCATGAGCGGTTCGCGGCAGGGTCCGCCAAAGCAGGATCCCTCTTTGCAAGACCCCTGGTGCGTCTTCCAGCTTCTCAAAAAGCATTTCAGCCGCTACACGCCGGAAATGGTCGAGCAGGTCTGTGGTACGCCAAAGGAAATCTTTATTGAGGTTGCCAAAACCCTGGCCGAAAACAGCGGGCGGGACAAAACTTCCGCCATCTGCTACGCCGTCGGTTTCACGCAGCACAGCACCGGCGTGCAAATAATCAGGACGGCGGCCATTCTTCAACTGCTGCTGGGTAATATCGGGCGGCCCGGCGGTGGCATCCTGGCTTTGCGCGGCCACGCCACCATCCAGGGTTCGACCGATGTGCCGACGCTATACAACTTGCTGCCCGGCTATTTGCAAATACCCTCGGAAACCGCCGACCAGTATACCCTGATGCAGTATATCCAGCAGAACTGGACGCCTACCGGGTGGTGGCATAACATGCCCAAGTATATCGTGAGCATGTTGAAAGCCTGGTATGGCCCCCACGCCACGGCTGATAACGATTTTTGCTTCAATTACCTGCCCAAGATTAACGGCGACTACAGCTATAACCAGATGTTCTATGCCATGATGGAAAACCGCCTTAAAGGGTTGTTCGTTATGGGTGAAAACTTTGGCGTTGGCGGCATCAATGCTCGTTACCAGATGGAAGGCCTGCAACACCTGGATTGGTGTGTCGTGCGCGATATCTACCCGGTTGAAGTAGCGGATTTCTGGAAATACGAAGGCATTGACCCGAAAACTGTCGGGACCGAGACCTTCCTGATGCCCGCTGCGATTGTAGCCGAGAAAGAAGGCTCTTTCACCAATACCCAGCGGATGCTGCAATGGCACGATAAAGCGGTTGACCCGCCGGGGGATGCCCGCAGCGAAACCTGGTTTATGTACCACCTGGGTCGCCTCTTGCAGGAACTTTACAAAGATAGCCCCGAAAATCGGGATAAACCCATTCAGCATTTGCAGTGGGAACTGCCTATTAAGGAAGAACACATCGGGGAGCCGGACTTGCACTATGTTGTACGGGAAATCAGCGGGTACACGGTCGCGGACAATAAACCGGTGGCCGGGTTCGCTGCCCTTGAACAGGATGGTTCGACGGCCTGCGGCTGCTGGATTTACAGCGGCGTGATGACCCCGGATGGCGCTAACCGGGCAGCCAACCGGACCGCTGACCCGGTGGGTGTGAACTATGGCGACCCTGAGTTCACCAACCATTCCAACTGGGGCTTTGCCTGGCCCGCTAACCGCCGGATTCTTTATAACCGGGCCAGCGCTGACCCCGATGGCAAACCCTGGAGTGAACGTAAAAAGCTGGTCTGGTGGCAGGAAGACGAAGGCGGTTCCTCCGGTGGCGGAACTCAGTCCGCCGGGGAGCAGGCTGGCGATAATACCACCCCCGACCATAAAGGTAAGTGGGTGGGTAACGATGTACCCGACTTCCCGGTTAATAAGTCGCCCTTTACGCCGCAGGACCCCCACGGCATGGGAATGGCCGCGCACAGCGGGCGGTCGCCTTTCATAATGATGGCGGACGGGGTGGGCCAGATTTTCGTGCCTGTTGGGCTGGCTGATGGGCCGATGCCGACTCATTACGAGGCTCTGGAATCGCCCATTCATAACCCGGTCTACAAACAGCAAAATAATCCGGTCGAAATAAAGCACAACCGGGAAGGCAATAAGCTTAACCCGCCTTTTGACCCGGATTATCCTTATGTTGTTACGACTTATCGCCTGACCGAGCATCATACTTCCGGGGCGATGAGCCGCTGGGTGCCCTGGCTGTCCGAATTACAGCCGGAGCAATTCGCCGAGATTAGCCCGGAACTTGCTGCCGAAACCGGCCTTGTGAACGGCGATTGGGCCACCCTCACGAATGTGCGCGGTGAAGTAGAGTTGCGCGTGCTGGTCACGAACCGGATGACGCCTCTTATGATTGACGGCAAAAAGATTCACCAGATTGGCATGCCTTATCATTTTGGCTTTAAGGGTATCGTGACCGGCGATACTCCCAACAATTTGATACCCATGACCGAGGAACCCAACGTGCGTATCCATGAGGCCAAGTCATTCACCGCCGGGTTACGCAAAGGCCGCCGGACCGTCCCGCCTTTACAGACCGAACCCGTTACAAGTGATGGAATGGTCCAGTACCGGGGCGGTGAAGCCGGTGAGCTTATCAGCGAGGTTAAACTGGGTGTGGTTGATGTTACAAAACACGAAAACACGCCCGTTGATGGCGCTACGACTTATACCGCCACCGAAGCCGGCGGCCAGGGTCGCGCCGGTAGCGATTAGGAAAGGGTGACTTAAATGGCAAATGGGTTTTTTACCGATACCACCCTTTGCATTGGTTGTAAAGCCTGCGAAGTGGCCTGCAAACAGTGGAATCAGCTTCCTGCCGACGGCTACGCCATGACCGGAATGAGCTACGACAACACGGCCGCCTTGAGCGCGACGACCTGGCGGCACGTGGCTTTTATCGAGGTTCCCAAAAGCAAAAAGCGCTTGCCGATGGCTACGCCCGCGCCACCTCCTGCGGCAGTCCCTTCCGCTGACGGCGGTAATTCGGAAGGTCTTAAAATTCTTAATATCAACGGCGAGGCCTCCTTGCAGGTCGGCTTCCCGGACATCGGTCAGTGGCTCATGATGAGTGATGTGTGCAAACACTGCACGAACGCAGGTTGTCTGCAAGCCTGCCCGACCGGGGCCATCATCCGTAACGAGTTTGGAGCGGTGTACGTTCAGCCGGATATCTGTAACGGCTGCGGTTACTGTGTGCCTTCTTGTCCTTTCGGCGTGGTGGCTTTGCAGCATGACGATGGCCGGGCCTTTAAGTGTACGCTCTGCTACGACCGCCAGAAAGACGGCCTCGAACCGGCCTGCGCCAAAGCCTGCCCCACCGATAGCATCACCTTTGGCAACCTGGACGACCTGAAAATGCGGGCGCGGCAGCGCGTGGCGGAACTCCATGCCCGGGGTGAAACGTCAGCCTACCTTTACGGCGTGGACGAAGAAACCGAGGTCGGCGACCTTAACGCTTTCTTCCTGTTAAAAGCTGAACCGGAAGCCTACGGTCTACCAAAGGCCCCCCGTTTACCGCAAGACCGGGTAGGTCGGGGCTACCTGGCCGGGTTTGCGGCGGCGGCGGTCCTGTCGGTCTTTTCAGCCCTCGTCTTCAAAAGCAAGCGCTAAAAAAGCGTTTATAGTAAAGGAAATTGGAAAATGCCTGGCCTGTTTTCATCCATAATTACCGGTCTTTCGCTTCTCCCGGCCAGCTACGAGCCGCCCGGTATGGAGAAACGTGGCGGTCGTCGCAAGCGGCGAGGCCGTTCAGTCGAAACCGAGTTCGCCAGTTATTACAACCGCCCGGTGATTAAAAAGCCGCACTGGGTCTGGCCGATCTGGACTTATTTCTGGGCGGGTGGCATCGCGGGCGGCGCTTCGGCCATTGCGACCCTGGCCCATCTCCTGGGCGATAAAGAGGCTGATGTTTCAATTGTGCGGGCCGGGCGCTATATCGGTATGGTCGGGGTAATTGTTTCCCCGGTGCTGCTGATTATTGACCTGCAAAGGCCCGAACGCTTCCACCATATGTTACGGGTCTTGAAACTGCGTTCGCCTCTAAACACCGGCACCTGGATTCTGACCAGCCTGGGTGTTTTGAGCGGTTTGAATTTCGCCCGCCAGGTGGTCGAAGATGGCATTATCCCCGAAGGCTCTTTCCTGGGCAAATTAGCTTTGCTTTCCTCTAACAACGCCACTCAACTTTTGCAGGGCGTGGATGGTCTGGCCCTCGGCACCTATACCGGGGTGCTGCTTTCGGCGACCGCGGTGCCGCTCTGGGCTAACGCCAACGAATCGATTGCCCCGCTTTTCCTGTCCTCGGCTATGTCGACCGGGGCCGCCGCGATTTCGCTTGGCCGGGCCGTAGGGGGCGTTGAAGTTGAAAACTTGCACCGGCTCGACCCAATCGAAAGGATGGCAATTATCTCGGAACTAAGTTGCCTGGCCTACGGCTACTCTAAACTGACCCCGGAAGTTCGCCGGCACGTGACGGATGGCCCTAACGCCCGAAGTTTCCTGATAGCAATCGGCCTGGGCATGCTCGGTCCGCTCCTTCTCCAGTTACTGGGCCCGAAAAAAGGTCTGGCCGGGCGGTTAACAAGCCTTCTTACCTCCCTGATGGTGCTGACCGGCGGGTTCTTCCTGCGCTACGCAACTATAGTAGCCGGTAAAGAATCCACCGATGACCCGGACGCCTGCCACTCGATTACTCGCGGGCCGGGCCGGGCCAGCCCCGAAGAACAGGCTCAACGCTACAGCACCGGTCACGATAAACCTTTCGAAGCGGGCCGCTCTATCCCGGAAGCGCGGCCAAACTCTTTCGAGGCGGCTGTTTCATTTGAAATGAACGCGCCTTCTTCGACCGCCGGAAGCAAACCGGAAGACCAGACCAGCTAAACCTGTAAAGTTAACCAGAAATATAAAAACCCGGCCAGCTAATTAAGAATCTAGCCGGGTCTTTTCCTTTTAGATTGTTAGGCCGCATAACTAAAGAGTATAATTCGGCTGGGTAAAGAAGCTTTAAAACAAAGCCTATAAAACGCTGGATTCATTATTTTACGAGGTGGTAAAAATGGCAAACGAAGTTAACGCAACAACTTTTCAGATGAAAAGCCCGGATGGAGTAGAGGTTTTTGTAAGGAAATGGACGCCTGCCGGGCAACCCCCGAAGGCGGTCGTCCTGGTTATTCACGGCGCTGCCGAGCATAGCGAGCGTTACGACCGGCTGGCCCGGATCCTGGTTGGAGAAGGTTATGTGGTCTACGCGCCTGACCACCGGGGTCACGGCAAGACCGCCGGGACGCTCGAAAAGGCCGGTTGGGCCGGGCCGGACGGTTGGGCCGGGATTGTCGGCGACATTCACCAGTTAGCCGGGAAGGCCGCCAGCGAAACCCCCGGTTTGCCGCTATTTATCCTGGGACACAGCATGGGGTCGTTCCTGACTCAGAATTATATCGAGTTTTACGGCAACGAACTTGCGGGCGCAATCCTGACCGGCACCACCGGCGCTATGCCCGGAGCCGAGCAGATGTTGCCCTTATTACAGGGCGCCGCCCAGGCAGACGCCAGACAACCCTCGGCCCCTTTCGCCCAGATGTTCGTTGGTTTTAACGCCCCCTTCCCGTCAAAGACCGGCTTTGAATGGCTTAGCCGAGATGAAGCCGAGGTTCAGAAGTACGTGGACGACCCCTGGTCCGGTTTTGGTTTTTCGAATCAGCTTGTTTACGATATGTTCAAAGGCATGGTCGAGATGTGGAAGCCGGAGAACGAAGCGCGAGTACCTAAAGACCTGCCGGTGTTGATTGCTTCCGGCTCTCTTGACCCGGTCGGCGGTGAGAACTCCGAAGGCGTCAAAGCTCTCGTCCAGCGTTACAAGGCTCTTGGTCTCAGGGACGTTGAATTTGTCCTGTATCCAGAAGCCCGCCACGAAATCCTCAACGAAACCAACCGTGATGATGTTCACCAGCTTATTGTTGATTGGCTGGCTAAACACTTGCCCGTCAAGGCTTAGATTCACCTGCAAAACCGGTTTTATTACTCCGCTGGGTTAGAGTAAAGGCGGCCTTTCAAGCCGGTTCATCAAAAACCTGGCGGATTCCCCCTTAAATTCATAAGGTTTGTTTTTGTTTTCTAAAAATTTTATGACCATTTTACTGGTATATAGGAAACCTTAAAATTAGTAAAGGGTTTTGGCATAATTTATGAGATATACAATTTAGCGTATATTATTGGTATATTTTCAATATTTAAGTCCTTCAAAGAAGAAAAGACAAAAATGAGTCTACAAATTGTAAAACCAGAACTAGCGCCCCTCTTAAACCAGGAAAATGAAGAACATCGAGCTGAACCGGTTATAGAGGTTCAAAAAGTTTGCAAGCAGTTTGAAAAGAATGAGCCGACTATCCGGGAAATAAGCTTTGAGGTTATGCCGGGTGAAATCTTTTGTTTGCTTGGGCCGAGCGGCAGTGGCAAAAGCACCACTATGCGGATGCTGACCGGGGTTTACGGGCCAACGGAAGGCCATATCCGGGTTTTAGGCGTTGAGCCGCAAAATTTCACTCGCCAGACTCGGTCCAGAATCGGCTATATGCCCCAGCACTTTGTTTTATTTCCGGAACTTTCTACCCAGGATAACATCAATTTTGTAGCTTCCGCATACGGCATGAGCTGGTTTGGCCGGGCCGCCAGGGTGCGGGAAGCTCTCGAATTCGTGGGTTTATGGGATGCCAAAGACCGCCTGGTTTCTCAGCTTTCGGGCGGGATGCGCCGCCGCCTGGACCTCGCCAGTACCCTGGTCCACGGACCTGAGCTTATTTTTGTAGACGAGCCAACCGCCGGTATTGACCCCATTTTAAGGGCTAAATTCTGGGACCACTTCAAATCACTCAGTAACGAAGGCCGCACTATTTTTGTTACTACTCAGTATGTTACAGAGGCCGATTACTGCGATAAAGTGGCGATTTTGAACCGGGGGCGGTTGCTCTCCCTGGGTACTCCTGAAGAAGTTCGCATACAGGCCATGGGCGGCGGCATTATAAATTTAACCCTCGAAGAAGTCACCGGGCAGGCTCTGCGGTTACTTCGGGCTATGCCGGATATAAAAGATATTTTCACCGTATCGCCGGAGCAGTTGCGGTTGGTGGTTGAGGAAAGTGGCCATACCTTAAAGGAAATCGTCCACGCTTTTCAAGAGGCAAACATCGAAATTCAAAATATTGAATCGTACCGGGCTGATTTCGAAGAAGTCTTCGTGCGCCTGCTTGAAAAGGAAAACGGCAAAGTGGTTCCTCCAGGAGAAAAGCCAAAGCAAGGCCGGGAAACGCTGGTGCCCATCGAGAGCGGTCGCCTTCCCCAACTCGTACCACCGCCTGAGGAGAATAAGCTAACAAAGGAATAAAAATGAGTTTATTGCAAAGGCCACCGGCCCCACCGCAAAACTTTTTCTGGCGAATGGTCCGCAAAGTCCTCGACCGGCCCTACCCGGTAACAAACGTATCTTTTATTCGCAAGGAATTATTTGGCGCTATCCGCCAGCCGCGCCTTATACTCAGTATGGTGGTCGGGCCGTTCTTAATCCTGGCCCTGTTTGGGCTTGGTTATTTTGGACCGGGCAATTACTCGACCGTCCTGGTCGTGCCGGATAGCCCTGGTATCAGCACCAATGTCGCCGACTATAAAGGCGTAATCACCCAGACTTTCCGGTTAACTAAAGTTACTACGAGGATCGATGAGGCCAAACAAATGCTGCGAGATGGGGAGACCTCAGTAGTAATTGTGGTGCCGGACAACGCCCTGGATGAAATTTATAATGGCCGTAATGCTTATTTCCCGGTCTATTACCGGACTCTCAGCCCGGTTGATGCCAGCTACATTGAATACAGCACCTATATTTATGCCACTGAGTTCGATAAAGTTATTTTGCGGCAAGCTCTGGTTGCCAGCAAACCCCAGCGGAGTCAGATTCAAGAGTCCTCCAAGCAAATTGACGAGAGTACCGTTATCCTGGGCGATTCTATGCAAAAAGGCGATTTATTACAGGCCAAAATCCAGGTCGAAAGTATGAAAGCAGTTGTTCAAATTACCAGGCGCGGTCTGGATAGCCTGATTCTACCTGGTCAGGGTGATGCAAATACACCCCAGCAAAAGTTGCTGGCAGGCCGCATTTTCAACGCCGTTACCGCCAGCGGGATTAACCAGATGCGGAGTGACCTGGATGAAATTGATACTCAGCTAAACGCCCTTGACGCCGGGTTCGACCGGGGAGATATAAACTCACCTTCGCAACAGCAGCACCTGGCCGCTTTGCGAGCGGCGAACACTTCATTGGGAGAGCGGTCCAATAAATTAGCCAGTATCCCACCGTCGGTGCTGGTCGAGCCGATCCTTTCCGATGCCAATAACGAGGTCAAGACCCAGGTAAACTACATAAATTTCTTTGGCCCGGCGGTAGTCATCCTTTTATTGCAGCACATTGCCGTAACGCTCGCTTCACTTTCCAACGTGCGGGACCGGCAACTTGGCGCCCTTGAAATATTCCGGGTGGCTCCCATTAGCCCGACCCAGATACTTACCGGCAAATTTATCAGCTTTGCCCTGCTTTTGCTTTTGCTGGGCCTGATTTTAATTGGCCTGATAACCTTACTCTTAGGAGTGCCGTTTGTAGCGCTGGGAACCCGGTGGTTTCCGGCCCTGTTATCTCTTTTCGTGACGATTTATGCTTCGATTGGGCTGGGCTTTGTGGTGGCGGGGATTTCGCGGACCGAGAGCCAGGCGGTCCAGTTCAGTATGCTTTTGCTTTTGGGTAGTATTTTCTTTACCGGGTTTATTTTACCCCTGAACCAGTTCGCCAACTATATTCGGTATATCAGCTATATCTTACCGATTACTTACGGGGCAACCGGCTTGCAAAATACGATGCTGGATACCCAGCCCATAAATCTATTTTACCTGGTAGTGCCATTTTTACTTGGCACCCTGTTCCTGGTGGTTGGCCGTTACCTTTACCGTCGCCAGTTTGATTTAAGCTAATTTTACCGGTTTCTAAAACAGGCCGCCTCTTCGCAAGCCGGATATGCCAGCATATTCGATTAACTTGCCATTTTATACTAAAATCTAAACCGGGCATTTTGAGCAAAAATACAATACCCATAAAAACAGGAGCCGGTAGGCTGCTCACCCCGCCCTCTGCCTGATGGCTTTCCAGGCAAGCAGAAAGATTTTACAAGAGTTATAATCGACCGATTAAAGAGAAGGCCAATAGAAAGGGAATAGAACCGAATGATTGTTGACAAACCCTTAGCAGAATTACAGGAATACCGCCCACCGCTTACCGCCCAGCCCGATTTCGATAATTTCTGGGAAGCCACCATCGCCGAAAGTAATCGCCAACCCCTTAACCCTACTCTGGAAGAAATCTCTTACCCGGCCCGGCAGGTCAGGGTTTACCGCTTGCAATATGATGGGTTCGGTCCTGCCACGCGGGTTAACGGCTGGTATATAGTGCCGGAAGCCGCCAGGCTGATAGATGCGGCAGGAAAACGCCCGGCGATTGTCCAGTACCACGGCTATAGCGGCAGTAAGGGCCGCCCGGTCAGCCTTTTGCATCTGGCTTTACAGGGCTATAACGTGCTGGCAGTTGATACGCGGGGCCAGGATGGCGATACCCCGGATAACTATGTTTACCAGGCGGGAAGCGCGGTTGGTTTTATGACCAAAGGCATTGCCGACCCGCAGACTTACTTTTATCGTTTCGCCTATATGGATTGCCTGCGGGCAGTGCAATTTCTGCGCACTCTACCGGAAATCGGTCAAATCGCCCTTACCGGGTCCAGCCAGGGTGGCGGTTTAACCCTCGCGGTAGCCGCTCTTGGAGCGGACCAGCCGCTTGCGGTCGCAATGCCGGACGTGCCGTTTTTGTGCCATTACCGGCGGTCCCTGGAAATATTCAGCACCGGACCTTACCAGGAACTGGTCAATCATTGGAAAGCGCATCCGGGCGAGGTGGAGAGCAATTTTAAGACTTTGAGTTATTTTGATGGCATGAATTTCGCGGCCCGGATACGCTGTCCGACCCTTATTTCGGTTGGCCTGCTCGATACCACCTGTCCGCCCTCAACCGGGTTTGCCGTCTATAACCATTTAGCGGTCGAAAAAGAAATAAAAGTCTACCCTTATAATAACCATGAAGGGGGCGGACCCCGGCAGGACGAGGAAAAATACCGCTTTCTTGCCAGGCATCTTGAACTTGCGGTAGAGGCTTAAAGGCTCGAGGGGTAGCGTTAAAAATGGCGCTGCCCCTTAAACTTTTCCGGGCCTCCTGGGCCGCTTAAAAGAGGTATTCATAAGAACCTACTTTTAAAAGCCTTACCTCAACCGGGCAAATACAAAGCAGGTAACAGGATAAAAGTAATTTTTTGGGCTGCTAAAATTTAGAATTCGACTATTGCCTTGATAACCTTTTGGTCCGGGTCGAACAACCCTTCAAATTCTGCTATCAAGTGGTCCGCATCGCTGCGATGAGTTATATATTTATTCGAGGAAATAATCCCGGCCTGGATAGCCTTTTTAACCGTTTCGAAATCTGGTTTAGTTGCGTTTCGGCTGCTAAGCAAAGTTAATTCTCGCCGGTGAAACTCCGGGTCATTAAAGGTTATATCGGCCTTAACCAACCCGACGAAAACTAATTTTCCACCGTTGCTTATATAATTAAATGAAGCCATCATGGAATTTGCGCTACCGGTTGCATCGAAAACCACCGCAGGTAAATCTCCCTTACCGTATTCCATCAAATGCTCCAGGGGAGAGTCTAAAGGGCTAAAGGTAGCGCCAATTTCCGTCCACTGGCTGGCAAAGTTAAGGCGCTCCTGGTTTATATCCATAACGCTTACCCGGGCGTTTTGCTGGACCGCGAAAGCCAGTACACTCAAGCCAATCGGCCCTGCCCCTATAACCAGCACGTTTTCGCCCGGTTGAATACCGGCCCGCCGGACCGCGTGCGCTCCAATGCTTAAAGGTTCCAGAATAACAGCCTGCTCTACGCTTAAACCCTCGCCTTTAATCAAATGGTCTACCGGCACGCTGAGCAATTCTTGCATTCCACCATCGATGTGCACCCCGATTACTTTCAGGTTATAGCAGCAATTAGGTCTGCCCATGCGGCAGGCCAGGCACCGGCCACATTCAAGATATGGCACAATAGATATAAGGTCGCCCACCTTGAGATTTTCTGAATTGGGAGGAATGAATTCAATATAGCCTGCAAGTTCGTGCCCAAGCACCCTGGGATATTCAAAAAAAGGTTGGTTCCCCTTAAAAGCATGCAAATCTGTGCCACAGATACCGACCCGGCTTATTTTAATAAGGGCGTTCCCCGCCGGATTAGCCGGGGGCGCGACCTCTTCCATTCTAAACACATTGGGTTGTTCGCATATAATTTGCTTCAAATTTTACGGGCCTTTCCCAGAAGGTTTTAAGCGGTATTTCAATTAAATTGTAGCCTTCCTCCCGGTGAAAGTAAATCAGCTTTCTAATTCACCCTGAATTTCTGCCGCAGACCAACCGGCTTCTATGCCATCTTCAGGCATATCGTAAAGCAATACCCGTTTTATTAAATCGGCTTGCTGTTCGGAGACGGCGGCGCTCTCCATAAAGTTAGAAGCAGCCTGCAACTGGTTTTCTTTTTGAGCGCGTTGGGCCAGGCGCCGGTTTAGGGAAACGCTCTCTTCAAGGGTCCGCAGGGCTACCCATAAGGCCGATTGTAGCGACTCGGCATGTTCCCTCATTAAACTTAAAGCGGTAAAGGCATGTCCAACCCGGCAGCGGAACCGTATCATATCGTCTTTTTCATCCTTAACTTCCCAGAGCGTGCCGTGACAGTCCGGGCAGGCAATCGTAGCCGGGTGGCCTATTTTTTCCATTATTTCAAAATCAGGAATATCACCCAGGGCAAATTGGTCTTCAATTTTTAATTGCTCGGAATACGGCTCTGTGCTTTCGGCCATCTTTAAAGCCTCCTTGTCACCTGGGATTACTTCATGTGCTAATTTTCCCAGGAGCGGAGCTAACTCGGCTATTGGCACACTATAGTCTATATTTCTAACTTTTCGCAGCGCATTTTCAGGCATATCCGGATAAAGCGCGTCAGCCGGGTCTTGCACTACCGCCAGTCCACCTCTTTGCTTGATGACCAATAGACCATAAACCCCGTCGTCAAGCATACCACTGAGGATAACGCCAATAACTCTGGGACCGTAATAGCGCGCCGCCGACCGGAAAAGCGGGTCTATTGCCGGTCGGTGAAGGTTTTCCTGGGGGCCGCGCACTACCCTGATTAACCCCTGTTCGACCAGCAAATGATAATCAGGTGGGGCTATATAAACACGGCCTAATTCAATTGGCTCACCATTCGGAGGGTACATGCAAGGTAAAGCGCTCTTTGAATTTAAAATAGTATCCAGAAGACCGGGACTTTGGGGAGCCGTATGCATTACAACAAAGACCGCCGCGGGCAAACCAGCAGGTAAGTCTCGCACGAGAGTCCGCAGGGCATCAAGGCCGCCCGCCGATGCCCCAATTACGATAATGTCGTGGCCTGACAGCAGCTTATCATTAAAGGCGTCAAAATCTTGGGCAATCTTCGCGCTCTGTTGCGGGGCGGATTCAAGTCCAATGGGATTTTTTTCCGAGGACATGGACATTGTTGGTCAAATCCTTTCTAAATAGCTCCATCAATTTCAGTCACAGTCTCAACCGCTGAAACGGTATTTATTAACCTTCTAAATACTTTTACTTAAATGAAAAAAAGTAGCTGGTTAGTCATAAGGGGTAAAGAACTCAGGCTCTTTAGATTAATCAGCGGGGCGCAGTAATTAGCGGTCTTTTAAAAGTATAAGCAAGCCTTTTGCCAGTAAAGGCTTTGAAACAAAAAGTTAAACCAATTGTTTAGCAAAAAGTTTAGCCGGTTGGACCAATTCCATTGAAAGTTTAGTCATATTTACTAATCTAGTTGTAGGCTGACTATTCCTGACCCGGTTTATTTACTTTCTTTTTCTTCCCCTGACTTATTTCCATCTCTCAGAGCATAGACCGGGCGGCGGTTGACCATATCAAAGCAGTTACCCCGGCTGAGAACATGCAGTTTAACGTCATAAACACACAGAACTTCCTCAGCCTGTTTCTCGGAAAGATTGGAAAAAGTTACCCCGCACCCATCCACTACGTAGACCGCCCCAGAACCAAGTACCTCGAAGTGATCATGCGGTTGCACTTCAATTGCCGTATCTTCGTCTATGCCCAGGCCGAGGTTCTTGGGATTTTGAGCTACCGCCCCCAGCAACCGGCCCATCCGGCCCCGCTCGGCGAAATGTGAATCAATTACAGTATCCTTGATAAAACCGAGACCGGGCGCCATATCCAGAGCCGAAAGCCGGTTCGACTCGTCACCCGGCCCGGCAATTAACATGGTTTCGGGCATGGCGGCGGCCCCTGCTGAAGTTCCCGCAATTATCATTCCGTCATAATATCGTTCGCGCATGCACCGGAAGACCGGCGAATCCCCGATCTGGCTGGTGATGCGTAACTGGTCCCCGCCGGTAAAAAAGATAAGTGAAGCGTCACCAACCTTATTCACGTTTTCCTGGGCCTGGGCATCGCCTCTGGTCCGAATATCCAGGGAATCAAATTTTGAGATTCCGAGACTGGTGAAAACTTTTTTGTAAGTTGCCGCCATTTCTTCCGGTAGCTGAGAGGCCGCGGTAACGACCACCACTTTGCCCCCATTACCCTTTGCATACTGGGCTACGGTCTCCAGAATTTCCATCTGGCCCTTGCGGTGCTTTTCCTCGGCCCCCCCGATTATTACCAGTTTACCTTTTGGCTTGGGTTCCATCGCCTTTCCTTTCAATTTAGGACTTTCGCTTGAAACCCTTATTTTGAGTTTGATTTTCTCGTATTCCAAAGACTTCTAAGGTTCAAAGCGAAAGTCGTGCAATTATTTATTTTTAGTTCAATTGGCTTACCAGGCGGCTTTTAGATAGCCTGGTAAAAGAAATTGTTAACCGCCCGTTTCCTGGCTTGCTTCCCCGATAAACTTGCCGTTCTTAACCAACGGTTGGCCGCCTGCTATTACCTGGACAATCTCTAAATTGGCTTTATTTAATATCAAAAGGTCGGCGTCAGCCTTCTCTTCCAACCTTCCTTTATTGGGTAATTTCAACACGTTAGCCGGGTTAAGAGTGAAATAAGGCAGGATTTCAGCCAGGTCGAGGTCTTGTTTGAGAATACAGTCCCTGAATTCCTCAAAATGCTTTTGGGGATTGGCCCCAACGGTATGCGAATCGGAAGAAACCGTCAGTTTAGTGGGGTCGCCGCCTTTCTCCCGGTAGTAATGCAGAAATTTACCCAGGCCTTTTTCGGTGGTATCCATATCCACAAAACTTCCCTTTATAGAAAGGGCGATGGCGTCATCCAATAACTCGAAAGTGCGGTTGACGTGGCTGGGGTAGAGACATTCCGGCGTTATATCATAATTGTCCAGCATTTCGTGGAGTAATCCTAGTCTTCTCTTGCCGGTCCCGGTATGGAAATTGGTTATACCGGCCTTACCACTCAGGGTGCCGCCTATATATGACTCCGAAACAATGCGGAGCAGTTCGTTAAGGATTGGCTCGGTCGAACGTACATCGGAAATGGCGATTTCTCCTATTCCAACCACCCGGTCAATAATGACAATATCATTAACTACCGACCCTGTAAAAGTAGGGGTCGGCACCGGAAAACCGCCCGAATAGATATAAACCGTTACGCCCTGTTCTATTAGTTTGCGGGCGGTAGCCAACAACGTTGATAAAGAGCGCGTAACCGTGTCGGTTCCCAGGCAGCCCACCACCGTTGTAATACCACCCCCGGTCAACTCCTCAATACTGATTTCGGGCTGGCGGCTGCGAAAACTTTGCTCGCCGCCGCCGCCCGCAATATGAGAATGAGTGTCCACCAGGCCGGGCAGCACCAGGCACCCGCTGGCGTCTATAACTTCGAAATCAAGACCGCTTCCGGCCAGTTTCTCCCGGTTAACCGGGCCGATTTTATGAATCTGGCGGCCTGCCAGGAGGATAGACTGTTCGCCTTCAGGCCGGGGACTGTAAAGCTCACCATTTTCAATTAAAGTGAGCATTTTTAGCGGCCCCCGCTGCTGGGGTAGTTTGAGAAACCGGCCCAGGTTGCCCCCTGAGCGTTGGCCCAACCCTGAGCATTATCCGTTTTTATACTGGAAGGCGGAAAATCTTCCAGGTCCGGCGAAACGCTGCAAGCCGCCTCATCTACCAGTGAATCGGCCAGTGATTCCAGGGTTTTTAGCGAGTTGTCCACGATATCGGCGGTTATTACCAGGCGGTCGCCCGGTTTAAGCCGCCGCCAGGCTGCCAGGATGGCCTCGTGTTCATCAGGGAAAATCTCGGAGGGCCGCTTGCCATCAATAAATTCCTGGAGCAAATGGGGCAATTCATCTTTCTCCCGGCCCCTGATATCTTCCAGGTCGTGCAAGAGATACTCGTCGGCGAAAGCCAGGGTTGGCAGGATAGTTGCCTTCAAGTCTTCGTCCCGGCGGTCCCCTGGCAACCCGATAACGTGCAGGGTGCGGCGTGGGCCTAACGCCGCAACAGCGTCGGCCAGCGCTTTTAAGGCTGCCTCGTTATGGCCGTAATCGAAAATAACCTCAATCCCGTTAACGTCTATCAAATTAAAGCGGCCCGGGCTCATCTTTATGTCTGACTTAAAAGTGGTCAGGGCGCGGGCAATAATGGCCGGGTTAAGGCCGGAAGACCAGGCCGCCGCGACAGCAGCCAGGGCATTTTGGACCTGGAAGCGAATTTTCCCGCCTACAGTGAAAGCAAGCCGGTCCAGTTCGACCAGTTCTATTCGCTCGCGGCCCTGGGCCAGGATAATCATGGCGTTTTCCACAAAGACACAGCCACCTTTGCCATCGGCAAGGTGCGCCTGAATGATATGGTTGCTGGGATTGAGGCTAAAATAAACCACCCTGGCGTCGGTCGCGGCGGCCATTTCGGCTACCAGGGGGTCTTCCGCATTCAGTACGGCTGCTCCACCCGGGCTGACTGACTCTATAACGACCTGCTTGACCCGGGTCAACTGCTCCATAGTATTAACGCCGCCCATTCCCAGGTGGTCCGAACTGAGATTGGTCACTACCCCCACGCTGCACCAGTCAAAACCCAGACCCTCTCTTAAGATACCGCCGCGAGCAGTCTCCAGCACTGCCACTTCCACATAGGGGTGCAGCAAAATCGCCCGGGCGCTTCTTGGCCCGGAGCAATCGCCTTCCAGGATGCGTTCCTTACCAATGTAAGTGCCTTCCGTGGAAGTCATTCCAACAACCCGGCGGGCCGTTTCAAACATATGGCTGATAAGCCGGGTGACGGTTGTTTTGCCGTTGGTCCCGGTAACAGCGATAATGGGAATGCGAGAAGGGGTATTTTCCGGGTAGAGCATATTCACGATAGCTTTCCCGACATCCCTGGGCTGGCCGCTGGCCGGGTGCAGGTGCATCCGTAAACCGGGCGCGGCATTAACTTCAACGATTGCGCCGTTTTGCTCTTGCAGCGGGCGGCGAAGGTCCTGGCACAATATGTCTATCCCGGCAATATCGAGGGCTAAAATCTGGGCTGCCAGTTCGGCCACCTGGGCATTCTGGGGGTGGACTTCGTCGGTTACATCGGTAGCCGTCCCGCCTGTCGAAAGGTTGCAGTTCTGGCGAAGACGTACGGTTTTCCCGGCTTCCGGTACTGAGTCAAGGGTCATATTTTGCTGTTGAAGCACCAGGTCTACCGCTGAATCCAGCCTGACCCGGCTTAAATTTCCACTGTGGCCGTTCCGGCGGCGCGGGTCGGCGTTTAGGATGTCCACCAACTCGCGCACCTTATGCTCACCGTCCCCGACCACCTGGGCCGGGTCGCGCCGGGCAGCCGCCACCATCCGGCCATTGACTACCAGCAAGCGGAAATCCTGGCCTTCGATGTATTGCTCGACCAGTACTTCGCCGCCATAACTGCTGGCAATTTCAAAAGCGGCCCGCACCTCTGTTTCAGTAGTGAGGTTGACGCTAACGCCTTTGCCCTGATTACCTGCTTCCGGTTTGACGACCAGCGGTAAGCCGATTTCCTGGGCGACTTCCCATGCTTCGAACGCCGTTGTAACGCTGCGGCCTTCCGGGACCGGCACCCCAACGGTCCTGAGCATGCGGTTGGTTAGAGGTTTCTCCTGGCACATCTCAACCGCTATGGAACTGGTATTGGAGGTTTCGGAAGCCTGAATCCGCTTCTGGTATTTACCATAGCCGAGTTGGACCAAATTCGCGGTAGGAGTCAGGCGCACGATAGGGATTCGCCTGGCTTTGGCTGCGTCTACAATAGATTGAGTGCTTGGCCCATAACGATATTCATCGGCCAGGTCTTGCAGTTTTTCAAGTTCGCCTTCCAGGTCAAAAGGCTGGTCGTGCATCGCGGCCAGGGTCAACTGAAGGCCAACTTTGTAGGCTTCAATAGCCGGGACTTCTTCTTTATAGGCAATTACAATATTGTAAACCCCGGTTTCTCCTGTGCCTCTGGCCCGACCATACCCGACATTGAAACCCATCAGGTTTTGCAGTTCCAGGCAGACATGCTCTGAAATATGGCCCAGGTAAGTGCCGCGCTTTAACCGTTCGATAAAGCCGCCGGGGTGGCCCAGGCTGCATTCATCTTTAGCCAGGCCGGGCAGCCAGGCAGTCAGGCGTTCGACAAAACCCGGAAAGCTGTTGCTGGGGCGTTCTTCGTAAGGGCCAATATCAAGGGTAATTTGTAAGACCGGCTTGTAAGCAAATATGTTAGGACCGCGTAAAACCCGAATGTTGCGAATTTCCACACCATTGGTTTGCATAAAATCTCCTTCGATCATCGTTACTTATTTTTAGCTGGCAAAGCCCTTACCAGCCCCTTCAACTCAATCCACTCAACAATTTTTAATTATCGAACTCGCTTCAAACGATATACATTCTTATATTTTTCTTATATTTTTCTTATATTTTTCTTATATTTTAAGTTTATGCTTTATCCTGGTTTTGCCAGGATTTGCCTTTCACCTGACAAGGCCATATTTCAAATCATAAAGAACCTCTTTGCCTGTTTTTAGCATAAACAAAGCCAAAATCAATTTAGAATATAGGTTTTAATTAAAAAGTAATCTAAAGGTTTAGACAAAGTATTTATTGAAAAAATAAGCCGAAAAATTAACCTAAAATGGCCTTTTTTCAGATTCTCGTGGGAAAATTCCAGGTCATTCGTGTAGCAAAAAGCGTAGACGAAAAATAACGAAAAATAACCTT
>CADDZM010000069.1 GCA_902812345.1 Chloroflexota bacterium | reverse complement strand
AATTTAAGGCGGGCGAGAAAGTCCTGCATGCCAGGTTCGGTAAGGGCATGGTGGTCAGCAGCAAGGCCAGCGGCAGCGACGAGGAAGTGACCGTGGCTTTCGATGGCCAGGGCATCAAAAAGCTGATGGCTAGTTTCGCCAATTTGCAGAAGCAATAGCTATGACACAGCACCACCGCCCGCATCACCCGGCTTTAGAAGGGCTGGAAAAGCAGCTTGGCCTCACCTTTGAAAACCGCAACCTGCTCCACCTGGCCCTGGTCCACCGCTCCTACCTCAACGAACGCAACAACGCCACCGAGTCAAACGAACGGCTGGAATTCCTGGGTGACGCGGTGCTCAGTCTGATTGTGGCCGATTATCTTTTCCGGCACTACCCCGAACGGCCCGAAGGCGACCTAACCGACCTGCGCAGCGCCCTGGTGCGGCGCGAAACCCTGGCGAAATGGGCCGCCCGGCTGCAAATTGGGCAG
This sequence comes from Chloroflexota bacterium, assembly GCA_902812345.1. Classification (GTDB taxonomy): domain Bacteria; phylum Chloroflexota; class Chloroflexia; order Chloroheliales; family Chloroheliaceae; genus 54-19. The sequence goes on along the minus strand of CADDZM010000069.1, from coordinate 20,819 downwards.
TACCTGTTCCTGGGCAAGGGCGAAGAGCAGACCGGTGGGCGCAGCCGCGCCCTGACCCTTGCCAGCGCCTTCGAGGCCATTTTGGGGGCGATTTATATCGAACGTGGCCCCGCCGAGGCGGCAAACTGGCTCATACCCCTGGTTGAAAAAGAACTGTTAGAAATCCTGGCCGAAGGCCGCCACTACGATTATAAGGGCTTGCTCCAGAAGACCGCCCAGAAGACCTTTCACATTACCCCGACTTACCAGGTGGTCAGCGAAAGCGGCCTCGAACACCAGCGCGTCTTTGAAATTGAAGCCCGGCTGGCCGGGCGCACCCTGGGTCGGGGCGAAGGTTCCACCAAGCTAATCGCCCAGCAAGCCGCCGCGAAAGTATCCCTGCCGGTCCTGCAAGCCTGGGTAGCCGAACTACCCCCGGAACAGCCAAAAGCAGAAAGTGAGAAATCTTTCAATGAAGACGAACCGGTTTGAAGCGGCGGGCCTGAAATGTATCGAGGTGGTGCCGGGTGACGCCGCCGGGCGCGAGTTGCCCCTGTTTATCGGCCTGCACGGGCGGGGCGACCGGGCCGAGAGCTATATTGATCTGGCCCCGGCGGTCAGCGACAGCAAGTACCGTTTTATCTTCCCAAACGCGCCCCTGACCGTACCGGGCGCTTATTACGAATGGTTCCGGCTCGACACCCTGGATTTAACCCAGGGCGTGAAAGAGGCCCGCGCAATGGTTTCAAAACTGGTCACGGTACTGCGCGAGAAGTTCCAGACCCCGGCCAACCGGACGGTCCTGGGCGGGTTCAGCCAGGGCGGTATGGCAACCTTCGAAGTGGGCTTGCGCTATCCTGAAAAACTGGCCGGGCTGGCCGTCCTTAGCGGCATTTTGCTGGCCGACGCGCCTTTCACTAACCTCCGGCGGCCTGCCGACTACTACAACCAGGACCGGGGCGACCTGACAGCGGTTTTAGCCGAAACCGCCGCCCGCCAGACCCCTATTTTCATCGCGCACGGCATCAACGATCCGGTTATACCTGTGATAGCAGGCCGGGCCGCAAACCAGCTTCTAAAAGAAGCCGGGGCTGACGTCGAGTATTACGAGTTCCCCGGCGGACACGAAATCAGCCTGGCCGAACTTCAACAGGTTAAAGCATTTTTGCAGCGGGTTATTTCTTAAAATCCCCTGTTTTATTGAGAGAAACTTCCCCGGCCACCTGGGCGAGAGCGGTAGGGCTGGCAAGCTGGACCAGCAATTGCTCGAAGATTAAGTCTTGAGTTAATTCCTCTTGCGGCTTCCACAGGCCCGCCTGGACCGCCCGGCCCAGCCATTCCAGGTTGTAATAAGCCGAATAAAAGAGGTCTTCCAGCGCCGGGGAGGTGCGGGCGCAGTGATAGAGGCGGCAGAGCAAGGGCCGTCCCTGGTAGACGCTGCAAAGGCCGCGCCCGTCCAGAAAAAGACACGGCTTGCCTTCGCTGCTGGTGCCGTCTTTCTTGCGCAGCAGCAGCTTTTCAGCTTTCGCAAGCGGCAAGGGTTCGCCCGGCTGGATTTTCCGGGGAAGCGTGAAGTTGGCCTGGGCCTCGGCCAGGGCTAATTCCGGCTGGATGGCAAAGCGTTCGGCGTAACGGGTCGCAGCCAGACCCCGCAAATCAAAGTAAGTCAGGGGAATATCGCCGTCGTGACAGCAGCGCCCGCAGCCGCCGCAGTCCTGGGCGCTCTGCCGTAACCGGGTCAGTTTGGCCCGGCTTGCCCCGGCGCTCATCGCCGCCGCAAACTTTCCTAACGTTATTTGCGGGTCGAAGCCGCCAATCTTAAGTCCGCCGTCTGGCCTGACCACGAATTCCATTTTGCCGGTAGCGGGCCAGCCGGGTTCAAAAGGCGTCTTCAGCCGTCCGAAGCCGAGCCGCAACATTTCGCCGATAGCCGAGCGCAAAGCCGCCAGCAGGTCGGGTTCCCGTTTAAGCCGGACAAGCTGGACGAAACCGGCTGGAATTTCGGTATCGCCAAACTTCAAACTTTTTTCCACCAGGCCAGGCGCGTAGAAGCCGCGCGAAACCCCGGCCACTCCCTCGAATTGCGGCTCGTTCGAGGTTAGATGGGCAAAGAGCGACAAATTGTTTGGCAGGGCTAAATCAAGCAGCGGGCCGCCGTAGTCGTAATAAGTCATAAAGGGCGGCGAGGCGCACAAAAAGTTAAGCTTGCCCGCGTCCTCGCTCGCGGCCAGAATCCAGTAGTCCGGCTTTTCCCCGTGTTCGGCCAGGACCTGGCGGGCGGTTTCCAGCAGCAAGCCGGTTTGCCCTTTATTTTCGCCGGGTTTTTTATCCCTGATAGGCATTGTCGTTTAAGGTCTACTTCTCTTTTGGGGCCGGTTTACCTCTTTCTTTCCACATTATAGCAGCAGGCTACACTCAGTGGAGTTAGCCGGGACCGGCGGCGGATTCGGGATAATAATATTGGTAATTTTCAGCTTGCCACCGGTATCGCCCGCCACTTCCATCTGAATATATTGCTTGCCGTTCTGGAAGTTCTCGTAAACATCAAAAAGATTATCTTTACCCGCCACCGCAGTTACCGAAACCGACTCCGGTACATTCTGAACGCCCAGCAGCAAAGGCAGGCTGGTCTTGCCCTGCTTGATTTGGGCCTGCAAACCGCTTCCCAGGTAAGCCTGGGCTGCCTGGGGGTCGGTTTTAAAGGTTGCGAAGAAATCCTGGATTAACTTGACCGGGCTAACCCGGCCCGCCGAGCCTTCTAGCACGGTAATGTTCGCGCCGGCCCTGACCTTGCCGTCCTCGGTGGCAACGGCGATGGTGGTTTTGCCCGGCTTAACCACTGTGCCGTCGGGGTAAGTCACAAAAAAGACTTTGCTTATAAATTTACCGCTGGCATCCGCTGTCGTGGCGCTATCAGGTTGAACTTTGCCGCCCTGCGGCCCCAGCAGAATGTTTAGTTTGGCCCTGGCGGGATAACCTTCGCCGCTGACAGTGATGCTCTCGCCGGTCGCGACGGTGTCGCTGGAAAACCGGATAATCGGGTGATAATCAGCCGGGTTTACGGTTGAAGCCGCCGTAGTCGAGGCAGTCGGAGCGGCAGTAGTCGTGTCTGCCAGGGTCGAGGCAGGGGTAGCCGTCTGGGTGACCGCGCTTGTTGCCGCCGCCGCTGTGGTTGTCCGGGCTGCCGTGGAGGAGGAGGCCGCCCCGGTAGGGGCCGTTGGAGTAGCGGTGCTGGGTGGGGCCGCTACGCCCGGCAGGGGGGTCGCCGCCTCGCCACAGGCCGCCAGGAGCGCCGGGATAATTAATGCCAGCAAAACTGTAAGCAAAAAAAACTTACTTCTATCTTTTTTACTTCTATCTTTATAGCCGATTTCACGCAAATACATTTTCCAAAAACCTTTCCAGGCCGAGACTAAGGCCACATCAGCATCCGGGGAAACCCGCCGTACCAGGCTCTCCGAGAGAAATTCCATATCAGTTAATAAAAAGGGATTTTGGAGAAAGAGTTACCCTGAAAAGGGACAAAAATAATTTTCTAATTAAAAATCAAAAGCGGGCACTGACCAGTCCCACGCCCAGAAAGATAAGGCCGAGGCCAGGCCACTGGTTCGCGGCCAGCTTTTCTTTCAAAAAGAGGCGGGCCAGCACAACGGTTACGGCGCTAAAGAGGCTGGAAATTACCGCCACGATACCGCTCTGGGCGCTTTCCAGGCCGATGTTGTAAAGGATGTACGCCCCGCTATCGAACACGCCCACGACGACTACCAGCGGCCAGGCCTGGCGGGTCGGCGGTCGCAAAGATTGCCCGGCGGGCAGCGCCAGCGCCAGGACGACCAGCGGGGCTATCAGCCGGGCTTCCCAGACCGGGAGCACTCCGCCCAGGCGCGGCGTAACATAGCCGAGACCCCAGAAGGTTATGCCGAAAAAGAGCGAGGCCAGGAGGGCGAAACCAACGCCCCGGCCCGGTCCGGCGCGAGGGCCAAAACTAAGGCTGAGGGGGGTGGAAGCCAGGACAACCCCGAAGATGGTTAAAAGCAGGCCGCCGATTTCGGAAGGCGAGATAGACTGCCCGCTTAACAGGCCCAGGACCAGGGAAATCACGCCGTAACTGGCGGCTATTGGTGAAACGACCGAAAGCAGCCCGACCTCAAAGGCGCGGTAAAAGGCTAACCCGGCCAGCGAATTGGTAAGGCCCAACCCCAAGCCAAGCAGGATATAAAACCCGTCCCAGGCTGGCGGAGGCTGGATTAGCAACCACAGGCTCAGACCGAGCAGGCCGACCAGTTGCATATAAAGAAAAGACCGGAAATTTCCGATCTTGATTGAGATAAAACGGGCGCAAAAGTCAGCAAAACCCCAGTTTGCCGCCGCTATTAAGCCCCATAAGATTCCCATGCCGCTATTATACCTTCGTTTAACGTTGAACGTAAACCGCAAAGGAACATCGGGAATAGAATTCCCTCCCACATAAAATCCCCTCCCATACTGGTAAAGTAATCCTTCCCCTTGCCATTCCAGCCCGAAAAATTGTCATTCCGAGTGCAGTCGAGGAATCTCGGCGCTATTGGCGAAAGCACGAGTCAGGGGGACAATTCAAAGACTTGCCAAGCGCCGGGCGATAAAGAAAGGGCCAACCTTTGTCACGCTCTGAGGTCGGAATGACAAAGGCTGGCGAGCGCCTCTCTATTCAGGTCTGTCTGGCGGCAAGACTTATTTTATAAAGTGGTAGGATTAATACCGCTGGTACTTAATCCTGGTATCCACCTCGGTATTGCCGGGCATATTATCCGGTTCTACCTCGGGGAGTTCAGCCGAATGGCTGTTGGCCGGGGGCTTACCCGAATAGTGTCCGGTCTGGGCCGGGTCGGCGTTGGAAATGCCGGGTAACTCTTCGGGCGGCTCGCCTTTTATAGTCAGGTCCAGGTTTTCAGGGTCAACTTTAGTAAAATCTTTTTCCTGCTTTTGGTCGGCCATTTTATATGCCTCCTTTGTTCGGGTCAGATGTGCCTAAAAATATTCGTCCAGTTTTTCAAGTAACTCGCCGGGGCCGTCAAAGATAGCCGCCGGATCCTTGAAATCGCTATCCTTCCACCAGCCGCCGCACCGGAAGACAAAAGACTTTACCCCGGCTTTTTTAGCGGCCTCGGCATCATAAGGGGTATCGCCCAGCATTACCACCTGGTCCGGCTCCAGGCCGATTTCCTTGAGGGCGGCGTTGATAATATCCGGGTCCGGCTTGGATTTGTCAGCGTCGTCCGAAGTCGTCTTTTGCTCCATTATTTCAGGCGTTCCGGCCACCTTGAGCAAATCTTTAACCTCGGCTTCCTGGGCGGAGGTAGCGATTTGCAGTTTCAGGCCGCGTTTCTCGAGAGCCGTAATAAGGTCGCGGGTCTTTGGAAAAGCCTGCAAATGAGGCAGGTATTTCTCTTTGAAAATCTCGGTACGGCGTTTGGTCAGGCGTTTATACTCGTCCGAGTCAGCCTTGACTCCGCTAACTTCCGGCACCAGTTTGTCGCCGCCTTTGCCAATCAGAGGCCGGACCTTTTCGAACGGCACCGGCATACCCGCCTCGGCAAAAGTATCCACCCAGGATTGGGCGTGGGCGTCGTTGCTGTCTATAAGCGTCCCGTCAATATCCAGGATAACTCCTTGAAATTTGCTCACCCGGTTCTAATCCTCTCTTTTAAGGCCAGTTTGTGACAGGCCACGGGATGTTTTTCCACAACCGAACTCAAAATGCATCTGTGGGAGGGAATTATATTCCCGATTGGTTCTCCAAACATCGGGAATACAATTCCCTCCCACAACTACAAACCAAAAGCCGGCTGGCTAAAATTTACCTCAAACCTTTGATTGGTTGTACACTGCACGACTTATGCCAGTTCCGATAGCGAGGCGGAAATGTGGTATAATTTGAGGAAGTTCAGCCTGCCCCGCTAGTGTAAAACGTTAAACGCAGCCCGTAGAACGTGAATTTATAATGCGCCGGCTCAAGGAGTAAGGTTGAGTTATCCTTTAGGAGTATCCAGCACTATAAAGTTTAATGAGAGATATAGATACAACGTTTTACGTCAGGCGTATCCCGCTTCACGAAAAGGTTTTACGATTAGGTTTTACGAAAAGAAGGTACGTAACCATCAATGACGAGTAAGATTTACGAGCAGTTCCAGCGCCAGATTTCGAGCGATAAAGTAATGTGCCTGAACTGCGGGGCCATCAACCCTCTCGGCCTGGAAAACTGCGAGAACTGCGACAACGCCCTGGAACAACCCCGCTCGCTCTGGGTAAATTTATTTCAAACGATTGTCATGCCCCGCCAGGCCATGGCCCGGATTGCCGCGACTATGCCGATTATGCAGGCTTTGCTGGCCGTAATCGCGGCGGCCTCCGTTTTTATTCTTTTCCAGGTTGTCACCTACTATCAAAGTCTTGAGGATGCCCTGGGCCGGATTGACGAGTTGTGGCGGAACGTGGACACCCGTAATGCTTTGCTCGACCCCAACTTCCACCCCGTTCCCGGCCTGGTCGAGATTGGTATAAACTACTTTGTCTTTATCTTGAGCTGGCTCTTTTTCTCTATCGCGGTCTTTTACACTATCCGGTTGCTGTACCGCCGGGATGCCCGCATTAGCTACAAATCGCTGGCCTCGGTGGGCGGGTTTGCCCGGATAGTCACTATCTTTACCTTCATTTTCTTGCTGCCGCTAGGCGATTTCGGCTACGCCTTGCGTATCTTAATCCTGGTCTGGCAGGTTGTTGTAGACACCATCGGGGTCCGCTACAGCACCGGGCTTAGTTACAACAAGGCCATTATCGCCGTCATCGTGCCGACCTTAATCTTCCAGTTTATAGGTATGCCAATCTAAACTATGCTCACTGACAAACCGCCAGTTGGGAAAAACATATCTTCCGCCGCCCGGGTCGAGCGGGTGTGGCAAATCCAGCCCGCCGCCCCGGCTGACTTTTTGCAGGAGCTAGCCTCAGCCGGGTTCTCAAAGCTTTCCGCTCAACTGCTCTACAACCGCAACCTGAAGACTCCCGCCCAGATCGAATATTATTTTAAGGCGACTTACGCGACCCTGGCCGACCCCTTCCTGATTAAAGACATGGGTAAAGCCGTCGAGCGCATCAAGGCCGCGATGGCTGCCCACGAACGAATTGCTATTTACGGCGACTTTGACGCGGACGGCGTGACGGCCTGTTCGCTGCTGGTCCAGTATTTCCGGGCCGCCGGGGCCGACGTGGTGCCGCGCATCCCGCACCGGGTAGATGAGGGGTACGGGCTGAACACCCCGGCCCTGGACCGCCTGATAGGGCAAGCTGTGCGGCTGGTTATAACGGTGGATTGCGGCGTCAGCAACGTGGCCGAAGTGGAGTACGCCCGGCAGCTTGGCCTGGACGTGATTGTGACCGACCACCACCGCCCGCCGGAAGTCTTGCCCGCCGCTTTCGCCATTCTGAATACCCGCCAGCCCGGTTGCGAATACCCCGATAAAGGCATGGCCGGGGTCGGGATGGCTTTTAACCTGGTGCGAGCCCTGGCGAAGTCGGGCGTAAAGCCGACTAACGGCCTCAAACCCCGCGACTTGCTGGACCTGGTGGCGCTCGGGACGGTTTGCGATATGGCCCCGATGTCGGGCGAAAACCGGGTGCTGGTCGCGGCGGGGCTTAAAGCTCTCAACCGCACTAAAAGGCCGGGCATCCTCGCCCTGATTGAAGCGGCCGGGCTTAAACCGGGCAAGCTCGATACCAGTTCGATTGGTTACACCCTGGGTCCGCGCATCAACGCGGCGGGCCGGATTGACGATGCTATTATCGCCTACGAACTGCTGCTAACGGACGACCTGGACCGCGCCCGCGCCCTGGCGAACGAACTCAGCCAGAAGAACAAAGAGCGGCAGCAAAAACTGGCCGTGGTGCTGGAAGAAGCCCGCCAGCAGGTCTACCGGGAAAACCTGCACGAAAAGCACAATTTGATGGTCCTGAGCGGCGAGAACTGGGCCGCCGGGATTGTCGGCCTGGTGGCGGGACGGCTCTCCGAGGAATTCAACCGCCCGGTGCTGGTCCTCGAACGCGGCCCCGAAACTAGCAAAGGTTCGGCCCGCTCGGTCCCGAATTTCAATATTATTGAGGCTATCAGCGAGTGCCAGGAGCTACTTTTGCGGCACGGCGGCCACAAACAGGCGGCCGGGTTCACCCTCGAAACGGCCAGGCTGGATGAGTTCACGACCCGGTTGCAAACTATCGCGAACGAAAAGCTCCAGGCCGAAACCCTGGTGCCGCACCTGACGATTGACCTGGCCCTGGAACTGGACGAAATTGAAACAGCCCTGGCCGAAGCCGCCAATTTAGAGCCGTTCGGCAGCGAGAACCCTTCCCCAATCTTCGTCACTTACCGGGCGCACCTGCGAGAAGTCCGACCCGTCGGAGCGGACGGCGCGCACCTGCGCCTTAAATTCTTTGATGCCAGCCGGGGAAAAATCATCGAAGCGATAGCCTTCCGGCAAGGTCCGCGCATCCAGGAACTACTTCAAACCCGCTATGTTGACCTCGTATACGCCATCGAGCAGGACGAGTGGCAGGGCCAGCGACGGCTCCAACTCCGCGTAATTGATTTTAGGGGCAGTAGCCAGTAGCCAGTTTTGAGAGGACCGCCGACCCTTTCCACTGTCATTCGGAACCCACCTATTGTCATTCCACTCTTTCTCCCTGTCATTACAGCCTTTGTCCCATGTCATTCCGCTCTCTCCCTCTATCATTCCGGCCCTTCCCCCCTGTCATCCTGACCTTGTGGAGGAATCTCGGAACCCTTTTTGAGTCCCATTGGCAAAAGCACAATCCAGGGGAACGATAGCCAGCCTTGCAGCTCGCCCGGCTTAGCCGATAAGTCCGGCCCCACCCTTTGTCATTCCGACCTTGTCGAGGAATCTCAGCCGGGGTACCCATTTATGGGTCGCCGGAAGCACCCAATAGGAGAACGATTCAGGGGGTAGGATTAACCAGCAAGGACGGCGGGCAAGTTTCCCCTCTACAGCCTCCTCGGAATGACAAGGGGTTCGGGCCGGGCTTTACTTGCACCAGGATTTTAAGGCAGTAACAAATCGGGGCAGTCCTTTGTAATGTAAATGGCTACCGGCTACCGACTACTTTTCTTTCTTGACTAAGTCCGGCTTAAATATTATAATCGGGTAGGTTAATCCTGACATACTTAATATACATACTTTGATAATATTTAGTACCTTATTAAATGCCAGAAATTTTTAAAGAAACCGCTAAGGAGTTAATTTATGGCCCAGGTATACAATGACCTGCTAAAGAAGACCAAAGAACAGATACGCGAAACCAACCCGGTCCAGACCGACGAATTTTTGCGGAAGAACCGCCAGGCCCGCCTGCTGGATGTGCGCGAGAAAAATGAATGGGATGACGGGTTTGTGCCGGGCGCGACCCATATTCCACGCGGCTTCCTGGAAAGCCGGGTCGAAGAAGCTGTCCCGGATAAAGAAACGCCGGTCGTGGTCTACTGCGCGGGCGGGGTTCGCAGCGCCTTTGCCGCCAAGACTTTACAGGAAATGGGCTATACCGATGTGGTGTCGTTAGCCGGGGGTTATGGAGCCTGGAAGAACGCCGGGCTACCGACCATCAAGCCGCAAACCCTGACCAAAGAGCAGCAGTCTCGCTACAGCCGCCACTTGCTGGTGCCGGAAGTGGGCGAAGCGGGCCAGCTTAAACTGCTGGCTTCAAAGATACTCTTAATCGGGGCCGGCGGCCTCGGCGCGCCCGCCGCTTTCTACCTGGCCGCCGCCGGAGTTGGCACTTTAGGCATCATTGATAACGACCTGGTCGAGGAAAGCAACCTCCAGCGCCAGATTATTCACACGGTGGACCGGGTCGGCCAGTACAAGGCTGATAGCGCCGCGAAATCTATCGCCGCCCTCAACCCGGACATAAAAGTGAATGTCTACAAAGAGCGCCTGACCGCCGACAACATCGAGCGGATTTTGCCCGAATATGACTTGATTGTGGACGGCACCGACAACTTCGAAACCCGCTACCTGGTCAACGACTTCGCCGTGAAGTACCGCAAGACAGTCATTCACGCCAGTATTCTTTCGTTCAACGGCCAGCTTACCACGCTCACTCCTTACGAAGGCCCGTGCTACCGCTGCATCTATCCCGACCCGCCTCCCGCCGCGATGGCCCCGAACTGCTCGGAAGCGGGCGTGTTGGGCGTGCTGCCGGGCATTATCGGCCTGTTGCAGACCAACGAGGCCATGAAGACCATCCTGGGCATTGGCGAAACTTTAGCGGGCCGCTTCCTGCTCTTTGACGCGCTCGAAACCGAGTTCACCGAACTGAAGTTGCGCCGCGACCCGAACTGTGTCGCTTGCGGGGAACACGCCGACATTGACGACCTGCTCGAACAGCACAAACGAGGTGATGTGCTTATCCCGGCCTGCCGGATTGCCTAGACCGGGCTGCGGTTTGCCTGGAAACGAAATGCTTTCGCCCACTTGCTCAAAATAGTTGTAGTGGGCGAAAGTTCTTAAATCGAAAGGAAACTTTTAGAGTGAGTACTGTTAAATTGCCGCCCGTTTTGCGCAAACTCTCCGGCGGCGTCAAGCAAGTTGACGTGGAAGGCGCTACTATCGGCGAAATCCTGGACGGCCTGGACCGCAAATACCCTACCATCAAGAACCAGCTTTTGACCGAGGACGGCCAGATTGCCCGTTTCGTCAATATCTACCTCAACGATGAAGATGTCCGCTTCATCCAGGGGTTAGTTACGCCGGTATCGGCCAGCGATACTATCGTTATCCTGCCCGCGATGAGTGGCGGCAAGTAACCAGTCTTCCGGCCAGCCGGTATGTATGCTACATTAGAAGAAACTTTTCACCTGTGGGAGGGAATTATTTTCCCGACCAGACCAGTCGGGAAAATAATTCCCTCCCACAGCCACAAACTAAAGGCCGGCTCTTTTGCTTTTGAAAAATATACAAATCCCCGGTCTGCATCAATCTTATGCTTTACCCCAACATTCTTAAATTAATAGGCAATACGCCGCTGGTGGAAATCAGCGAGTTAAGCCCCTACCCCGAAACCGTCCGTATTTTCGCCAAGCTGGAAGGCCAGAACCCCACCGGCAGCGTCAAGGACCGGGTGGCTCTTTCCATGATTGAAACCGCCGAACGCGAGGGCCGCCTGATTCCCGGCAGCGGCCAGCTTATTCTCGAACCGAGCAGCGGCAACACCGGTATTTCCCTGGCAATGATTGGCGGGCTGAAAGGTTATAAGGTCACGGTCGTGCTGCCGGACAGCTTTACGCCCGAACGCCGCCAGATGCTCGAACTTTTCGGCGCGACGGTCGTCCTGAGCGACGGCAGCAAAGGCAGTAACGGCTCGGTGGAACTGGCCTTGGAAATGGCAAAAGACCCAAAATATGTGATGCTGTTCCAGTACGCCAACCCGGCCAACCCGGATGCCCACTACAAAGGCACCGCGCCCGAAATTTTTAAAGACCTGCCCGACCTGACCGCGTACGTGGCCGGGCTTGGCACGGGCGGTACGCTTATGGGAGCCAGCCGCTTTTTTAAAGAGAAGAACCCGGCGATTGATATTGTAGCGGTCGAGCCGATGATGGGCGAGGTGGTCCAGGGGTTGCGCAACCTGGAAGGCGGCTATGTCCCGCCGATTATCGAACTGGAACGGCTCGACCGCAAGTTTGTCGTAACCAACGCCCAGTCAGTACTGGCCCAGCGAGCTTTGCTGCAAAAGAGCGGGCTTTTCTGCGGCGTTTCGTGCGGGGCGGCGGTCTACGGGGCCGTCCGGCTGGCGAAAGAGTGGGGCCAGGCCGGGAAGCCGGGTAAAATCGTGGCGCTGCTGGCCGAGGGCGGCTGGAAATATTTAAGCGCGGGCCTCTTTACCAAAGACGTGGGCGAACTGGAAGACGAAATGGAGCAGAAACTCTGGTGGTAATATGCTAAAAATCCCGGCCAACCTTTACGCTGAAATGCTCGAACACCTCCGCGCGGACTACCCGGACGAAGGCTGCGGTCTGCTCGGCGGGCGGGACGGCCTGGTATCGCGGCATTTCCCGACCACCAATGTCGAGCCGGTAGATAAATATATTCGCTACCTGATTGACCCCAAAGCGCAACTGGCCGCCGAAGAAGCCCTCGACGAGGAAGACCTCGAACTGGCGGCGATTTACCACAGCCACACCCATACCCCGGCTTATCCCTCGCCGACCGATGTGCGGACGGCTTACTACCCCGACAGTTTCTATGTGCTGGTGTCGCTGACCGACCCGGCCAATCCGGTTATCAAAGCCTACAAAATCCATAAGCCCGACCCCTGGGGCGCTGCCGGGGAAATCACCGAAGAAGAATTAGAAATATTTCAATAATCTCCTTTTTTTTCGTTAACAAAAATTTAAATCCAAACCAATCAACTTAAAGTATATCTTGTACAAGGAATATGGCTATTGCCAGGTGCGCGTAAACGAACTTTCTATTACAAGGCTATAACTATTTATTAGTTGCCTCTGGAGAACCAAACTTCAATGAAGAAAAAAACCCTTCCGCTAACTCTCTTTGCTTTCACCGTCCTTTTTTCGCTTTTATCTTCAACCATCGCTTTCGCTGCCCCCGGCGGTGAGCCGTTTTTTAACAACTTCTACTTCCGGGACCGCTGGGTTGCTTCCGACCACCTGGTCGCGACCCCCGGCGTGGAACGCTTTTACACCTGGGGTCCGGCGGTGGGCGGGAACCCCGAAGATGTGACCCTCGAACCCTACAAAGAATCGCCGGGCGGCTTGCGCCAGGTCCAGTATTTCGACAAAGGCCGCATGGAACTTAACCAGCCTACCACCGGCCAGGTGACAAGCGGCTTGCTTGTGCGCGACCTCGTGACCGGGCAGCGCCAGGACGGCGATAACACCTTCGTGACCCTGGCTCCTTCCCAGACCCAGGTCGCCGGGGATGATGTTTCGGTAAACCCTGACGCGCCGGTCTACGCCTCGTTCAAGAACGTGATTACCTTCGGCACGCCGGACGACCACTCTAAGGCCAGCACGCCAAACGCCATCATAAACCAGTTCATCAATAAAGCGGGGGACGTTTCGACTTTCACCCCGCCCGAGCAACTGACCATCGGCGCGTACCAGGGCGAAACCGGCCATAATATCGCTAAAGTCTTCCAGGACTTCGAGAATTTGCGCGGCCCTACGACCAATCCCGCCACCGGTCAACGGTTGGAAAACCAGCCCGTCTACACCGATAACCCGACCGTGAATGTCTTCGGGTACGCCGTGACCGAGCCTTTCTGGGTCAGCACTAAGGTGGCCGGAACCCAGCGGACCGTCCTGGTGCAGTTATTCCAGCGCCGGGTGCTAACCTACAACCCCGCTTTGGGCAGCCAGAAGGTTGAAATGGGCAACCTGGGCCAGCACTACTACAAGTGGCGCTACATTGAAAATAATCCTACCCTGGCTGCCCCTACGGCCATCCCGACCGCCGGATGCCTGGCAGGGTCCGATACAACCGGCGCGCAAGTGCAGGGTTGTGTCAACAACGTCTTTCCGCCTGCCGGTAGCGATTTAACGGTCTACGGCCGGTTAATCGTTAGCGGCAAGGTTATCACCGGCGTTCCCATGACGGCTCGCTTCAGCTTCTTTTCCAAAACCGCGAGTTGCACCAGCGGCGCGAGTGGCAGCGATGGCGTCGCGAGTTGTACGGTAAATGTCACAGGCGACCAGGCTAATGTAACCGTAGAAGTCTTGCTGACCTTTAACTACAACGGCGTAAATTACCAGAATACTTTGGAGTTCATGCCAAAGTAAGCTCAACGCATTACACATCAACTGAAGGGTCTGGCAATCCTGTCTAACAACTTCGCTACCAGACCCCGCCTAACACCGGGTATCAAACACTAAAACAACCAATAACAGGGACGCCTCCCTGGTTCGCCCCGGCTTGCCGGAGATGCGTCTGGTTTAGGGTTGCCCGAAATCAGGTAGTCCGGCGGTTCAGGACTACTCAACCCCACTTTAAAACAGGCAGGCCCAGCCTGCTTGCGAATTCGAGATTAAGAAAGGACAGGACCGATGGCAAAACGTTCCCTCTTCTGGGTTAGCCTGGTCGGTGCAATGGCAATGCTTATGATTAGCATTTCGCCGGCTTTTTTGACCCCACAGGTCGCTAAAGCATCAAGTCACCGCGAAGCGCCCCTGATCAGCCAGGACCCCGTAGCCGACGCAACCGATCTTTATGCGTTCGTCAGCCCGGAAAATCCCAGCACAGTTTCTATTATTACCAACTGGATTCCTTACGAAAACGCCGCGAGCGGGCCGAATTTCTTCCGCTTCGGTGACGATGTCCTGTACGAAATTCACGTGGACAACGTGGGCGACGCGCAGGACCATGTGGTCTTCCAGTTCCGCTTCAAGACCAAGATTATTAACGGGGATACCTTCCTCCACAATACCGGGGTCGTCGGCGAGAATATGGACGCCGAGTACAACCTGCGCCAGTATATGTACATTGATAAACTGACCGCGCCCGCCGATGGTAGCTGCAAAGACCAGGCGCTATCGAACTGCCCCACCGCCGTTCGGACCAGCATCGCTGCCGATAAAGAAGTCGCTCCGGCTAACGTTGGCGCGAAATCTTTCCCGGTTTACCCGATGACCGCCGCTAAAGTTGTTCACAACCTGGGCAACGGAATGAAAGTATTTGCCGGTCCTCGCGCCGATCCTTTCTTCGCCGACATTGGCTCGCTGTTCGACCTGCTGACCATTCGCAACCTGCCCGGTAACAAGGGCGGCGGCGCGAATAGCTTCGCCGGTTACAATGTCCATACCATTTCGATGCAAATCCCGATCAGCATGCTGACTAAAGACGGCGCTACCCCCACTGACCCGAATGGCGGCAGTTCGGTCCTGGGCTTCTGGACTACCAGCAGCCGCCGCGCTACGACTGTCCGGGGCGCGTTGGGCGCTACCTCCAGCAGCGGCAACTGGGTCCAGATTGAACGCCTGGGCATGCCGCTAACCAACGAAGTCGTCATTCCGCTCAAACTGAAAGACGCCTTCAACAACCTGATGCCTTCCCAGGATTACAAGTTGATCCAGGCGGGCGTTATCCCGGCCAGCATCATCCTTCAACCGGAGCTTGGTAAGTTGTTAACTGCGCTTTACGGCTTGAAACTGCCATCCGGTGACCGCACCGATATTCTAGCGGTCTTCCTTACCGGCGTAAAAGGTCTTAACCAGCCTGCCGGGGTGGTTCCGTCGGAACAACTGCGTCTTAACGTAGCTATTCCGCCGACCGCTGCGGGCAAAGAAAGCGCCCTCGGCGTGCTCGGCAATGACCTGGCCGGGTTCCCGAACGGCCGCCGCCTCAAAGACGATGTCATTGACATCGAACTGCGGGTAGTGGCGGGTATCCTGGTTGACCCCAGCGTTTCCCCGAACAACGTTCTCGGTGACGGTGTGGACTTCCCGGCCAGGGTCAACGACCTGACCGGCGCCTTCCCGTACCAGGCGCTGCCTTATAGCGGCCTGCTGTTTAATACCCCGGCCCAGGAATGCAAGCAGAGCCTCAATAACCCGTACGTCCAGGGTTACGGCGGCTGCTAGGCATTTCTAAGGTTAGCCCCTCCCGGCTAACCGGGTAACCAGAAGAGCGCCCTCGCCAGCGGACTCAAAACCCGCCGGCGAGGGCTACCTGGGGCAAGGCTACCTGTGGGAGGGAATTATTTTCCCGGCAGGGCAAATCGGGAATTCAATTCCCTCCCACAAATACAATTCTCTCCCACAGATAAATAGTTGGATTGAATCAATACTGACCGGATTAAATTACCGCCAATTTTGGGAAGCTATGAGACCTGCTAAACCTTAGCCAGGAGGCAGGATAAGGAGACCGGCCATGCAAGTTATAACCCGCCACAAAAGAGAGGCGGTCCTCGTTGGAGTAGTCGTTTTAACCATGCTGGCTGTTTTAATTGTAAACGCCGTGCGGACCAACCCTGACCCTTCCGGGAAAACCCTGGGCGACCTGCTGGGTACTTCCAGGCAGACCGCGCCGGGCGTATCACTTGGCGCCAGCCAGACCGACACCCAAATTGCCACCTACCAGGACAAACTGCGGGCCAATCCGAACGATGCCCCCGGGCAGGCTAACCTGGGACTGCTTTATCTCCAGAAAGCCCGCGAAGTAGGCGACCCCACTTTTTACACTAAAGCCGAAGCGGTCTTTAACACGACCCTCAAACTCGACCCTCAAAATGCTACCGCCCTGGGCGGGCTTGGCTCGCTCTATCTTTCCCGCCACGAATTCGCTAAAGGTCTTGATTTTGGCAGGCAGGCTTTTAATGCTACGCCCAGCAGTTACGCCCTCGGGGTGGTCGCCGACGCGCAAACTCAGCTAGGATTGATTGACGACGCTACCAACACGGTCCAGAAAATGGTCGACACCCGCCCGGACCTGAGTTCTTATTCGCGGGTTTCTTATATCCGGGAGCTTTACGGCGATGACGATGGGGCTATCCAGGCCATGCAGCAGGCCGTGGACGCGGGCGCGGAAGGCACCGAGAACCGGGCCTGGGTCACTTACCAGCTTGGCATGCTTTACTACAACAAAGGCGATTTCGCTACCGCCGAGAAGACTTATAACGAAGCTCTCCAATATTATCCGAATTACGTCTACGCCCAGGCGGGCCTGGCCTATATCAAAGCGGCCAAAGGCGACCTGAACGGCGCTATTACGATGCTCAAAACCGTGACGGCGCGGTTTCCTTTACCCGATTTCCTGATTACCCTGGGGGATATATATACTCTCGCGGGACAGACCCAACCGGCCAGCCAGCAGTACCAGTTGGTCCAGGGCATTATGCAGATTTACCGCGATAACGGGGTTGTTACGGATATGGAACTGGCTCTTTTCCAGGCCGACCTCAATAAAGACCTGCCCCAGACTCTCGCCGAGGCTAAACAGGCCGCCGCCAACCGGGGCATTTACAAGACTTCCGATGTCCTGGCCTGGGCGCTCTACCAGACCGGCGACTACCAGGGCGCGGCCATAGCCTCGAAAAAAGCCCTTTCGCTTGGCACCAACGACCGCCTGGCCTTCTTCCACGCCGGGATGATTGCCTACAAGTCAGGCCAGAAGGACGAAGCCAAAAGCTATTTGCAAAAAGCCCTGGTCAATCCCGGCTTTTCCTTCCTGTACGCGCAGCAAGCCCGCGAGACCCTTGCCAGCCTCGGAAATTAGTTTTCCGCCTGGAAATTAGCGATTTTAAGAACATTTAGAAAAGATGGTGGCTGAATGAAGCTTTTCAAGTCAAAAACAAGGGCGAAACTAATCTTCCTGGCCGTGCTGGCCCTGACCATCCTGGCCGTACCGGCGACCGCCTTCGCGCACCCGCTGGGGAACTTTACGGTCAACCAGTACAGCCGGATTGAGGTCGGCGCGGCGGGCGTAAACATTTATTTTGTGCTGGATATGGCTGAAATCCCGACTTTCCAGGAAAAAGACCTGATTGACCGGAACAAGGACGGCCAAATCAGCGACAGCGAAAAGTCGCAATACACCGGCGCAAAGGTCCAGGCTTTACTGTCAAACCTTAAGCTGGCGGTAAACGGTTCCCCGGTGGAAATGCAGGCCGTTTCAAGCAACACGGTTTTTATCGCCGGGCAGGGCGGCCTCCAGACCCTGCGGCTGACCGCCCATTTCCAGACCGCCGCCCTGTCCTCCAACGCTGCCAGCATCTCTTACAGCGATAGCAATTACGCCGACCGGATTGGTTGGCGCGAAATAATCCTGCGCAACGCCACGGGTGTCGCCATCAATCAAGCCAGCGTGCCGGACAAGGACCAGACCAATGAACTGCGGGTCTACCCGGAAGATATGCTGGCAAGTCCTTTACAGGTGACTGCGGCGAATGCTTCTTTCAAGCTCGACCCCTCGGTAGTGGTAAACCGCAACGATTACCCCCAGGACGCTGAAATCGTCAAGACGCAAGACCCGCTGGCGAACCTGATTAACGGCGAACTGACCTTGCCGGTAATCCTTTTCGCGCTGCTGGCTTCAATTGTCCTCGGTATGTTCCACGCCCTTTCGCCGGGACACGGCAAGACGGTAGTGGCGGCTTATCTGGTAGGCAGCCGCGGCACCGCGAAACACGCCGTCTTTTTGGGCCTGACCGTTACCATCACGCATACAATCGGGGTTTTCGCCCTGGGCCTGATTACGCTTTTCGCCTCGCAATATATTTTGCCGGAAACACTCTATCCCTGGCTGGGCCTCCTTTCGGGCTTGCTGGTAGTCGGCATGGGTATCAGCCTGTTCCGGTCGCGGCTGGTTTTTGCGCGCGGCAATGCGCGCGGCAAGGGTAACGCTGTTCTCAAAGCGGCCCCTACTCACTCGCACGACCACACTGGCGCGCATACTCATACCCACGACGGTCACACTCACGAACACGAACACGAGCAGGGCCACTCCCACGATGGACATACGCACCCGCATCACAACCACGAACACGAGCATGAAAAAGCCGGGATTATAAAAATCGAACGCCCGGCCTTCGAACCGGCCCTGGCTCTGACCACTTCCGGCCCTACCGCCGCTAACCCGGTTGAAATGCGGGCCACGACCCTGCTTCCGCCAACCGAAACCGCGCCCGCGCCTTCCCACCACAGTCATACTCACGGCCAGCACGACCACACTCATGACGGCCATTCCCATGACCACTCCGAAGGTCACGGCCATAACCACGACCACGTTCACGGGCTTGACAATCATACGCACGACGGGCATACTCACGACCACGACCACGACCACGACCACGACCACGACCACGACCACGACCACGACCACGACCACACGCATGAGCATGACCACAGCCACGCAGACGGAACGATGCACTCCCACGGGGGAAAGATGCACTCGCATTTGCCGCCCGGCACCGATGGCAAGACCGTTACCTGGAAAAATTTGCTCTTTTTCGGGATTTCGGCGGGCCTGCTGCCCTGTCCCTCGGCCCTGGTTTTGATGTTGAGCGCTATCGCCCTCAACCGGACGGCCCTCGGCCTTATAATGATTGTCTTCTTTAGCGCGGGCCTGGCCGGAACCCTAACCCTGATAGGACTGTTAATGGTTTACGCTCGCGATAAATTCGGCAATATGAAGCTGGGACGGGCAGGGCGCGTGCTGCGTTTGCTGCCAATCGTGAGCGCGGCCCTGGTCGCTATCCTGGGCCTTGCCATCACTTATACCGGCTTGATTCAGACGGGGCTGCTTAAATAAGCTTTCTCCTTGAAAAAGGCGCTTTCCGCCAAAGGGAGGCGCTTTTTTAGTGGTTCTTTTTAATTTTATTGGGCTATAATAGGAACGGAAAGCCAGCCTCAGGGTCGGGTAAAAATAAACTTCAAACCAGGAGAAAATGCGATGAGCGAGTCCCAACCGGCTTTAACCCAGCAGGAATTAAAACAACAGGCGGCAGTCTACGCGGTAGATACCTTTATCCACTCGGACATGCGGGTGGGCCTCGGTAGCGGCAGCACCGCCGAATTATTCATTGAGGAAGTAGGCCGCCGGTCCCAGGCCGGGATTTTGACCGGGCTGGTAACGGTCTCATCTTCCGAAAAGTCGGCGGAACTGGCCCGGAGTTTTGGCCTGGAAGTAAAAGAACTGGCCGATATTGAAGCGCTGGACATCACCGTGGACGGGGCCGACGAAATCGAGACCGCCACCTTTTCCCTGACCAAAGGCCGGGGCGGAGCCCTTTTGCGCGAAAAACTGGTTGCGGCGGCCTCAACCCTGGAGGTTATTATTGCCGATGAAAGCAAACTGGTAAGTATCCTGGGCGAAAAAATGCCTATCCCGGTGGAAGTCACCCCCTTTGGCTGGACCCACACCGCCAACCGCTTGCGGGCGCTGGGCGGCGAACCGGCCCTGCGAATGACCGGGGGGCAGCCCTATCTTACGGACGGCGAGAACTACGTGCTGGACTGCCGCTTTCCGCCTGTAACTGACGCGAAAGACCTGGCCGCCCGCATAAAAGGGCTAACCGGGGTGGTCGAGCACGGCCTGTTTATCGGGATTGCCGGGCGGGTGGTTATCGCCGGGAAGACCGGGGTTTACGAACTGGAAAAGGGCGCTTAAGCCTGAACGGCACCGGGCGACCACTGGCCTTCGGGCGCCTCACTACCGGGCAAGCCAAGGCCTGGCGGCGTGCCGCTTAAATCGGGGTTGGCGGGCGGCGCGTCTTCCACGGTAAAGGCATTGACCACGCCGTTTAGCTGGCGGACCACTTCTTCCAGGTCAATCGTGCTGGCAAGATACTGGCGGCTGTTGTCGCGGATATTCTGGCTAATCTGGCTTAATTCCTGCATTGTAACGGCCACCTGGGTGCTGGACTGGCGCTGCTGCTCGGTGGCCTGGGAAATACCCTGGGCCAGTTGGCTGGTCTGGTCAATCTGCCGGATGATATTTTCGTTAGCCCGCAAACTATCGCTGACCATTTTATCGCCAAGCGCGACCACTTTGATGCCTTCCTCGGTCGCCATAACGCTGCTAGCGGCGGCATTTTGAATCTGGCTGACCAGTTGTTGAATTTCAATGGCCGCCACCCGCGAACGCTGGGAAAGTTTGCGCACATGCCCGGCCACTACCCCGAACCGGACTCCTTCCTCGCCCGCCCCGGCGCTTTCAATGGCGGCGTTCAGGGCCAGCAAATGGGTTTCATTTGAAAGCGTGTCAATTAAGAGGGTAATTTCGCGGATACGCTGGGCGACTGAATTCAGGGCTACAATGCGGTCGGCAATCAGGTTCACCTTTTGC
>CADDZM010000068.1 GCA_902812345.1 Chloroflexota bacterium | reverse complement strand
GACCCGCCCAGTTTGCGGGCCTGCTCGATGGTGTCGCGGACCTGGCCCTGGATTTGAGCCTCACCGATAACCATTGACTGGATGCCGCTGGCGACCTCGAAAAGATGCTGGACGGCGGCGGGGCCGCTCAAGCAGAAAAGATAGGCTTCGAAGAGTTCGATAGGGGTCTGGTGAAAGTCGCTGAGGAAAGTTTGCAAATCCCCGAAAATGTCGCCGGAAAAATCGTCACCGCCGTAAACATACAGCTCGACCCGGTTGCAGGTAGAGAGGATGGCGGCTTCCCGGACCGAAGGCAGGGCCAGCAGGGCGTTGTAAGCAGCGGCCAACCGGTGCGGAGTAAACGAGATACGTTCGCGGACTTCCACAGGCGCTTTGTTACAATCTAATCCAACAGTTACGATTTGCATAGACTCCTTCATCAGCCCCAGGCTGGCAATGCGCTTTGGGACATCTCAACCCTGATTGTAATGAGGTGGCAAAAGCCGGTCCGGGCATAATTCCCGCCATTGTTACTTATTGTAGCAACTTCTTACCCCGAACGTATGGGGTAAAGACCCTATTTTTAACCGGATACCCGCCAGGGCGGCGGAAATTTTATCTTTTGTAGTCAATAATATTATAGGAATGGCGAAAAGATCCAACATCGTTAGAAGTACATAGCGAGGAGTGATGGAATTCACAGGAAAGGCAAAGCCGGGAAAATCTGAAAAGTATGATAGCGGAGAAGAAAAAAAGGCAAAAAAATGGAGCGGAAGACGAGATTCGAACTCGCGACCTTCTCCTTGGCAAGGAGATGCTCTACCAGCTGAGCCACTTCCGCTCTTTACACAAACTCTTCACTTTTTAAGTGCTGCGCGGCCTCATCAGCGTTGCAGGGGTAATTATATATAGCTCACCGGCGTTTGTCAAGCCAATATCGGGTGAATTTAGAGAAAATAGTGGTGAGTAGCCAATTGCCAAAAAGGGGCGGTGTTGTTAAGATGAGCGGGTCTTTTGCCAAATCAAATGCAGCCGGAAAGCGATTATTTTTTATGCTAAAAGAAACTCAGCTTGAGCAAAATTACGCCGCCCAGGAACAGTTTTTAGCGGCCAACCCGACCTCTCTTGAATTGCACGAAGAAGCCCTCAAAGTTTTGCCCGATGGCGTGACCCACAGCGGGCGGCGCTGGGATCCGACCGGGGTCTATATTGATCACGCCGCCGGGGCTTATAAATTTGACGTGGACGGCCACCGCTATATTGATTACTGGATGGGTCACGGCTCGCTCTTGTTCGGTCACGCGCACCCGGCTATCGCCCAGGCCGCGATTGACCAGATTAGCAAAGGCACCCATTACGGCGGCAACCACGCCGGGGAAATCCGCTGGGCCGAGCTTATCTGCAAGCTGGTTCCTTCGGCCCAGAAGGTACGCTTCTTTAGCAGCGGGACCGAGGCGACCATGATGGCCCTGCGATTGGCCCGGGCCGCCACTGGCCGGGAGAAGATGATTAAATTCGGGCTTCGTTTTCACGGCTGGCACGACTACAACGCCGTCAACGAAACGGGCGTGGCTCCCAGCGGCGTACCCCAGGCGGTCGCCGATAATGTCATCGTGCTGCCGACCGAAATCGGGGCGGTCGAGAAACAACTGGAAGGCCAGCATGACGTCGCGGCAATCATCCTGGAGGCGGACGGGGCAAGCTGGGGCACGTTACCGAACCCGGCCGGGTTTTTAGCCGAACTGCGCAAGCTCTCCAGCGAAAAGCAGGTGATTTTAATTTTTGACGAAATTGTGAGCGGTTTCCGCTACGGGCCGGGCGGTGTCCAGGCTCTCGAAGGCGTGACGCCGGACCTGACCTGCCTGGCGAAAATCCTGGCCGGGGGTTTTCCGGGCGGAGCCGTGGCGGGACGCGCCGACCTGATTGACCTTTTAAGCGTGGGGGCAGGCAGCCGTTACATCGTCCATCACGGCACCTTTAACGCCAACCCGCTTTCGGCGGCAGCCGGTATCGCAGCCCTCTCCTTGATTGCGGCTCCCGATGCCCAGGAAAAAATCTATAGGCCGATTGAGCAGCAAGCCAACCGCTTGCGGGCCGGGTTTAACAGCGTCTTCCAGGAGGCCGGGCTAAACGGCAAAGCCTTCTGCTACGGGCGCGGTTCGGTCTTTCACGTCTGCTTCGACCCCGACAACCGGGACATAGAGTGGCCGCTGGACGGCGACGTTTATGCGCCCGGCTTCGGCAAAAGCTTGGCCGGTTCGCAGGTCCAGACCCGCCTGAAACGAGGCATCCCCGAACCGTTAAAGACGCAACTGCGGCTGGAACTGGATAACCGGGGCGTGCAATTCATGGGCGGGATTGGCGGCTTTGTCTCGGTCGCGCACACCGCCAGCGATATTGATGAAACCGTCGAGGCGTTCGCCGGGGCCGTCGCCGGGCTGCAAAAAAACGGCTGGCTGTAATGAAATTGACGGAACAGGAACTGGCGAATGACCGAAAATAATCAGCCGGAAGAAACAGGCCGCGATTCGACTAATCCGGCAGGCTCTGGCGAACGTAAATTTGATGAAAGTAGTTATTTTGGCTATACCGAACCGCCGCCCGAAACCGCGCGGCCCCCGGCCAGCGGAAAGTATTTGTGGGCCGGGTTTGGCGTCGTGGTCGTCCTGGTGGCTTTAGTGGTTGGCGTGGTAGTTATAACCGGGCAGGGCGCGGCGGAAACTCCCGCGCCCGCGACCCTCAGCCAGACCGCTACCGAGGGCAAGCAGATTTTTCTGTCGAGCAATTGCAGCGACTGTCACGCGAAAGAAGGCCGGGCTGGTGGAACAGGGCCGCGCCTTAGCACTACCGGGAAAAGCGACAGCGATATTACGGACATCATCCGGCGAGGCCGGGGCACTATGCCCGCCCATCCCGAACTGACCGATGACCAGATTACAAAGATAATCGCCTATATCCGGGCGCTAAAACCGCCGCCGGAGACATCCAAAGCCTGAACCGGTCGGGCCTGACCTGGCAACAATGAGGAGAAATTTCGCATGAAACGAACGAGAGGGGCGCTGGGCCTGTTACTTTTGTTAGCCCTGGGCCTGGCGGCTTGCGGGGACTCCGCCACCGCTACACCGGTCCCACCGACCACCGCCGCAACCGCCACTCCGGCGGCGACCAGCACTCCTTTTAACCCGATTATTGTGACCATTACGGCTGGAGCCAGCTACACCGGCTCGCCTATCCCCCAGGTTGCCCCGGCCACGCCGACGGCGCCGCCGACTTTCGCCAACCCTACGCCCGCCGATTTCCCGGTCTACACTGGTTTCAAGCTGATAAACCTGGGCGTGCTGGGCCAGCAGGTCGCCGAATCGCTCAGTCAGGCTTCCAAAACCGCCAAAAGCAGTATCTATTACACGGTCGACCCTTACGATAAGGTCGCGGCTTTTTACAACACCGAGCTACCAAAGCAGGGCTTTACCAAAATAATCGAACAGGCCTTACCCGACTTTACCAGCCTGACCGGGAACGTGCTGCTTTACAGCAAAGGCAGCGGGGCCAGTATGCAGGTCTCCGGCCTGATTGTGCTGGGGCCGCTCGACGCGTCCCTGATAAGCGTCTTTGGCGCGGCCGCGCCCGATGCCGCCGCCCTCAAAGAAGGCAACAGCGTGGCGATTATTCTGACCGGCCTTACAAGCGATGACCTGGCAAACTTCCAGCGCAGTTTTCAAATGAGCAGGACCGCCCCGGCCTCACCCGGTGCAACCACTCCATCACCCACTAAATAAACCTGCGGGTTTATTTAAAAGCCAGGGCGTTAGGCGGAGAGGCCACCCCGCCAAGTTTGTTCAATGGCGCGGAAGTAAAGAAGCAGGCGTAGCGGCCGTTTTCGGCGCAATCAGCCGCCAGGTCGTCCAGGTAAAACATTTCCCCGATGGGCATTCCCCATAAAGCCAGCAGGGTTTCGTGGACCGAGCGTTTTTCAGCCGGGATAGGCAAAACCTCGAAGGAAGGGTTATCGCTGACGACCGCCGCGAAATGATGGTTCCACAAAAAGCGCAGCGTGGTTTCGTCCTGGTCCATACCCGCTATCGAATGGGGCATCCGGGCGTAGGCTTCGCGGCCAGCCTGGTCGAGCGTTTTGTACCACTCAATCCAGCCGGTCCGCAGGATTAAAATATCGCCGGTCTGCCACTCCACGTCCTCGGCCTCGGCGACCGCTTCCAGTTCCGAAGCCGTAATAAGGTGGGCTTCGCCTGGCGAATACTCGAGGTGTTGCGAAAGCGCCCACCGCCGGTAATCGAGCAAGACCGCGCGTCCGGCGATGCCGCGCCTGGCCCAGGCCTGGATGCCGTTACGGGCGCCAGGCTGCCCGGTAATATGGGCGGAGGTCACGCCGTTATAAAAGGTGTGAAACTCGAAGTTACCATAGTGGCTGAAGCCGTCCCACTGGGTCGAGGATTGAGTATTGAAGTTGTGGTAAATATCATCGTGTATGAGGCCGCTACCCCCGGTAATGGCGTGTTCGAGGCGCTGGCGATAAAAGAGCGGCGGGTCGGGCAGTTCTAATTCCCAGTTCAGGGCAAAGACTTTGCCGGATTGGACCAGCCGGGCGGCGTTAGCGACTCTTTCGGGCGTTAAAAGGTTGAGCATGCCAAGCTCATCTTGCGGACCCCACAGGCTCCAGGCGGCCCCCCGTGGGTGAGTCGGGTCTACCGGTAGGCTATCATAGTCAGGCAGTACGATTTCAGCCATCGCTTTTTCCCTTCTCTTCATTTTTAGGGTGCCTTTTATTTTCTTATAAAGTTAAGGTGTGCGTGACGAGCAGTCGTGGTACCGGGAAACATTAACATTTTTTGGTAAAGTAGTCAATTGCCGGTGAAGTCAAAGCCGAGTATAGCAATTTGGTCATATTCTATGGGCCAGGTGAGCTATGTTATACTTTGGGGGTTCTGGTAATGGAAATTTTTCTACGTACAAAAAATGATTCGGACTGAAAACCTGACCCGCCGCTTTGGCGAAAACCTGGCGGTGGATAATTTGAATATCGAGGTCCAGGAAGGCGAAATTTTCGGTTTCCTGGGACCAAACGGGGCCGGTAAGACCACGACCATTCGGATGCTTTGCGCCCTGGTCGCGCCCTCAGCGGGCCGGGCCTGGATTAACGATTTTGAGGTCGGGCCGGACAATAACGCGGTGCGCGCATCTATCGGTTTGCTGACGGAGTCGCCGGGCCTATACGAGTCGCTGAACGCCCTGGATAACATGGTCTTTTACGCCCGGCTTTACGGGTTAAGCGAACCGGAAGCTCGCAAGCGGTCGGAAGAAACGTTACGCTGGCTGGATTTGTGGCGCTGGCGCAAACAACCGGTCGCGACCTACAGCAAGGGCATGAAACAAAAGCTGGCGATTGGCCGGGCCTTGCTGCACCAGCCTGAAGTGCTTTTCCTGGATGAACCGACCGCTTCGCTGGACGCCGAAGCGGCCTTCGCGGTGCGGGAAGCCATCCTCTCGCTTAAAGAGGCCGGGCGCACGATTTTCCTCTCGACCCATAATATGGAGGAAGCCAACCGGTTGTGCGACCGGATTGCCATTTTTAAGCAAAAGCTGCTGCAACTTGATACGCCGCTAAACTTGCGGCGGCATTTTGGCCTGGAAGAACGCCGCATTGTGGTGCGAGTGCGCCGGAAAGTGGACGGGTTAACAGGGAAACTGGGCGAACTGAGCTTTATCAAAACGGTGAACTGGCTGGAAACGGAAGAAAAGGCCGCTCCGGGCAGTCCGGCCCTGGAAGTGCGGCTTCTCGACCCCGAAGAAAATAATCCCGGCCTCGTCCGAACGCTGGTGGAGGCCGGGGCGGACATTCAATACCTCGAAGAACGGACCCCTACTCTGGAAGAAGTTTATCTGGCGGCAATTCGCTAAACGGACCGAAAGTAGTCACTAGATAATGTTGGGAAGGCGACGCTTCTTCCTGGTTGGATATGTACCCGGTTATGCCTCAGGTAGCAGGGTCTTTAGCCTGAAATTAGTCTTCTTTAGGCTTGAGGGCCGAGGCGATAAGGTCTTGTTTTAAATTCCACAGCTTATCGGTTAAAGACACATGGTAGACGTGCGGGTTCAGAAGACGGCGTACGCCGGGGTCGAACCGGTCAATATCGCGTTTGCGGCGCTCCCGCATCTCCTCAATTGAGGGAAAATCGTAGACCAGTTTACCATCCTTCAAAACATCTACCAGAAGCGGCTCAATTTCGCCAATATCAGAGCTGCGAATGACCCGCCACTTGGCAAGGTCGGTCGGATGATGGGCCATAATTTGCAGAGCCTGGCGCGGGTCTTCGTCTTGCAGGCTGAGAAGGTCGGCGGTCGCCATACCGCGCCGGTCGTAAACGCGCCAGCCCTGTTTTTGGCCGGGGTTAGGGGTCTTTAAGGGCATTTCCGAAATTTTTATGGCTGGAACCCACTCCTTCTCCTCCTTGACCGCCACGAGTTTATAAACACCGCCCAGGGCCGGGCTGCCTTCCGATGTCACCAGGTTCGTACCAACACCGTAGACCAACCGGTGCAAAACGTCCTGGGGATTGATGCCGTAGCGGGAAGCTTCTTCCTGTATCTGGGTCTGGATTTGCCAGATAACCAGTTCGTCCAGCTCGTTTGAGAGGACAATCGAGGTGTTGGGGAATTTGGCGTCGTTCAACATGCGGGCGGCCTGGATGCTTAAATAAGCCAGGTCACCTGAATCAATGCGGATACCGACCGGCTCATGCCCTTTTTGCCGCAACTTCTCAAAGACCTTGATAGCGTTGGGTACGCCGCTTTCCAGCGTGTTAATAGTATCCACCAGCAAAAGGCAGTCGTCGGGGTAAACCTCGGCGTATGCCTCAAACGCTTCCAGTTCGTCGCCGCCTATGGCCTTGAAAAACTGGACCATGCTGTGGGCGTGGGTGCCTTTCGGCGGATAACCAAGCACGTGTGAAATTCCCACATTTGAACTAAAGTCGCACCCGCCAATCATGGCCGCGCGCGTCCCGGCGTTTGCGCCAAAACCCTGGGCCCGGCGCATCCCAAATTCCAGCAGCATGCGGTTCTGGGCGCTATCCCGGATACGCGAAGCTTTCGTGGCAATCAGGGTCTGGTAGTTCAGGTGATTGAGCAGCGACGACTCGAGGATTTGGGCCATGATAAGCGGCCCTTCCACCACGCTCAAAGGAATATGGGGATGGACCACTCGGCCTTCGGGGATAGCTCGCAGGGTCAGACCGCTAAAGTTACCGTTTTTTCGCAGGTATTCCAGGAAATCTTTGTCAAAAAGAGGCTGGCCTTTGCCGGTCTTCTGGGCCGCCAGTAATTCAATATCTTCGTCCCGGAAGTAAGCTTCCTTCATCCAGTCCACCAGCCATTCCAGGCCTGCCGCTATACAATAACCCGCTTTGTGTTTACCGTAATCAGGGTAACTGCGAAAATAATGGTCAAACTGGACTGTTTGCTCGTGCCTACCCGCCCGGAAATAGACCTGGGCCATGGTTAACTGGTATTCGTCGGTAAACAGGATTCCTTCCGCGGTCCGCTCTTGCGCAAAATTCATTCTACAGCCTTTACCTTTCACCTGATGCTTTGGAAAATCACCTGACGCTTTTAAAAGCTTTCAATTAAAAGTTCCTGATTAAAAATCTCCTTATTACCTGGCGGCTATTATACTCTAACCTCTTACAGGGCTGAAATTTCAAGGTAATTATAAATTAGACCCTGGAAGTTTTACGGTAAGCCGCCGGGGAAAGGCCGGTTGCGTCCTTGAAGACCTTTGCAAAATAAAACCGGCGGCCAAACCCGCTGGACATAGCGATTTGCTCAAGGCTGTTTTCAGTAAAAAGTAAACCCTTGGCGGCCTGTTTTAGCCGCTGCTCCCGGATATAGCTGCCGGGAGGCTGGCCCACGCATCCTGGAAATTCTGAAAAAGGGTTCGCATCCCGGCGCCATGCCCTGGCAGAGCGACTTCGACCGGCCTGATGTACCGTTCGGCGGCGGCTATCCGCCTATCCCGTTTGAGGATTAAAGCTTTTAAGCCTTTTTGTAAAAGGCCGGGTTGAGCTTACCGGGTAGTTACGGCAGCCATCTAACCGGTCATCGGTACCAGCAAGCCCGAGCCCATTAAAGCCTGCCAGGACGCCGAAAAGCAGTCCGAGCAAATGAGCCGGGAAGAATGGTACGCGCTGTACCAGAGTGCGCGCGGCAAGCCAATGCCTTAAATTAGCAATTGGGCCAGCCCGGTCTGAAAACGGGCCGGTCTTTTTTAATTCTAATAATAATCATATTCCCCCTCTTGCAATGTTATGATATAATACAAATGAGTTAAGGTTATTCTGACAATAACTCGGTCAGGGTGGGGAAAGGATTTTAAGTGATTAATTCAAAAGTTCTCAATGACTATATGACGCCCAGGTTGGAAATGACCGCCGGGCAACTAAACCGGCTGGTCGAAGCTGCCCTGGAGGAAGATCTGGGCTGGGGCGACCTGACCACCGATTACTTTGTACCGGCGAACGTTACGGCCCGGGCTCGTTTTGTAGCCCGGCAGCCAGGCGTGATGGCCGGCCTTGATGTTGCCAGGGCCGTTTACCAGGCTGTTGACCCTCAAATCCACTTCAACCCGACCACGGTAGACAGCGCAATCCTTGAAACCGGGCAAACCCTGGCAACCGTCGAAGGCGCCGCCCGCAGTCTGCTTAAAGGCGAACGGGTCGCCCTCAACTTTTTACAACGCCTGAGCGGTATTGCTACCGCCACCTCGCATTTTGTTGCGGCGGCGGCTGGCACCAAGGCCCGGATTGTGGATACCCGCAAGACCACTCCCCTCTTGCGCGACCTTGAAAAATACGCCATTCGCTGCGGCGGCGGCTATAATCACCGCCGCAATCTCAGTGACGGCGTAATGCTGAAAGATAACCACCTCTCAGCCCTGGCATCCGCCGGAATTCCCCTGGAAGAAGCCTTGCGCCTGGGTAAAGAACGCCTGCCCCACCTTGTAAAAGTCGAAGTGGAGGTAGACCGCCTGGACCAGATTCCGGCGGCTCTTGAAGGCGGCGCGGACGTTATTTTGCTCGATAATATGTCGCCTGAAATAATGCGGCAAGCTGTCGAAATGATTGGCGGTCGAGCTTTAACAGAGGCTTCCGGCGGCATCAATCTCAATTCAATTGCGGCTATCGCCTGGAGTGGGGTTGACCTGATTTCGTCCGGCGCGCTTACCCACTCGGTGAAAGCCCTGGACATCGGGTTGGATTTCGAATTTCACTCCCCTGCTAACCTTATCTAGCTCTTTTCAAAGTAAAAAACTCCCGGCATAGCTGGTTTGAGCCAGCTATGCCGGGAGTTTTGCTTTTAAAGTTTCACGGAAAATTTATCCTTCCTGAATATAAAAACTTTCCTGTGGCCCCTATAATGCTTCTTATTAAAGCTGTCCTATAAAATTTATTCAACTCAATATTACTTTCCCTGGTAAAAGCCAGCGTGTCAGAAAGAGACCAATGACCCAATTACAACCCGGCAAACCCTTACGGGGCGTTTCTACCACTTTCAAATCCATAGAAGAATTATACGAACGTTACGCCCGCCAGGCTTATGGTCTTGCTTTGCGCGTTTTAAAAGATAGCTCCTCCGCCGAAGAAGCGGTCCAGGAAATCTTTGTGCGGTACTGGCGGCAACCGGGCCTGTACAACCCGCAAAACGGCCCTTTTTTAAACTGGCTGCTGCGGGAAGTGCATTGTTATTGCCTGGACTGCCTGCCGGTAGACCTGATTTTTTCTAAAAACTCCCGGTTTACTTCCGGCCCGCCCTTTACCGGGATTATTTTTAAGAAACCCACCCCTGCAAAAGAAGACGAAATCGCCCAACAACAAACTAAGGCCCGGCAAGCCCTGGCCGGTCTGCCCCAGGAACAACGCGCCATTGTGGAACTGGCCTACTTCAACGGGCTGACATACCAGCAAATCGCCCAGGCTACCGGCCAACCCGTCCAGGCCGTCCGCCAGAACCTCGCCAACGGTCTGCTCAGGCTAAAACGAGCCATTTCTTAACTCAACTCGCGTTAGCTTTGCCCAACAACAAAATTAAAACAAAAACCGGGCGGCATTTTAAGTTCCCGGCTTTCTCAATTTTCTTTTCATCACAAAATTCTTTTTATCTTGATAGAAAACTACCCTTTACCCAGGAACGCTTCGACCACGTGGGTGGAGCTGCGCACCTCCTCGGCGGTACCCTGGAAGGTAACCCGACCGCTTTCCATGACGTAGGCATAATCGGCTATTTTAAGGGCTTTGTTGGCGTTTTGCTCGACCAGCAGCACCGTTGTTCCTTGCTCGTTTATCTGCCTGATAATCTCAAAGACCTGGTTAATGATAATTGGAGCCAGACCCATACTCGGCTCATCCAAAAGGAGCATTTTGGGCTGGGCCATCAGGGCGCGGCCAATCGCCAGCATCTGCTGTTCGCCGCCGCTGAGACTCCCGGCAAGCTGGCTGCGGCGTTCGGCCAGGCGCGGAAACTGGCCGTAAATCCGGTCAATGTCCTGCCGGATAGCGGCCCGGTCGCGCCGGACGAAAGCGCCTAGTTCAAGGTTTTCGGCCACGGTCAGGGGGCTTAAAATGGCCCGGCCTTCGGCGACCTGGGCCAGACCGGCCCGGACAATCTGGTCGGTCGGCCAGCGCGTAATATCCTGCCCCTGGAAAATAATCTTGCCCCGGCCCGGCCGCAGCAAACCGCTGATGCTCGAAAGGGTCGTGGTCTTCCCGGCCCCGTTCGCCCCGATAAGGGTTACAATTTTTCCTTCCGGCACCTGGAAACTGATGTCGCGCACGGCCTCGATGCTGCCGTAATTTACCGAAAGATTCGCCACCTCTAACATCGGTTATTCCTGTCCAAAATAAGCTTCGACCACCTGGGCATTTTGCTGGACCTCGACCGGGACATCCTGGGCAATCTTCTTGCCAAAGTTCAGGACGATAATCTCGTTACTGACCTGCATAATAAGGTCAATGTGATGCTCGATAACCACCACCGTGTAGCCCTGCCGCTTGAGAGTCAGGATAAACTCGGCCAGCAAAGCGGTTTCTACATCGTTCATACCCGCCGCCGGTTCATCCAGCAGCAGCAAGGCCGGGTGAAGGGCCAGGGCGCGGGCAATTTCTACCCGCCGCTGGTCGCCATAGGAAAGCTTGCTGGCAGGCTGCGAGGCGAAACCAAGCAGACCCAGCCGTTTGAGCAGGCCGAGAGCTTCCTGGCGGGCGAGGGCTTCCTGGCGGCGTTCCTGGGGCAAGCGCAACCAGGTCGTGAATAAATTAGTCTTGATGCGGGCGTGATGGCCGACTACCACGTTTTCCAGCACCGTCATATCGTTAAAAAGGCGAATATTCTGGTAAGTGCGGCCTATCCCAAGTTTGGCGATAAGGTGCGGCGGCAGACCCGTAATGTCCCGGCCGCTCAGCAAAATCCGGCCCCGGTTCGGGTGATAAATGCCTGTAATCAGGTTTAACAGGGTCGTTTTACCCGACCCGTTTGGCCCGATTAAACCGCAAATTATACCCTGCGGAATCCCAAAGCTGATGTTGTCAACCGCCGTAATACCGCCAAAGGTGCGGGTAACGTCGTGCAATTCCAGGAGCGGCAGAGCGTCGGCAGGCGGGCCAACCGCCTCACCTTCTACCAGGGGCGGGCTTTCTTTCGAGACGGCTACATCATCTGCAATCTCGGCCTCGTTGATAGGCATTTCTTTGTGGCGGTACCGGGAGGGCTGGAAAAGGCCGCCCGGCAAGAAAATCACCACCAGCAGCAAGGCCAACCCGTTTATAATGACCGGCAACTGGGTAAAGAAGGCTACCGAAGTCCCGAAAACCTCGCGCAAGCTAACCGGCAAGACCGTCAGCAGCCCGGCCCCCAGGATAGGCCCGAACCAGTGCGTCGTACCGCCCAGTACGCCGTAACTGAGAATATCTACTGCTTTGCTAAAGCGAAAATCATTGTTGTCTATGGAGCCAATCTGGTGCGCGTAAAAGACCCCGGCGGCCCCGGCGATTACCGCGCTCATCACGAAAGCCAGGTTGCGGTAATAAACCACATTAATGCCCATGGTGGCCGCCGCCCCGCTATTTTGCCGGATGGCCCGTAAAGCCCGGCCGGTCTTGGAACGGTCCAGCCAGTAGAAAAGGTAAATCAAAAAGGCCAGGAACAGCACCAGCATCCAGGTCTCGGTCTGGCGCATCCTTTCAAAAGGAAAGCCGGTTGAAAGGTTCGCCCCGGTTGCTCCGCCGGTCAGGTCGGGCGTGGTTACAATAATGACCCGCACTATTTCGCCAAAGCCCAGGGTACTGATTGCCAGGTAAACATCGGTCAGGCGCAGCACAGGCAGGCCGATTAGCAGGCCTACGATGCCGCAAATGAGCATCGCCAGGGGCAGGCTTAAAAAGAGTGGCAAGCCAACTTTCGCCACCAGGATGGCTGAGCTATACGCGCCAATCGCCATAAACCCGGCGTTCGCCAGCGACAGCAGGCCGGTATTAAGGGTCACGAAAATGCTCAGGCCCAGGATGGCGTTTATAAGAAAGCGGTTCAGGTCGTTGACGTTGGGGTTCTGGGTAAAATAAATGGCGTAGGCTGCCAGCGAGACCGCCAGCAGGCCATAGAGGATATAGCGTAAATAAACGCCGACGGTACGTTTTGTCCTCATGCCCGGTTTGCTTCCTGGCGTCCAAAAAGGCCGTTGGGCCGGATGAGTAAAATCAGGAACAATATGATAAAGGCGATAGCATCCTTGTAGTCGCTGCCCTGGTCGAAATAAGCAATCGTGAAGGTCTCGACCAGGCCGAGGAGCAACCCGCCAACCACGGCCCCCTCAATATTGCCAAGCCCGCCCAGGATAACCACGGCCAGGCCCCGCAACTCAATATCCGAACCCATACTGGGGCTAATGTTGTTTGTCAGGAGGCCAATCAGGATACCGGCTGCCCCGGCCAGCACCCCGCCCACGAAGAAAGTGATAACCACCACCCGGTTTACGTTAATGCCGAGCAGACGCGCCGCCCGCTGGCTGTATGCGACCGCCCGGATAGCCATGCCGGTCCGGGTCCGCCGGATGAGATAGCCAAGCGCGACCATCAGGACAATCGAAACGACCACAATTAGAAGCTGCCCCCACGACACCCGCACTCCATCCGTGCCGCCGATATAAAGCGGCTTGGGGTCGAGGACACCGCTGGGGAACTTCTTGGTCTGGGCGCTGAAGGCGGCTTCCGCCAGGCTCACCATGATAATCGAAACCCCGATGCTGCTTATCATCGGGGATAATCGCTCAGCCCCTTCCTGGCGCAAAGGCCGGAAGGCCACAAATTCAAGGACAACGGCGACCAGCCCGCCGAAAAGCATGGATGCGAGCAGACCTACGATTAAAGGCATGTTTAGCAGGGACATCACTACCCAACCCGCAAAAGCGCACCACATGAAAGTGGAGGCGTGGGCCAGGTTCACAATATCCAGCACGCCAAAAATCAGGGTGAAGCCAAGCGCGAAGACGGCGTAAACCGCTCCTCGCGCCAGGCCGTCCACCAGGTTTTGCAGCAGGTAGACCGGGTTGGTCAGCAGGCTTGCATCAACCATAGCTTACTGGTAAAGCTCGAATTTGCCGCCCTTAACCACGACCACGACCGGGTTATGGACCGGGTTGCGGTTTGCGTCAAAGGAGAAAGTACCCAGCACGCTATCGAAATTCTTGATGCTGGCAAGAGCGTCCCGGATTGCTTTCGGGTCGGTCGAGTTCGCATTCTTGATAGCGGTCGCCATCAGGTACGCGCCCGCGTAAGCCTGGGCGGAGAACTGGTCGGGATCGGTGTTGTATTTCTTTTTGTAAGCCGCCACGAAGGCCTGACTTTTAGGGTTGGTGCTGCCCAGGAACCAGGCGCTACCGACGATAACGCCTTCGGCGGCTTCCTTGCCCTGCTGGTAAATCGCCGGGGTGTTGAAGCCGTTACCGCCCAGGATAGGCTGGGTAATGCCGACCTCGCGGGCTTGCTGGACAATCGGCACCGCCTCACCAATCAGGCCGCTGACAATCAAAAGGTCCGGGCTGGTGGCTTTAAGCTTGTTTAGCTGAGTGCGGAAATCGGTATCGCCCTTGCTGTAGGCTTCGTTTCCGGTCAGGGTAATGCCATTCTTTTGCAGTTCAGCCTTGAACACGTCGTCGGCGCTTTTGGTGAACTCGTTGGTAGACTCGTACATCATGGCCGCTTTTTTCGGTTTCAGCTTGGCGCTTACCGCCGCCACCGCGCCCGGAATAACGCTGGCTTCCGGCAAGCTATCGCGGAAGACAAAGTTACCCATTTCGGTTATACCGTTGGCGGTGTTGCTGGTGCCAAGCACCGGAATGCCCTTTTGCTGGGCGATTGGGTCCGCCGCCAGGGCCGTACTGCTCAGGGTCGGGCCAAGCACCGCTACAACCTTTTCCTGGTCGAGCAACTTGGTCATGACGCTGATGCCTTCCTGTTTATCGCCTTTGTCGTCCAGGGTTACAAGCTGGATAGTCGCGTCACCCAGGTACTTGTTATTGTTCAGTTCTTCGACAGCCAGGTCGAAGCCGTTTTTAATAGCAATGCCGAACGGCGAGTTGTTGCCGGTCAGGGTGGCAATCGCGCCTATTTTAATCTGGCCGGTCAAAGCGCTGGCGGCGGCACTCGTACCACCGGCGGCAGTTGTAGCGCCAGAAGCGGCAGCCGTGGTGCTGGCGGCGGTAGTGGCGCCAGAAGCGGCAGCAGTAGTTGCCCCGGCAGCAGCGGTAGTGGCGCCAGAAGCGGCAGCCGTGGTGCTGGCGGCGGTAGTAGCGCCAGAAGCGGCAGCCGTGGTTGGCAAGACCGCTGTAGTCGGGGCCGGGACAGTCGCGGTATTATCGCCGCAAGCTCCCAGCAAGGTCATCGAAAACATTGCCAGGACGGCTAAAAAGCTGAACCTGGTTGAAACTCTCCCCTTTTTCATGGATTTCTCCTTCGAATAACTCACCAATTCAACGGATTGAAATGTTCACTTTCGAACAATTAGTATGCGGGAAAACCTTTTATTCAATTGAAATATACAAAATGTTCATGGAGCGGTAACTGTTTTCAAGGGCGTCCGGCCTGCGGTTAAGATTTTGTGAAGTTTACCAGTTTTCTGCCGGACTCATCGTGGCTCAAATATACTTTTAGGCAGGCTCAATGTCAAGTTAAGAACCAATTGGACCGGGTTAATTCGCCTGAATTTAATTTAATACCAAAATAATGTATAATCTCAGCTTATAGAATTTATTGCAGTCACCGGGAGAAAAATTCCCAAGAAATTGAAGGCGGCCCCTTATCCAAATCGACCCGCGTATAACTAAAATTACTTTTCGAAGCAAGATTTTAGGTGTTCTAAAGACTTTTTATATTTACCTGCCCCAGGATTACAATGAGCCTCAAAATGTAACCGAACGCTACCCGGTCCTTTATCTTTTCAGGGGCCACGAACGCGAGTGGATAAATTTGCAGGAAGACAGTTCGCGGCAGGGTCGCAGCATCGTGGACGTTTACCTGCAAGCTCGGCTGCGCGGCGAGGTCGGCCCGCTGATACTGGTCTGTCCCGGCACCACCAGCAACGATAACCGCATTCCCGGCTTGCTGGTGGATTTCAAACAGCCGGAGCTTGCCAGAGGGTCAAAAGGTATCGGGACGGGCTTATTCCAGCGTTATTTTATCGAAGAACTGGTTCCCTATCTGGATAAAAACTACCGCACCCTGGGTGATGGGCACCGGGGCGTGGACGGCTTTTCGCTGGGCGGCTTCCAATCCCTAAAAATTGCCGCCCAGTATCCCGACCTGTTCTCCAGCGCGGGGTCTTATGACGGCACCTTTTTTTACGCTACCCCTGAAGGCGAATGGCTTTCCCCAAAGGACGCGCTTTTCCGCGCGGGACTCTTTGACCCGGCTTTCGGGCGGCCCCGCGACTTTGCTTTCGCGGCTCTGCACAACCCGGCCAACCTTATAATCAACAGCGCACCCAAAGATTTAGCGAAAGTCTTCTGGATGATTCAGGCCGGGCCGGAGTCCGCCGAGCCGAGCGACGCTAATTTCTACCGGGGCCGCTATATCGCCAGACTCTTAAAAGAAAAAGGTTCGCCCAACCACGTGCCGCTGGTTATCCCGGACGGCAAGCATAACTGGGCCACCGCCGACCGCCACATGTCTATCACGCTGCCTTTTCACTGGCAGGTGCTTTCAGGCGAACCTGTCCAGGCCCAACCCAAAACGGCGGCTCCCTAGTAACTCCCAAGCTGGCGGCGGCTGGTTTGCAGCCATTCGATAGTGGCTTCATTTTCTTTAAGGCGGAGTTGCTGGACCAGTTGGGCAAACTGGTCTTCCTCGACAGTGCGATTACGGTTACGCTCCTGCTCGCTTGGCCGGGGATGGCTGCGCTTGCCCCCGGTGCGCTGGCTCAAATCATCTTCCTCGTTGTAATCAAAACCGCTATAATTGCCCACGCTGATACTCATTAAATCATCGAGGTCTTCGTTAAGACCGACCCCACGCTGCAAGCGGTCCCGTAAAGACTCGCAAATTTCAAGCTGGCGGTCAATCAAAGCCAGCACGTCATCCACTCCAAGCTGGCGGGCAAAATACAGTTTCACCAGGAAATCGAGCCGGATGTCGCGCGCCCGGCCCACCGGGGTCCGCACCCACTCAATAAAGGCCGCCCGGCCCAACCCGGTCAGGTGAAAAATCCGTTTTGGCGGCCTGGCGCCCTGGCTTTCCAGTTCGGCCTCGATATGCCCGGCCTTCTCCTGCTTTTTTAGCAGGGCGTACAACATACTCATCTCAAGGTGGCAAATCTCACCGAGGGCTGTTTCGGGCGAAAAACGCCGGGCCAGTTCGTAACCGTGTTTTGGACCATCCAGCAGAAGACCCAGCAGCGCATATTCAGTTGGCATCGCATCTGAAATCATAAATCCCACTCACGCAAAACGAAAATCTGCAGTATTGAATATTCAAACATAGAATATCCAATACTATACAGGCCAGTTTATGTTAAGTCAAGAGAATTCGGCATTATAGCAGGACAAGGGCAAAGAGGCGCTATTATAAGGGCCGGCGAAAGGAATTTCTTCTCTTTAGAGGTTGGATTTGGGGCTAAAGGTGTCTTTTCAAAAAGGGAGGTACTAATTTTTCTAATTTTACTCTAAGAAAGTCTTTACAATTCTTAACTTTTCTCAACCTTAGAGTTGGTGACAAGGACAGAGGTTCCACCTATAATAGGAGCAGGTTCCTTAGGAGAACGCATGGTTATCAGCAATATTCCTTTTAAGTAAAAAGAAAATAATTTCCTTTTCGGTTTAAAGCTCTAGCTTGCCCTTTTGCCTGGCTTAGCTAACCGGGAATCCATCAATTTAAGATTTCGCGCTTATCAACCAGGCTTACAATGTCGTCTCTAGTCTAGGAGGAAGCGGGCATGAAAATGACCTTCGGCACGGTGCTGGCCGGGGCTGTCTTAATTGTAATCACCGTAGTGTTTATGACCGTGGGGGTCTCGACCCTTACCTTCCAACCACTACCATCGAATGCCGCCCGGCCATTAACCGACCAGGAAGAGCGCGGCCGCCAGATATACATGGGCAACGGCTGCGTCTATTGCCATACCCAGTACGTCCGGCCCCAGGACTGGAACGCCGCCGGAGGGGCTAAAGCTTCGCGCGTGGCCCAGGCGGGCGATTATGTCTTCCAGAAAACGATGCTGCTCGGCACCGAACGTACCGGCCCCGACCTTTCCCAGGAAGGCGGCATTCACCCCGACGACTGGCACCGCGCCCACTTCACCAACCCGCGCTACGTCAGCCCGAACTCGATTATGCCCCAGTTCTCCTTTATCCAGGGCCGCGAACTCGATGACCTGATTGCCTATGTCCAGAGCCTCGGTGGAAAAGCCGCTGACGCCCGGGTGGCCCAGCTTAAAGCAACCCAGGACACCGTAATGAAAGCCTGGAATACCAGCTATGAAGACCACCTGGCCCAGATAAAATCAATGGTCCCCCCTAGCTGGAAAGACCTGAAAAGCGCGGTCCCGCCAACCACCCGCAGCCTTTTGCACGGCAAGCAAATCTTCACGACCAACTGCATCGGCTGCCACGGCCAGTACGGCGACTCGCGCGGCCCGGCCTCGCCATTTATGAAGCCCGACCCGGCCAACTTCACCCGGCCCGAACTTCAACTGGCTGCCAGCGACGGCCAATACTACCAGTATTTGCTGTTCGGCCTGCCCGGCACTTCGATGCCGGCCTGGGGCGATTACCTGACCGTCCAGGATATCTGGGACGTGATTAACTTCCTGCGGACCATTCCAAAAGGCGGCCTGGTGGTGCCGGACGACCAGCTAACCCCGGCCCTCATGCTCCAGAATGACCCGGTTTACGGCAAGGGCGCGCCAGGCGGGTACCAGGGACCGGAACCGAGCAATTCCGACAAAATCCTGGACGACCCCTACTGCGACGAAAAGATTTTCCCGGATGTCAGTGTACTGCCGGGTGGGGTCCGACCCGCTGACTGCCAGGTAGGCACGGGAAGCAAATAAGGTAACAAATGGCGGTTAATATCAAACGGAAAAACGTTCTGACAAATCCTGACCTGCGGCCGGTAGCCACAGAAACGGCCCAGCCTCATCTGTTCCGGTGGGTGCTGGTAGCCCTGGCGATTTCGGCGGTGCTGGAACTGCTCTTGTGGCGGACTTTCTCTAGAATCGGGGTCTTTATACCCAAACAAAGCACCTTTCAAACCGTATACGACATCCTGAGCAGCCTTGGCCGCTTCGTCCTGACCTTCTCGGTCATAATGACCGTGATAATGCTGGTCCTGGCGGTGTTGCGACTGCGCGAGGCCGGGCGGTTCGGCGTAGGCCAGGGAAAGCAGGTTTCGGCCCGCAACCGGGCGCTGATAATCGCGTTTGTCAGTATCGCCCTGGTATTGTTCATCACGTTTAGCCAGTTGTTCCCGACCACGGAAGTCCCGGCCCTGTCGCTGCTGCTGCGGGTCTGCCTGTTAGTAGCCTTCTCGGCGCTGGCCTGGGACTACTGGCGGGTAAACCCCGCCTGGCTGCCCCGGTTGTTTATCGGGCTGCTACTGGCCGGCTACGTCATTCAACTTCTAGCGAAGATTTTGCAGGATTACCTGCACCTGCCCAACTCCCAGGACTGGTTCATACCTTTGCTGATGGTCGGCGAGGCGGCAGTGCTGGTGAACGGCGTGGTCCTTTACTTTATTTACGGTGGCGGCGAGAAAAACCCGGTCCGGTCAATGGTCCGAAACTGGCCGGCTTTCGTGGGCGCGCTTGTCCTGACCGCGGTCTTCATGGGGTTGACCTTCCTGACCGTCGCCGAGTCTGACATCGTACCAATCCTGGGGCTGTACGCCCTCGGCTACACGATGCAGTTGC
The DNA here is from genome assembly GCA_902812345.1 of Chloroflexota bacterium. Classification (GTDB taxonomy): domain Bacteria; phylum Chloroflexota; class Chloroflexia; order Chloroheliales; family Chloroheliaceae; genus 54-19. The sequence continues at coordinate 2,385 of CADDZM010000068.1, read as the reverse complement.
CTTTAGCGCTGTATGTAATCGCGTTGTTTTTCCTGTTGTATACCGTTTTCTTTAACCTGGGCCACCTGCGCGATGGGAAATTTCGCCGGGCCGCCGCGTTTGGCCTTTTACTGATTTTTACAGGCGGCTACCTGTTTAATATCTCGAACCAGTACTTTTTCGCCCTGGCCGGAACTCTTTTGCTCGCCCGGCCCGAACTGGTGGAGGAATGGTACTAAATAAAAAGCTTTAAACCCTGAGTTGTAAAGTGTTACGTTAAAGCCGGAGGCTTACCAAAGATGACTGCTACGCAAGAATATAGCACAGGTAGAGTGGCAACTTATACCGAAGAATATAGCGCAAGTCGGGCCTGGATCTACAGCTCGATAATCTGGCTGGCCATAGGCACCTCCTTTGCCCTTATCGCGGCTACTGAAATGGTCTCGCCGGACTTCCTGGGCGGTATTTCTTACCTGGAGTTTGGCCGCATCCGGCCTATTCACGTCAATAGCGTGACTTATTTCTGGCTCTCCATGGCAAACATCGGGGCGTTTTACTATATTGTACCCAAGTTGACGGGCCGCCCCATCTGGAGCGAACAACTTGCCAAAGTTTCAATGTGGCTGTGGAACATTGTCGGTATTCTGATGGTCCTGACGCTGGCCGCCGGGTTCAGCCAGGCCCGGGAGTATGCCGAGATGATCTGGCCGCTCGACATCTTTGTAATGATTGTCCTCTTGCTTAACGCACTTAACATCCTGATGACCGTCTACAAACGCCGCGAGAAAAAACTCTACGTGAGCATCTGGTACATCATGGGTTCGGTGGTCTGGCTGCCGATGGTTTACGCGATTGGCAACGTTATCTGGTCGCCATTTGTCGGCAACCCAAGCGAACCGAACCAGAACCTTTTTAGCGGGTCGCTGGCCGGTATCAATGATGCTACCTGGAACTGGTTCTACGGCCATAATATTCTCGGCCTCTGGTTCACCACCGGCGGCGTGGCCCTGGTCTACTACCTGGTCCCGGTCATCACCAAGACCCCAATCTACAGCCACCTGATGTCCATGATCGGCTTCTGGTCTATCAGCCTCTTTTACTCAATGGTGGGTCAGCACCACATTCTGTCAACCCCGACCCCCGGCTACCTGAAGCTTATCGCAACGATGGGTTCTATCGGCATGTTCATCCCGGTCCTGACCTTCCTGACCAATATCTGGATGACCATGCGCGGCAACTGGGGCCGGATTTACGCCTCGCTGCCTCTCAAGTTTGTCCTTGTCGGGACGGTCTTCTACTTTATCACCTGTGTCCAGGGGCCTTTCCAGGCGGTCCAGAGTTTTAACCGGCTGATTCACTTTACCAACTGGATTGTGGGTCACGCTCACCTGGCTTTACTCGGCACCATGACCACCTGGGCGATGGGCGCGATTTACTATATAATCCCGGTCACGCTTAAACGCCGGATTTACAGCCCTGGCCTGGCCGAAATCCAGTTCTGGATGGTCGTTAGCGGCTTCCTTTTGATTATGATAAGCCTCCAGGTGGTCGGCCTTATTCAGGGGGCTGAATGGCTGCGCGGCGAACCGGTCTACAAGACGGTGCAGGACTTGAAACCGTACTTCGCGGTCCGGGCTATCGGCGGTTCAATGGTCGTGGTGAGTGCCTACATCCAGGCTTATAACATTTACAAAACGGTTCGCAGCGGGCCACGGATACAAACGCAAATGGAACAATCGCTGGCAGAAGTTGGTGGTTAGAAAAGGGGGCCGGGACAGCTCGCAACCCGGCCCGGGCCCAGTCAAGGAAGACTAAACTTAGGCAACACCGTTGCAGTTAGGGAGATAAGAAGATGTCGCAACCACCCGATGTTATACCTACAGGTAGTTTAGAGGATAAGCTGCATCCTGAGAAATATCTCAACGAAGGCCGCCGCCGCCTGCCGTTTGAAATGATCCTCATAGCCCTGGTAGTGCTCTTTTTAGTGTTTGTCTTTGCCCTTTTGATTTTTGGTAGCATGAATTCAATTGATACTGCCAACAAGTACCTGCCGACGGTTCCGGCACCGACCAAATAGTTTTACCCGGCGACTTTAGTAAAACTCTGAGGAAGTCACGAGGAAGCTAGAATGAAGATGACGTTTGGCGCGGTCCTGGCGGGCGCAATTCTGGTTGTAATAACGGTAGTCTTTATGACGGTGGGGGTCTCGACCCTGACTTTCCAACCCCTGCCCTCGAATGCCGCCCGGCCCCTGACCGCCGACGAAGAAGCGGGCCGCCAGATATATATGGGCAACGGCTGCGTCTATTGCCATACCCAGTACGTCCGGCCCCAGGACTGGAACGCCGCCGGGGGCGCGCCTGCCCTGCGGGTAGCCCAGGCGGGCGATTATGTCTTTCAGAAAAC
>CADDZM010000067.1 GCA_902812345.1 Chloroflexota bacterium | reverse complement strand
AATAATTTTACCGTTCTCGACTATTATGGTCGGCACCCCGTTAATAATTTTATCCATGGTCTTGAAACGGCGTTCCACCAATGATAACCCGGTGCTTAAACCGACCAGGGTCAGAATTATCAGGACCGCGTTAATTATTGAATTATCGCTATCAATCATAGCTTGCTGGGTGGCCTCGCTTACGATAAGCAGTAAAATGAAGTCAAAAGTAGACATTTCCCCTAAAGTCCGGCGGCCGGCTATGCGAAAAAGCACCAGCAAAAAGCAATACATAAAAGCGGCCCTGGCGATTGAGTCCAATTTCACGTCCTCCTATTAGCAATCAGGGGTATACCCATTGGTCAAATTGTACAGACCCTTTATCACTTAGACCTGCCTGACCGGAAAGCGTCCCAAAGTGTTCCGGTTCAAAATAAAAGGCTATTTGTAAGGGTTTAGTTGGTTGGGAAATTGAAAAAACGTAGGTTATGCGGTCCCCTGACGACTCGACACTTTCAGGTTCCGGCGTTATCTGGTTAAGTTGAAAATCTTCGAGGTAATCCTGGCTCAGCCACAGCCGGACCTTCTGGTCGGGACCGACCGCGCTTGTGGCGATTTCAAACTTTAAGTTGTCGGGGTTGTGTTTTCGCATAAAGCGGTTATATTCGACTTTAAGGAGGCCGCTGCTATCCGTGACAGTAGCCGAACTAACTACTCCTGTTCCCATGAAACCGGCCAGTCCGGCCAGGAGTATCAAAGCAACGACCACCCAGCCAATACGTTCGACTACCCAGGAGCGCTCCTGGTAAGTCTCGTCTTGCTCTAGATCAAGGGTTTCCCCCTCTTTTATTTCACTCATAGCTCTTTCAGGTTGTTATATTTTTTACTTGTAAAGGTAAATACTGCTACAAGCCACCTTGTTTTGACCGAGTATTTAAACGCATAAAACAGGCCTTCATATACAAAAAGGCTGGACTTAATGTTAACTGCTAAAGAGTAAGGATGAAAACTTGTCACGCTTGCAGGTGCGGCGTAACAAAACAAAGAGACGGGTTTGTCAGGAAGACCGGGCAAGCGATAAGTCTTTGCAACCATTCCCCTGACTCGTGCTTTCGACGACCCATAAATGGATACCCCGGCTTCGCCCAGGATGACAAAAGAAGGTGGGGGATAATAATTAAGGTGGGTAAGGGTTGTTGTTTTGGGTTGGGCAAACCGGGTAAGAAGGAGAGTTAACTTTCGGGGAAATAGCGTTTGTAGCGGTTGTACTGCTCGACGAAGTGGGCGCCCAGGGCTTCCCTGGAAAGCTCGTCTATACTTATTTGGTTATTATTTAACCTGGAGGTGATTTTAGGCGTCTCATCCCGCAAATTACTGTGGACCAAGACTACTGGAGAACGGCCCTCCACAGCGATGCTGTAGGAAAATTCAAAATAACTTTTGGCGTAATAAACGGTCAGGTCGACTGAGGTTTCGGTAGCAACAATCTTAACGGTGCGGTTGTAGCGACTGAGCTCGTTCCTTATTTCCTCAAAGACAGGGATAACAATGGTGGTAGTGAACCAGACCGCTTCCATTTTATCCAGCCTGGCCTGTTCTTCGTCGCGTTTTCTCTTTTCGAGTATTTCAAAATCTTTTTGGAAAATTTCTTTTAACTGGGATTTCCAATCACTTGTTGCCATCTCTTGATTTAACCCTTTTTATAGTCAGACCGCGCTATAGTAAATCAAAATTTTATCCTTTTAATTTTATAAGTTTAAATTAAAAAGCAGCGTCTGGGAGGTGTACTGTTTATTGATATTATATTTTACTCAATTTAACATCCTTTGTATAGACATTTTTTAATATATAGCCAAAAATAACCAGAAATGTAACGGGAAATTGAAAAATAAAACTTCTTAAAAGGCCAGGCCTGGTTTACCGGCCAATAATAAGCCCTTTTGTATGTTTATGTAAAGTTAATTAAAGGTGCAGGCTGTGCGAAATAGCCACCCGGTCAGGCCAAAAAGACGCTGGATAACTAAAGCCAACGGTAAAACAAAAGGCGTTAACTAAAGCCCCGATGGCTAGTTTTTTACAAGACCCCGTTTTGAGGCATAAAGGGCCGCGTGAGTACGGCCAGGCAGGTTGAGCTTGTTCAGGATGCTGGAAACGTGGGCTTTGACCGTCTTTTCGCTCACACTGATTTTGTAGGCAATTTCTTTGTTGCTCATACCCAGTCCCAACAGGCCCAGTACTTCACGTTCGCGCTCGGTCAGTTCGTCCAGCGAGTCAACCTCTTTGACCGGGGCGACCACTTCGTGCATCAACAGCTTGGCGACTTCCGGGTGGAGTTGGACCTCACCCCGGTCGGCAGCCAGGACCGCTTTTACAAGGTCGTTAGGCTGGACATCTTTAAGGAGGTAGCCGGTAGCGCCGCTGCGGATAGCGGTAAAAACTTTTTCGTCGTCGGCGAACGAGGTCAGGGCAATCACTTCGGTGGAAGGGCGCAGCTGCTTTATTTGCTTGATAGCGGTCAGGCCATCCATAACCGGCATAACAAGGTCCATCAGAACTACGTCCGGTTCTAATTCCTGAACCTTTTGAATAGCTTCCTTGCCGTTGCTGGCCTCCCCGACGACCTCTATTTCGTCCTGTAATTCGAGGAAAGTAATTAAACCCTGGCGGACAACCGCATGGTCGTCCACAATTAAAATTCGGACTCTATCATTCGATTCTTGCGACATATTAGCTCCCGAGCTTTACCATATTTTGAGGACCGGCGACTGTGTATAAAAAATATTATAACACTAAAATGGGGTCCTACAACCTTTATTTATTTATACCCATGCCAACCGGCAGCGGGGCAAAGCTTAGCGGCAGGCTGACGCAGATACTGGTGCCGTTGCCGGGTGTGCTTTCAATCTTGTAGTTTCCGCCAGCCAGTTCGGTACGCTCCTGCATGCTGGTCAGGCCAAGCGAACCCCGGTCTTTACGGTCCATGACGGTAGCGGCCTCAAACCCGATACCGTTATCCCTGATGGTGAGGGTCGCGCCCTGATCGTCAATTTCAAGACTTACCCAGACGTGGGTGGCCTGAGAATGCTTGGTAATATTGTTAAAAGCCTCCTGAGCAATCCGGTAGAGGGTTTGCTCGTGTTCGTCGGAAAGGCGGCGTTCGCCTTTAACCTCGAAATCAATCTCAAAGGTTTCTTTAGCTTTTAGGGCCGCGATATGTTTTTCCAGGGCCGCCACCAGACCCTGTTCCTGTAAAGCGGCTGGCCGAAGCTGGAAAATCAGGGAGCGCATTTCGGCGAGGGCGCCCCGCGCCAGGTTTTGCAGGCGGTCGAGCTGGCCTTCAACCTTCTCCGGCTTGCGGCTGTACATGGCCCGGGCCGACTCGGCGGTAAGCGTGATACTGAACAGGGTTTGCGTGACCGAGTCGTGGAGGTCGCGGGCGAGACGGTTGCGCTCGTCCACAGCGGCCAGTTGAGAAGCCTGCCGGTAGAGCCGGGCGTTATCTATGGCGATGGCAATCTGGCTGCCGATGGCGCGTAAAAGGTCAAGGTCGCTTTGTTCCCAGACTTTAATCTGGCGGCTGGTCAGGTTAGCCACGCCCAGGACTTTGCCTTTGCTTTTGAACGGCACGCCCAGGTAGAACTTCTTAAAAGACTCGGAGCGCAGGGCCGGGTTAGTCACGCGGGGGTCGTCCATGGGATTCTCGACCATCAGGACTTCACCGGTCCGGGCAACAGCGCCGGTTACCTGGTCGTCAATTGCCACCCGGTTATAGTTGCGCACGAAAACTTCGCTCTGGTTGTGGTAGGCCACCAGCCGCAAAAACTGACCGTCCGGCTCCATGAGGAAAATGCTGCCGTACTCCATCTCGGCCACATCCATAAGCTGGTGCAGGGCATCGTGGAGGACCACTTCCAGGTCAAGCGATTGGCCGATGGTAGCGGCGACCCGGTTGACCGCGGAAAGTTCTTTATTGCGGCGGCGGGTTTCTTCGAGGGAGTCTTCCAGTTTCTGGCGGGACTGGCGCAAATTTTGAGCCATACTCGCCATCGCCCCGGCCAGGTTCGCCACTTCGTCCTCGCCGCGCATTACCGGCACTTCCACGTCCAGGTCGCCTTTACGGAAATCCCGCGCCACCCCGGCTAGCAACCGCAAAGGCCGCGTGACGCTGCGGGTAATGAGCGAGGTTACAAAGGCGGCTAAAAGACCGGCCACGGTGACGAGCAGCAGGGCGACAATAGTCACGCTAAGATTATTGTTGCGGGCTTCGTTAATCTGGCGGATATTGAGGTCGTGGTAGCTGGCTAAAAGGTCGTCAATGGCCTGGATAAGGTTGTCGGCCAGGACCGGGCCGCTTTTGGGGCCGTTGCGCTCCCATAAAAAGGTCGGGGCGCGGGGGAAGGTGGTGACATCTATCGCCAGGATAAACTGGATTTGGGCGCTGTAGTCGGCGTAAATGTCCTTGACGGCATTATATTTCTCGGCGGGCAGGTTCAGGGTTCTGACAAGCTGGCTCAACTCGGCGTTGGCTTGCTCGTAGTTCTGGATGGCGGTTATAACGTCTTTCTCGGCCTCGGCATCGGTGACATAAGTCCTGACACTGCTGTTAAGGCGCTCGGTCTCGCGCTCCATGACGCGGACGTAAGAAGTTATTTTCTGGTCCTGTTCGAGCAGTTCGACCAGCCTGGTATTGGACTGGCTGGTGTAGTAGATGCCGGCCAGGGCGACGACCAGGCTCAGGAAGGCCATAATTAAGAAGCCAACCAGAATACGCCCGACCAGGCTTTTTCCCAGGGGTAGGATTGCGTAACGAACTAACCGCTTAGATTTTGCCATCGAGACTCGATAAAACCTGAATTCTGGAACGCTTATTTTTGTAAGATTGTGTAAAAAGACTTTTAACCCGGGCTAATTTCCGGCTTTTAACAGCTTTTACTTTTAACGGCTGGCAATCGGGTAACGCTTATATTAAACGCAAAAATTTTGGGAAATATAACCGTTTTCTCTAATAATTATACCTTGCTATTACCTGGAATTCAACCGATTATAAGTAGTGACATTCGCGAGTGGGACTCGCGCAGCCTCTACCGGGTGGTCGGGGATTCCTCGACTGCGCTCGGACCCAAAGGGCGTGACAAGGGACAGGGGCTTACAGGGCCGGCCGGGCGCAGGTAAAGCCCACAGGGGACAGGTTAAGGAGAATTAAAGCGTCAAACAAAATAAAACGAGCCGCTTAACCCGGTGAAAGGCTAAACGGCTCACTAATTACCCGCTTCTAAACGCTATTTCAGAAGGGCGTTAGCGTCGTCCTCAATCTTTTTAAGAGTGGTCGAGGGGTCGCCGCTGGCATTCTGGAACAGGGCAAAGACATTGGTGTCAAAGAGGGTCCGAATTGGATCCCACTGGCCAATGCTTGGCTCTGCCGCTTTGGCATAGTCAAAAACAACCAGGGGAATCTTGTTTTGAGGCGCTTTGGCAAGGAAGGCTTTATAGGTCGGGTCGTCCACGGTGCTTTTGGTAGCCGGGACGTAGCCGCTGCTGCTGGCCCACTTGGCCTGGAAAGCCGCCGAACCCAGATACTTCATTACTTCCCAGGTGGCGTTATCTTCATCGGCGTTCTTGCCCTTGAAAGAGAGGGTGGAGCCGCCGTAAAGGGTCGTCAGAGGTTGGAGGCCCGCCCCGTGAGGGATAACCGTGGCGTTCCAGCTAAACTTCTTGGCGCCGTCTTTCGCCAGGTCGGACGCAAGGAAAGAGCGGCTGGAAGTGCTGCTGATGTAGAAAGCCGATTTGCCTTTCTCGAACGAACCCTGGTCGTCGAACTGGACGTTCGGGTCGGCGGTGGCAAAATAACCTTCTTTGACGCCGTTATAGAGCATGGTCAGATGGTCAACGGCAGGTTTTTCGGTCAGGATCATTTTGTTGGTGGCGTAGTCGTAAACCTTGCCGCCCCGGCTGTAAATACCGGCGACGATTTCCGAAACGGTCTTGGGGTTGAACAGAAGGCCAACTGACGCGCCGTTGCTCTTGCTCGTAACCGCCTTCGAAGCTTCAACCAGGTCGTCCCAGGTCCAGGTCGGGTCGGGAACTTTTGCGCCGGAAGCTTTCAAGAGGTCTTCGTTATAATAGAGGACCGGGCCGCTATTGCCAAAGACCCAGGTATAAATTTCGTTTTTGTACTGGGGGAAGACATTGCGGGCCATCATCTGCGGGCGATAATCGGCCAGGTCTTTGGCGCTAAGGCCGTAGGGACCGCTGATAAACTGGGTCAGGGGCAGGGCGACTTTCGCCTCAACGAAACTCGGCACCCAGTTCTGATAGCCGACCGCGATATTGGGCAAACCGCCGGCCTGGGCGGCCTGTTTCAGCTTGGTATTGATGTCGTTATAGGTCGCGGTGTCGTTAAAGTTATTGTGAACAACTTTAATGTTGGGGTGGGCCTTCTCGAACTCATCCAACAAGCCGCGCAAAGCCACGCCGTTCTGCTTGACCTGGCTGCTCCAGATGGTCACCGTAACCGGGTTGGGCGGGTTAAAGGTCTGGCCGCCCCCGGCTTTGATAGTCACCGGCGACCCGGCCACATCAAGCTGAACACTATCACCGTTCGCCCCGGTGGTTGCCGCCGCCGTTGTTCCCGAAACCGCCCCGGTCGCGGCGGCAGTTGTACCACTGGGAGCAGTGGTGGCGGCAGTCGAGGTGGTTGCGGCAGCAGAAGTCGCCGCTGCACTGGTGGCACTCGCGGCGGTGGTAGCGGCCGTAGTAGCCGCTGAGGCCGCCGTAGTAGCCGCCGAGGCCGCCGTAGTAGCCGCCGAGGCCGCCGTAGTAGCCGCCGAGGCGGCAGTGGTGGCGGCAGGCGCGGTGCTGGTAGCGTCACCGCAAGCCGTGAGCGCCGCCGTTAAAACCAGCAACAAAGCCATTAGCAGAGGCAATGGCCTGTTCTTAAATTGGCTCATAAAACATCTCCTTTTGAGAATTCTCTCCTCTTAGTAAATAAATAGCCTTACTTGATGCCGGTGCGCGAAACGCCTTCGATAAAGCGCCGCTGCACCAGGAAATAAAGAATGACAATCGGTAAAATTACAATGGTCGCCGCCGCCATTAAAAGGTTCCACTCGGTCTGAACATCGGCATTACCCACAAAAGTGCGCAGGCCGGTCTGGACCACCGGGATATTAGGTGCGGCAATTAAAGGCCACAAGAAAGCGTTCCAGTTACCCAGGAAGGCAAAAAGGGCCACGGTCATTACGGCGGGCATAGAAAGGGGGATAGCGATTTTCCCCAGGTAACCGAGTTCGGTAATACCGTCAAGCTGGGCGGCCTCATAGAGTTCCTGGGGCAGGGCCATAAAGAACTGGCGCAGCAGGAAGATATAAAAGGCCGAACCGAGCCAGGGCAGAAAAAGGGCCGCGTAGGAGTTGGTGCCGAGCCAGCTTACCACCGACCCCAACTGGCTAATAATGACCAGGTTAGGGATGTAGGTCGCTTCGTGGGGAATAGCCAGGGTCGCCAGGATAAAGGTAAAGAGGAGGCCTTTGCCCCAGAACTCCATGCGGGCGAAAGCGTACGCGGCCAGGATTGAGGTGAAAAGCACTCCGACCGTTTCGGCTACACCGACCACGATAGTGTTGAAAAAATAGCGGCTGAACGGGGCATCAAAGAAAGAAACGTCGGGCACATTGGGGCTGTACTTGCCGTTCCAGGCTTTGACAAAGTTTTCAAAATGAAACTCGCGCGGCCAGAACAGGCTTACCAGGGTGCCGATATTTTTCTCCGAACCCGACAGGCTGGTCGGGGTCGCGTCGGCGTCGGGTTTGAGGGCGGTGCCGACCATCCAGACAAAGGGCAGCAGCATGACGAAAAGGATGGCGATGAGCAAGATATGCAAAAAAAGCTGGTCCGGCAGTTTGAAGGCGCGGGCCGGACGAGCCGTGGCAGCGGCAGAGTTTTCCAGCGGGCCGGCCTTAATCATAGTTTACCCTCTTTGCTAAAACGCGCTGCTGAAGCTGGTTGACGCCTACAATCAAAAGCAGCATAAAGACGACAATCGTCGAGGAATAACCGAACCCGGACGTATCGGTGCCGCTGCCGCGCTTGAAGGTGACTTCGTAATAGAAGGTCGAAAGCACCTGGACGCTCCGGGTAGGGCCGCTGGGCAGGATGGCGAAGAACAGCGTAAAAGCCTGGAAGGCGCTGATGGTGTTGACAATCAAGAGAAAGAACAGGGTCGGCGAAAGCAACGGAATGGTCATGCTGATTAACATGGACCAGCCGCGCGCGCCGTCAATCCGGGCCGCGTCGTAAAGCTCCCGGGAGATATTGGTCAGTCCGGCCAGCAACAGGATGATGTTAAAGCCGAGGCTGTACCAGACTGCCACAATCGTGATGGCGACCATGGCGATACTTGGCCCGCCGGTCCAACCGGTCCAGGGGAACAAATGGGCCACTTCCACGAGTACGGTCCAGCCAACCCCAAGCGCGATAGCGCCCAGGACGGCGCTGACCCAGACCCCGGTCGCGTGGTTCAACCGGCGGTAAGCTATGACGGCCCCGGCGATTAAGACCCCGACTAGGACCAGGCGAATAAGACCGGAGAGCCAGTCCACCCGGCCCCCGTTGGCGAAAATGATGGTGAATAGACCCCGGTCGTCAATCAGCCAGCGCTGCATGGGGATGCCTACGGCTGCGAAAATCCAGTTCACCAGGCCGCCGGGGCGGTCGGGATTAGGTTTGACGAGGGCGTTGCTGGCGTAGGGCGAAAAGATGATATACCAGACCGTCGCGACCGCTACGAGGGAAGTTACATAGGGCAGGAAGAAAGCCACCCGGTAGAATTCCTTGCCGCTTTTTGCTTTATCCAGCAGCAGGGCGATGCCGAGCGAAACAACCAGGCCAAAGAAGACCGAGCCAAAGACATAGCCGATGGTATTAAAGAAAGCGTTCCACCAATCGGGGTCGGTCAGGAGGTGGGCGTAATTTGAGAGGCCCGCGAAGTTCTCGGCGGGCGGGATGATACCTTTCACCACGGAGATGCGCTCGTAGAGGCTCAGAAAGAAAGCGTAAATAATCGAGAAGAAATTAAAGATGAAAAGGAAAACCATGGCCGGAGCAATAAAGAGATAAGCTTTAAGGGAGCTTCTCAGTTTCTTGCGCCTTTTAAAGGATGTATCCATCTGGGACTGGACGCTTTCCGGCGGCTTTGTGATAGGTTTCGATACCAATGCCATGCAATCCTCTTGATAAGAGCAATAAATTTACACCCTCAAAGAGCCTATAAACAGCTTTTAGAAAAAGAAAGGCCTGAACGGTATTGAAAACCGGGAAAAGTGTCGCTCTAAAAACTGTTGGTCTATTGTAACTGCTTTTTTAAAATTGTGCTTTGTAAGACAAGTGTGAATATTCTAACAGCCCAATCCAGCCCTTGCAAACTACCGCTCTTTTTCAGGTTTGTCTTCAGGGTTGGGCGGGGCGTACCGGCTACTTTTTGTAACAAGGTGCGGAGTGGATTATAAAGAAAGGTCATTAACATATCTTTAAGGGTGTGTTAAAAGGTTGTAAAACGGCTACATCGCAAAAATTAGGGCATTTTAGGCATTTTCTTTTACAATAGCCCCTATCTGACGACCTTTTATGAAAGGACAATTTTTATATGAAACTGCTCAATGTTCGTTTGATTGATGCTGGAGAAGTAAAGGACCGGGTTGACCTTGAAATCGAAGACAGCCGGATTAAAGCGGTTACGCCCAGCGGCGAACACGCTTCCGCCAGCGCCGAAAACCCCGATATGGCGGACAGCCTGGACCTGGCCGGGAAAACGCTCATTCCGGGCCTGATAAACCTGCACATTCACATTATGCTTGACGCGGGTAATAACCCCGAAGCCGGGCTGAACCAGCCTGTACCCTATATAGTCTTGCAGGCCGCTCGCCGCGCCCAGGCCATGCTCGAAGCCGGTATCACGACCGCCCGCGACCTGGGCGGTTTTGAGTTTGCCGAAATGTCGCTTAAACGGGCCATAAACGAAGGCTGGCTGCCGGGGTGCCGCCTCCTGACCAGCGGCAAGGTGCTGACCATGACCGGCGGGCACGGCCATTTCTTCGGCCAGGAAGTGGACGGCGAAGACGAGGCCCGCAAGTACGCCCGCTATAACATCAAAATGGGCGCGGACTGCATCAAGATGATGGCGACCGGCGGCGTTATGACAGCCGGGGTGGACCCGAACAATACCCAGTTGAGCGAGGCCGAACTGCAGGCCGGGTTCCAGGAAGCCTTCAACGCCGCTAAACTGACCGCCAGCCACGCCCAGGGTACAAGCGGCATTAAGAACGCGGTCCGGGCAGGCGTTCGCACGATTGAACACGGCATCTTCCTGGACGACGAGGCTATCCAGTTGATGCTCGAACGGGGGACTTATCTTTCGGCGACCCTGGCCGCGCCCAGGATGATTATCGCCTTCGGGGAAGCGGCCGGAGTGCCGAAGTTTATGGTGGATAAGAGCCGCCGGGTGATGGAGCGCCATCTTAAAAGTTTCTCGGACGCTTTCAAGGCCGGGGTAAATATTGCCTGCGGCTCGGATGCCGGGACGCCTTTTAACTCGCATACCGACCTCACCACCGAAATCGAGATGATGGTCGAAGGCGGCATGACGGCGTTGCAAGCCCTGACGGCGGCTACCCGCACTTCGGCGGAAGCTCTGATGCTGCCAGAGCTAGGTACGCTGGCTAACGGCAAACTGGCCGACATGGTAGCGCTGGACGGCGACCCTCTAAGCGACCTCCAAACATTACGACAACCGCTGCTGGTCTACAAGGAAGGCAAGTTGATGTTCAAGCGGCCCGGCTCCCTGGGTGATAGCAGTCCGAAGCTTGCGCAACCTGGCACGCCCGTTACAGAACATTTACATCCTCAAGACCATTTTTGTTAGATTTTAATATTTTTTTAATTAAAAAACTTATTCTTGCGCCAGGCTTAATGTTTATGATACATTAAGCCTGGTGTTTCATTGGGGCTCCTTTCATTTTTCTTGCTCACCTGGACTGCTCACTCAACCCTACGAAACAACCGAGGATGCTTGATGGCTAAAAAGATATTAGTTGTAGAAAATAGCGCAACTCGTCCGACTTTAGACCTGGAAGCAAGCAATTATGAGCTTCTCGAAGCCCGTAGCGCCAGTGAAGGGTTAAACAAAGCTCTCGACCAGAAGCCAAACCTGGTTTTGATAGATATGGAACTGCCGGGCCTCAGTGGTTTTGAACTCTGCAAACGATTGCGGGGTTATCCTGAGTTAAAAAAAATCCCGATAATAATTTTCAGTACCGAGAATAAACTCAAAAATATGGTGACGGCCTACGAGATGGGCGCGGACTATTATATCGTTAAAGGAGATGAGGGGGACCGGGTGCTTACTCTTTTAATCGAAACCATCTTCACCAGGCTCTCGCGCCGGATCGCCCCGCTTTCGGTATGAGCGACAACGACGACATTCTTGATATTCTGCGCCAGCGCGACCAGGAACAAAGCAGCCTTGCCCCGGCAGCCCAGGAAGAAAAATTCCGGCTGCTGGTCTTCCGGTTAGGTGACGAGTGGTACGGGCTGGATGCCCGGATGGTCCAGGAAATCAGCCGGGTCAACCAGATTACCCGCCTGCCGCTCACGCCGCCGCACGTCCTGGGCCTGGTGAACTTGCGCGGCTCGATATTCGGCGTTATAGATATTCGCCCCACCCTTAATTTACCTTCCGGCCAGCTTGATGAAAACGGCCGGATTATCGTGATTTTTTACAATGGGCTGGAAGTTGGCATCATCGCGGAAGGCGTGAGCGAGATGGTGGAAACCACCCCCAGCCAGCTTCAGCCGCCTCTTTTGATGTCCGACGGTGAACGCGGCCGCTATTCCACGGCGCTGCTTCAGCTAAAAAAAGATTTGCCGGTAACGGTCCTTAATCTCCCGGCCCTGCTCGACAAACTTAAAATTTAGTTTACTTTTTACAGCCCTGGATTTTATAACCCTGGACGAATTTTCCGATGCGTTTTCAAATTAAAAAATTTAACGCTGCTTCCGGGCAGGCTACCCTGGAAATTTTAGTTATCCGGGTAGCGGGCCAATGGCTGGCCCTGCGCAGCGCCCGGCAACTCCGCGTGGCGAGTTTTGAGGCAGGGCAGTTGGGACCGGGCGACCCGCTTACAGACCGGCAGACCGGGCGAATTGGTTATTTGAATAAGGCAAATGTCTCCTTGCCGGTCTACGACCTGGCCTTTTTGCTGGGGTTAAAGGCTGAACCGGCTTTAAGTGATAACGGGCAGATTATTGTCCAGACGTGGCCGGGCAGCGGGACAGCGGGTTTTACCATCGAGATGGCCCAGGAAATCCAGCGGGCGCCGCTAACGGCGCTCAGGCAACTTCCCGAAATCGTCAGGCGGCCAGGAATTACCCCGCTCATCTGGGCGATCTGGCTGCGCCCTGACGGCGAATTAATTCCCCTTCTTGATTTAACTTTCGTCCCCGGTACGAAAATATCCCTATCAGATTAGAATCATAAAATAGTATTACGAAACTTAAAATACTCCAGACCTTGCATGAAATTATTTTACTTTACTGAAACCTCAGGGGAGCCAGGCGCGGCTATTTTTAGGGATGATTCAATAGGCAGAGCCTGTGGGGCTGGCCTGGAAAAGAGTAAGGCCGCCCCTGATTAAGGTGACGGCCTAACCTTCATTAACTTCATTTAGAAACGATTAAAGCGGCTTTTAGCCGCGATTGTAACGCCACTGGTAGTATTGCAGGCCCACGTTACCCATTTCGACCCGGTAGGCCGGGGGGTTGGAAGGTGTATAGGTTAGCACCCGTCGCTCGAAAAGCTGCACCAGCACATCTTTGGTCTCGCCTCCAACGGTCGTAGCGGTCCAGTAAGCCTCGGTAATCGGGTAGCCGGTGGCATAGAAAAGTGGGTCAAAGATCCGGCCTACTCTTGTGGCGCCGTCCTCGTTCTGAAGAGGCCCGGTCGAGTTGAGGTAATTCCAGAAGGGGCTGGCGATAAAATGGTTGGTCTCTTTGACAAGATGCCCGGCAGTTACGTTGTAGTTTGGCAGGGCGTTGTTGCTGTAGGTGGAGCCGTCAGCATCCAGGTTTCGCCGGATTTGGTCGCCGTCTTTATAATTATTCCAATTTAAGACACCGGCAAAGGCGGCAAAGGGCGGGCTCTGGTTATCTGCCGAAAAGTCGCCCGCCGCAGGGATCTGGGCAGGGGTGGTACTCCGGAAAGTGTTGTCGCCCAGTTGGAGTTGGCCTGTGACCATTTCTTTCACGAGCAAGCCGTTAGTGACATAGTAAGGGTTATTTTCGGTCTGCGCTTCGGGATGGGTCACTTCCATGCGGGATTTGTCGTAGTAAGTGACCAGCCGCCAGCCGTGAGGAGCCTCGGCGTAGGGTTCGAGCAGGCTGGTAAAGCCGTTGCCGGTGTCGTGCGGACCCCACAGCCAGCTCCGGCTCACCCCTCCGTCGGCTATTAACTGGTCGGTACGCTGCCAGAGGCGGTCCATCTGGTAAACCGGGTCGTTTGTAGTGTCAACAAAAGGGCCGTCCGAGTTATCAGTTACGTAATAATCAGCTTTTCCACCCGAAAAACCGTTAAACTGGAAAAAGGAAATTTCCATTAAACCCGTTCGAACCTGGTAATTCTCTGAGCCGCCTATACCTTCGTAAATCCCGGCCCTGGGGAGCGGGCCTTGCCAGGTAAAGGTGCCATCCCTTTTAATTGAGGCTGCCCCAAAGACCAGGTAGGGCGGTAAAGTACTTTCGGGATCATCATCCTCGAAGGCCAGGTACCCATAGTTATAGCCCAGGTTTTCTTGCTGGTTGTAGCCGCGAATAGTGAGTATGCGCCCGGTGGGGCCGGAATTAACCGATAACTCGATACGCGGGGTGGCAGCGTAAGCTGGTTTTCCGGCAACCCCGCCCAGGGCGAAGGTTAAAACCAGCAAAACCGCCGCCAATAAATTCAAAAGTTTTATATAAGAAATTTTTTTTACTTTAAGCATTATTTACTCCGGTAATTTTGGGGAATTAGTTTTTACCCTGGAAAGCCACAAGCATTATAAGGTCAGGGGCTTTTTTATTATAGCAAAGGGCTTTTTCACTAAATGTGCGGTAAATCACACCCTGAAGCTTCAGCAGTTCCGTTGCAGACCGGGCGGATTGCGCCACAAGGTCGCGCCTATTGGGTCATACCAAAGAGAGTAACAAGGGGGTGGGTACGGGCATTCTTAAAAGTTGGCTTTGCGGGATGGTTGCTTGTCATTCAATTATGGAGGATAGAAATAGCTCTGCCGGACCTGGTATAAGAGACAGGAGACAAGCGGGCGGGGCAGGTTTACCGGGCGGCCTCAATCCAACGGGGTTGAACCTGCTCCAGGGGCTTATCGAACAGGCCAAGCTGACCGCTCTGCCGGAAAATTTGCTCGTAATCTTCGCTCAAAAAGGCTTTACGCAGCCGTGAGGCAAAAGATGTGTTCAGCACTTTGATGTAATATTCCACATCGTAATCGGCTTTCCTGCCGCCCTGCCGGGGGCTGGCCGGAGAGGCGTTCAAGCCAACCTGCGACAGGTCTTCCTCTTCCTCCTCCTCCTCAAAAGAGCCGGTATCATCGCCGCTTTCAGGCATCTGGTCCGCTTCCTCGGCGGCGGCTTCTTTCAACCAGACGGGCTGACCGTCTTTGTTGCGGTAAAACCGGATACGCTCGCCGACCCTCCACTCACGCCGGCCCGCCGCAATCAAGGCCTCGTAAGGAGCCTCGTGCATCCGGCTCGACGAATTGAAATACTGTTCCGGCGTCTTGGCAAGGCGGGCCAGGGTGGTCATTTCAAAATTGCGGTAGCGGCGCTCGCGTAAAGCGGCCAGGGTTTGCCGGTAAAGGTCGTGCAGGCCTGCCACGTCGCCGGTAAGGGTGCAATAGACCGCCTTTTGCAAAAAATCCACCCCGAACTGCTCGGCCCGGACCGACCGGAAGGCCACTCCCCGCAAAAACACCCGGTCATCGTAGGTCAGGAGGGCATAGTTTTTCACTTCGTGGTTGAGCATGGCCCGGTAGCGGCCTTCGTATTCCAACCGGAGGCCGTCGGGCAAGGTCCGGGCCACCTTCGCCACATAAGCGCGTTCCTCGGCCTCGGTCCAACCGCCGGGGGCCGCGAAGTAAACGCCATCGGTGTCGGCCTCAAGCAGCCCCATGCCGTCCTCGCGCAAAGTGTTTACCAGTTGTTCGAGAATAGCCCGGCCCCGCCCGGTCACTTCATTGGCGGCCCGCAAGTCTGAAAAGAGAGCCATCGAACCCGCGCCAAGATAGCCGTAACCCGAATTGATGATGATTTTCATGGCGGCCTGGGTCGCCTGGTGGTGGAAGTTTTCGGGCGAATTGGCCGGGGTGGTGCGGGCGGCGGCTTTGTGTTCGAGGCGCAAATCGGTCAGGCGGCTGATTAGATAGAGCAGCACGCCCAGGCGGTCCGACTTTGGCCCAACCTTGAAGGTCCGCATAATCGAGGGATACATCGAAGCAATATCAGCTTTGACGACCTGGCGGGCTACCCCGCCCTGGTAAAGATAAGCCGCCCCGCCCGCGTGAGGGCCAAGCTCAGCCCTTTCGCCGACCGGGTAACAGGGCAGAGCTACCCCGGCCCGCAGGTAAGCCCGAATCAGCATCGGTTCGAGGATGCCCATGGCCGGCCCTGCCGCCGCCACACGCCCGTAAGGCCGGGGAGCCATTCCCGCCAGGGCAAAGGCGGCCCCCATCAGGCGCTGCGAAATGCCGTCCACTTCCAGGACATCATCAAAGGCGTAGCGCCGGACGGTCCGGGGGTCGGTGCGGTAGGTCTGGTAGATTTTCGAGCCTTCAAGGTAAGTGCGGTCGGGGGCGGCTACCCCGAAGTAACGCGCCGCCGCTTTCAAACCGTGACCGGGCATGTCGCGGGCCGAGAAATCGTGCTTTAAGACGGCATCGAGGGTGTCAATTAGTTCGCGCCCGGCCAGGCTGTAGCGGGTACGGCGCGCCCGGCGGAAAGCCAGCGGCTCTTTATAACTTTCCAGGCGCGGCGGCCCCTCTTTGCGGCCAAGTTCGAGCGGCACACCGAGCGCCCTGGCCCGTTCTTCCAGGAAAGGCAGGTCAAAGCCGAACAGGTTGTGATTCTCGATAACGTCGGGGTCACGCTCCCGGATAAGTTCGCACAAATCACGAATCAGGCGGGCTTCATCTTTGGCCGCCGGGGCTTCCAGGACTTTTGCCAGCCCTTTTGAGTCGTGGACCGCTACCATAAAAATGCGGCCGTGTTTGGGACTGAGCGAGGTAGTTTCAAGGTCGAATTGGAGGCGGTGAATTTGGGTATAAAGGAGGCCGCGAAAGAAGACCCGCCCGGTCGCCATCAGGTATTGCTCGTTCGGCCCGACCCGGTAGTAATCGTCGCCCAGTTCGTTGAGATTGGCGACCTCTTTGCCCAGGCGGCGTTTAGCGCCCTTCAAAATTTCGCGTTCCAGGGTGCGCCCGTCGGCGGACGACACTAAAAAGCGAAAGGAGCGCGGCCCGCCCGGCATCTCCCGGTATGTAAAAGCCGGCTTGCCGTTGAGGTCGGGGTCAAGCGGATTTTCGACCGGGACAAGGCTGGTCCCCAGGTGCGCGAGGTCGGCCAGGGTCGCGGCGTAGAGCCAGGGCCGGAACCGGGCCGCCGCGCAAACCACCCGGCCGTCCAGTCGCTGCCAGACCAAAGCCTGCCCGTTGCGCTCGGCCCAGACCGAAACAATGCCAGGTGTGGCGTCCCAGCCGAACAACCAGGCGTCACCGGGCTGGTCGGGCGCTATTTCAGGGATTGCGTGAGAATCAATGGCCTGGTTCATCTTTTCTCCTGCTTATTAAAGATTTTTGT
Organism: Chloroflexota bacterium; assembly: GCA_902812345.1. GTDB lineage: Bacteria > Chloroflexota > Chloroflexia > Chloroheliales > Chloroheliaceae > 54-19. Next base: position 5,151 of record CADDZM010000067.1, on the reverse strand, counting down.
AAATATTCCCCTGTGGGAGGGAATTATATTCCCGATTGGTTCTGCCTTGATCGGGAATACAATTCCCTCCCACAAATACAATTCCCTCCCACAAATACAATTCCCTCCCACAACTTTAAGTGGCTTACCACTTACAGGCTTTTACCGCAAATAACGGCTGGTGAGCGACTGGGGCGCGTCGAGCAGTTGGCGGGGCGTGCCTTCAAAGATAATCTCGCCGCCCCGGTGGCCGCCTTCCGGCCCCATATCAATAATCCAGTCGGCGTTGCGAATCACATCCAGGTTATGCTCGATAACAATCACGGTGTTGCCGCCGTCCACCAACCGGTTCATGATAGCCAGCAAGCGGCCAATATCCGACATGTGCAGCCCGGTGGTCGGCTCGTCCATGACATAGATGCTGCCCTTTTTCGGCAGTTCGCTCGACAGCTTGATGCGCTGGCACTCGCCGCCGGATAAAGTGCTGAGAGGCTGGCCGAGCGTCAGGTAATCGAGGCCGACATCGCTCATGGCCTGGAGTTTTGGCAGCACCTCTTTGAGATTAAAGAAATCAAGGGCTTGCCGGATGGTCATCGCCAGCACTTCGGCGATATTCTTGCCGTGATAATGGTAGGCCAGCACCTCGTCCTTGAATCGCTTGCCGCCGCAAACGTCACAGGGCAGCTTGACCCCTTCTAAAAAGCCGAGGTCGGTATAGGTCACGCCGGAACCCTGGCAGTTCGGGCAGGCTCCTTTCGAGTTAAAGCTGAACAGGCCGGGGTCGGTCTTGTTAGCCGCCGCGAAGACCTTGCGCACGTCGTCCATGATGCCGGTGTAGGTGGCCGGGTTAGAGCGTGACGACACCCCGATAGCCGACTGGTCAATCACGACCGCCTGGGGATGGCGGGGCAAAAAGGCTTCATTGATAAGGGTGCTTTTGCCTGACCCGGCCACGCCCGTGATAGCCGTCAGGATACCGGTCGGGATATTCACGCTCACGTTTTTAAGGTTGTTGGCCCTGGCCTCCGTGATAGGCAGGCTGCCGGTTGCTTTGCGGAAACTTTCCTTGATGGGCATAGCCTGGCGCAAGTGCGTCCCGGTCAGGGTATCGGCTCTTAGCAGCCCGGCGTAACTGCCCTCGTAGACCACTTCGCCGCCTTCGCTCCCGGCCTTTGGCCCCATATCCACGATGTGGTCGGCCCCTTTGATAACGTCCGGGTCGTGTTCGACCACGATAACAGTGTTGCCTTTGTCGCGCAACTTGACCAGCAGTTCGTTCATGCGGTGGACATCGCGGGGATGGAGGCCCACGCTCGGCTCATCGAAGATGTACATCACGTCCACCAGGCTGCCGTTAAGATGCTTGACCATCTTGACGCGCTGCGACTCGCCGCCCGAAAGGCTGTCGGTCTCGCGGCTGAGACTCAAATATTCCAGGCCGATTTCGACCAGGTGTTGCAGCCGCTCGATGAGCGTTTTTATCACCGGACCGGCGGCGGGGTCGTTAAAAGTTTTGAGGACGGCGACCAGGTCGCCCACTTCCATGTTCGAAAGGTCGGCGATATTGTAACCGTTAATCCGGCAGTTAAGGGCGGCCTGGCTCAGCCTGGCCCCTTTGCAAAGCGGGCACGGCCCCATTTTCAAGAACGGCTCGACCTGGGCGCGAGTGCGGTCGGCCAGGGTCTTGATGTCGCGGGTAATGTACTTGCGGCGGAACTTTACGGCCACCCCTTCGTGGGTAGCGTTCATCTCTTTGCCGCCAACCGCGAGCTTGTACTTGACGGCCTCGCCGTTTAGCAGCAAATCAAGTTCTTTGTCCGTGAAATCGGCCAGCTTTTTGTCGTTGTCGAACAGGCCGGAGCGGGCGGCGCTCTCGCGTTCCCACCCGGCCAGACCAGGGGCAATCACCGCGCCCTCGTTGAGGGATTTGGTCATGTCAACCAGGGCGGCGGTGTCAATGCCGATTTTCTTGCCAATCCCGCCGCACTCCGGACACATTCCCTGCGGGTCGTTAAACGAAAAGGCGTTTGTATAGCCCACGTAAGGCTTGCCCAGCCGGGAGAAAAGTAGCCGCAAGGCCGAGGAAATATCAGTCACGGTCCCGACCGTCGAGCTTGAACCGCCGCCGAGCCGTTTCTGGTCCACCAGGACGGCCATGCTCAAGTTTTCGAGGCCTTCCGCGTCCGGTTGGGGATAATGGGGCAGGAAGTTACGCACGAACATGCTAAAGTTTTCAAACAACAGCCGTTGAGCTTCGTTGGCAATCGTATCAAAGACCACCGAAGACTTGCCGGAACCGGATACACCGGTAAAGATGGTTATCTTGCGCTTGGGTAGGCGCAAAGTAACGTCTTTAAGGTTATTTTCCCGCGCCCCGCGTATTTCGATATATTCCTGTTCGTAAGGCATGGGCTATTCCTCGATAGCTGAAAGAATATTGCCCGCCGGGTCGGTAAACCAGGCGATAGCCGGACCCTGCCCGCGCTGAATGCCTTTTTCGTTCTGGTAGGCGCCGGGGTACTTCTGGAACTCCACGCCCCGCCCGGTCAACTCGTCCACGGCAGCGTCCACGTCCGCGACTTGCAAATTCAGGATGGTGTAAGTAGCCGGTTGGTGGGCCGGTCCTTTGGAATAGATGAATACCATGGTCCCGCCGGGCAAATGAAGGCCGAGGCCCACGCCCTGGTCGCTCACTTCCAGGCCAAGCGTCTGCGAATAAAATTCCCTGGCTTTGCCGAGGTCGTCCACTGAAAAACCGCTAAATGCCCCGGTCGGTTTGAACATAATATCACTCCTTTTCTAATTCTAACAAACACAATTCAAAACTTAATAACCCCGCTTTTTAGCCCTTAGCGGTGGTATCTTTCTAAAGAAAGCGGTCTTTGAGATTCTTCCAAAAATTGGTGAAAGCGGCCTTATTTTTAGCAGATTGAACCGATAATCTTGTTAATTTATTTGAGAGCCTCGGCCAGCATTATAATAATTCCCTCTGGCCCGTGAATATAGCATAACTTATAAATATCTTCATACTGGGGAACCTCCCCCAGGGTATAGTAGCCTTTCTCATTCAACCTGGCGACAACAGCTTCAATATCATCAACCTCAAAGGCAATATTCCGAATACCGGGGGTATTTGGAAAAGGTTGCTGGATTTCTCGCTCATCTAAGGGCTTATAATACTTGATTAGCTCTATATTTGCCCCACCGTCTGGCGCCCGCAATACTGAAATTGCTGATTTAACCCCCTTAAATCCAACTACCTGGTCAACCCACTCGCCCTCCATTTCTGCTTCCCCGTCCACTTCAAGGCCCAAATCAAGAAAAAAGGCTTTAGCGGCAGCCAGATCGTTTACAACTATCCCTATGTGATCTATTTTTTTTAACTTCATAAGGCATATCTCCTATTATTCGGTGTAAGTTAATTTACCGCTTTCTTCACCAGCGCGCTTATCCGCTCCTCATCGGCGGCGGTCAACTTCAGCAGCGCATATGAGGCCGGCCACATGTTGCCTTCGTCAAGGTGGGCCGAATCATTGAAGCCGAGCGTGGCGTAGCGCGAGTTGAACTTCTGGGCGGTCTGGAAGAAACAGACAATTTTACCGTCCCTGGCATAGGCGGGCATACCGTACCAGGTTTTAGGCGAGAGGTCCGGCGCGGCAGTGAGGATGATTTTATGGAGCCGTGTTGCCATAGTGCGGTCCGGTTCCGCCATCTCGGCAATTTTTTCTAACAAATCCCTTTCCCCGGCCGCCCGGTCCAGGCTGGCGCGTTCTTCGGCCTTCAGCTCTTTGGCGCGCGCCTTCATCGCGGCGCGTTCGTCGTCTGTGAACCCTTTGGACTTCTTGTTGCTGGCGGCAGGGTTCCTGGTGGACCCCTGCGGGCCTTTTTCTTCAAGCTGGCTCATATAACCTCCTTTATTAAAACTTTCGCTTAAAACCTTAAAAACTATTTTCGCCCATTGTCGCGGCGGTCTTTATATCGTTGGAAGCCGCCCACAAATTCAGGTCTTGCTGCCCTATAGCGGCGGCCATCAGGTCGGGGAAAAGGTCGGGGGTACAGGCAAAGGCCGGTACGCCAAATTCGGCCAGGGCTGCTGCCGTGGTGTGGTCGTAACCGGGCGCGCCGTCATCGCTAAGGGCCAGCAGGGCCACCATCTTCACGCCCGACCCGGCCAGCGTGGCGGCCCGTTTGAGCATCTCGGTGCGGTTGCCCCCTTCATATAAATCGCTGATGAGAATGAGAATAGTATCCTGGGGCCGCTGCACCAGACCTTCACAATAAGCCAGGGCGCGGTTAATGTCGGTGCCGCCGCCGAGTTGGGTGCCGAAAAGAAGTTCCACCGGGTCGGTCAAATCGTCGGTCAGGTCCACCACTGCTGTATCGAAGACGACCACCCGGGTGCGGATACTTGGCAGCGAGGCCATCACCGCCCCGAAAATCCCGGCGTAAACGACCGAACTTGCCATCGAGCCGCTCTGGTCCACGCACAGAATGATATCACGTAGGGCCGCCCGCTTATGCCCGTAACCGACCAGGGTTTCAGGGATGATGCTGTGGTAATCAGGCTGGTAATTTTTAAGGTTGGCCTGGATGGTGCGATGCCAGTCAATCTCGTTGTGATGAGGGCGGCGGTTGCGGACGGCCCGGTTGAGAGAACCCTGAATAGCCTGGCGGATTTGGTTCGCCAGCTTACGTTCGATTTCCTCGACCACTTTTCGCACGACCTGCCGGGCGGTATCCCTGGTCCGGGCCGGTAAGACGCTGTTAAGGGCCAGCAAATTCGCTACCAGGTGCACGTCCGGTTCGACCGCTTCCAGCATTTCCGGCTCAAGCAACATCTGCCGCAAATTCAGCCGTTCGAGGGCATCCTGCTGCATGACGCGGACCACGCTGGAAGGAAAATACTTGCGAATGTCGCCCAGCCAGCGGGCCACGGTAGGCGCGGAATTGCCCAGCCCACCCCCGCGCGATTTCGAGCTGGCGGTGTCGTCGCCGCCGCCGCCTCTGTATAAGGCTTCCAGGGCGGCATCCATTCCAGCAGCGTCCCCGGTGAGAGACATGCCGGTACCGTCGGCCGGCTGCCCGCCCAGAATCAACCGCCAGCGTTTTAACCTTTCGTCCGTTACCTGCGCCATCCTTTTAGCTTTCTTTTGTCACCGCTAATCCTGATTT